>CAIOJR010000069.1 GCA_903858685.1 uncultured Caulobacterales bacterium | reverse complement strand
CGCTGGCGCCCGACAAGCCGGTGCTGGAAGATTTTGTCGCCGGGGTTCCGGTTGAAGAAACCACGCCCGTCGATACCTGCCAGATCAAGGTGGATGTGGGCCTGCAGGGCGTGGCCGCGGGCCCGTCGATCATGCCGACTGCCCGCCCCGACCAACCTAGCGACTTTCCACACTAAAGCGGAAGTTCATCGCTCCCAGCCTCGCTGCGCTCGGCTAGTGCCAGCTTTTCTAAGCTCGCGAATGCTCGCCAAGAAAAGCTAGGCATTCTCACGCCACAAAATTCTGCGCGCCAAACACTGGTGCCGTCAGCGCAATAAAAAAGGGCCGGTCTTGCGACCGGCCCTTTTTATTTCTCAGCAGACTAAGTCTTAGCTGCCCAGATCGATGACAGCGCGCCGGTTCTTCGGCTCGCGGACATTGGGGCCAGTCGGCACCATCGGATCGTGGAAGGACTTGCCTTCGATGGCGATTTCGCCATCGGAGAGGCCCTGACGAACCATCTCGTCCTTCACCGCCGTGGCGCGGCGGATCGAGAGCGCCTGGTTGTACTTGTCCGAACCCACCGTGTCGGTATGGCCGGTGACCTGGATGCGCACCGAGCCAAGCTGCTTGGCCGCGGCAACCGCCTGACTGACGGTCGACTGCGCTTCCGACGTCAGGTTCGACTTATCGAAGTCGAAGAAGACGATGTAGGTCTTCGCCGGCGGCGGCGGAGGCGGCGGCGGGGGAGGCGGCGGAGGCGGCGGCGGAGGCGGAGGCGGCGGGGGAGGCGGCGGCGGCGGGGGAGCGGCGCCGAACGCGTAACGCACGCCGACCGTCACAGAGCTGTCCGTATAGCGACCGCGGAATGACCCGGGTTGCAGTGAGCCCGAACCCGTGACGTTCCACTTGGCGTCGCCGCCCTTGAGGTAACGATAGGTCAGGTCAACCGACAGCCGATCCGTCGCATGCCAGGCCAGGCCGGCCAGGCCTTGATAGGCCACGACGACCTTGTCGCTGGAGCCTGTCAGGTTCTGAATGGCGGGCGTGCCGCCAGGAACGGTGGCGAACTGACCGCTGACGCTCGTGCTGACCTGATTGGCGCCCAGACCAACGCCCAGGAACGGATTGACCGCGCGATCCGGCATGAAGTCATAGATGACGTTCGCCAGTACGGTCGTCGAATTGGAATGGCCGCCAGGCTTGCCGCAGGTCGGCGCGGCGGCCGTGCGGATCACGCCTGTCGCGCAAAGACCATAGGGCTCGGTCGCCGCGCGGCCGGGCTCATAACCCGTCACCAGCGTGATGTCGGCCGGGCGATAGCCGCCTTCAAGCTCCACGCGTACGTTCGGGTTCACCTTGTAGCCGATGCGGGCAAAACCCACCCAGTCGGTGTCCAGGCCGAAATTCCAGTTATAGTCCGAGCCGTCTGGGGCGACGGCGGAGGACTGGGTCCGGAGCCGATCAGGGAAGTGAGCCCCGACGTCCAGCGCGCCATACCATCCGGTATCTGGCGCAGCGGCCTGCGCGGCGGCGGCGAACATCGCCGCTGATAGCGCCACCCCTAAAAGTAGAGTTTTTTTCATTTCAAGAGCCCTCTTTGCCCTGTCGCTGGAGCGGCTGCCCCAAGAACTGAGCGTTTATAACAAGCCGACGCTGCACTTCAGTGTCTAAGTTGCCACTCGATCAGCAATTCCGGCAATTGCGCGAGAATAAGGCCGTCGTCGCCGCGCCAAAGCCGCACGTGTCAATATGACACGGGGTTCGGCGCGGCGCTAGCCGGTCGCATGGGTGCGCCCGACGCTGTCGCGATAATGTCACAGTCTTTTACAACTCAGACACGGAACCCGGCGGGCGCGCTCGTGAGTTGAGCCACATGACGCCGCGCATATCGGCAAAGGCGACCATCAGGCGTCCGAGATTGGTGTATTTCGACGCGCCGGTCAGGCGCGCGCGGTGGTTCACCTCTTCAAAGGCGACGTCGAAGCCTTCCCGGATCATCAGGGCGGGCAGATAGCGGTGCATGTGATCGAAATAGGGCAGGCGCAGAAAGGCCTCGCGCCGAAAGACCTTCAGCCCGCATCCGGTATCCTCGGCCTGATCCTGCAGCAGGCGCTTGCGGACGCCGTTGGCGAGCCGGGACGCGATGCGCTTGGCGGCGCTGTCCTGCCGCTTGACGCGCCAGCCGCCCACCAGACCCAGGCTTGAGCCGGATGCGATCAGGCGTTGCACCAGTCTGGGCGCGTCGGCGGGGTCATTCTGTCCGTCGCCGTCCAGCGTGGCCACCACATCGCCGCGCGCCGCCAGGACGCCGGAACGCACCGCGCGGCTCTGCCCGGAATTGGCGGCGTGACGCAGGACCCGCAGTTGCGGCAGCTCAGCGCGCAGGTCCGTCAGGCGCGCCACGGTCTGGTCGCGGCTGGCGTCGTCGACAAAGACGATTTCGTGAGCGATGTCGGTGAAGGCGGTCGCGATTTCCCGCGCCAGTTCGACGCAGGCGCCCTCTTCGTTGAAGACGGGCACGACAATCGAAACCAGCGGCGGGTGAGGGGAAGCTTCAGTCATCAGAACTCTGGCGCCGGAATTGGGGTGTCGGTCGGGCTTCTAGCGGCTTTTGCGCGCTTTGGCGAACCCTGAGCCGGTCAGGCGCTGTCCAAGCCTTTAGACCTGGATTAAGAGCAATCAGGATGAACGAAGCCGACCCCGCCCCGCCAAGCGTCGCCCTGGCGCCAGAAGCCGCCCCGGATGGCGGCGCGTCATCCAGATGGGCCGCCGTCATGGACCGGCTTGCCCATGGATGGCGCGGACCGGTTCTGGCGGCTCTGGTGGTGCTGGCCAGCGCCCTGCCCGGACTTTTGGCCCTGCCGCCGCTGGATCGCGATGAGTCGCGGTTTGCCCAAGCGACGGCGCAGATGCTTGAGACCGGCGATTTTGTGAACATCCGCTATCAGGATGCACCGCGCGACAAGAAGCCGGTCGGCATTCACTGGCTGCAGGCCGCCAGCGTGGCCCTCACCTCCAGCGCCGAGGCCCGGGCCATCCAGCCCTATCGCCTGCCATCGCTGCTGGGCGCCATGCTCGCCGCTGCGGCCTGCGCCTGGGGAGCGGCCGCCTTTGTCGGCGACCGGCGCGGCGCCCTGGCGGGGGCGCTCCTGGGCGCAACGATCCTGTTGTCGACAGAGGCTTTCATCGCCAAGACCGATGCGGTGCTGTGCGGCGCCACCACCCTGTCGATGGCGGCGCTGGCGAGGCTCTATCTGGCGGCGCGACGTGGCCAGCCCATGGGCGGACGATTGAAATTCCTGTTCTGGATCGGTCAGGCCGTCGCCCTGATCGACAAGGGGCCGATCGGTCCCATGGTGGCGATGCTGACCCTGTTGAGCCTGTGGGCGGTGGATCGGGATCTGAAATGGGCGAGGCGGCTGGGCTGGATCTGGGGTCTGGCCCTGGTCGCTCTGGTGGTCGGACCCTGGGCGGCGGCGATCACCGTCTCCACCGACGGCAAGTTCTGGGGCGCAGCGGTCGGCGGCGATCTGGCGCCCAAGCTCAAGGGAGGGCATGAGGGCCACGCGGCGCCGCCGGGGCTGCATCTGCTCCTGACGCCCTTATTGATCTTTCCGGCGGCGGCCTTGCTGCCCGCAGCCCTTTCGACCCTGTGGCGGCGACGGCGGGAGCCGATGATCCGCTTCGCCGCCTGCTGGCTGATCCCTTCCTGGCTGGTGTTCGAGGCGACGCCGACAAAGCTGGTGCACTACACCATGCCCCTCTACGCCGCTCTGGCCTGGCTCATGGTCGCCTCTCTGGAGCAGCCTGTGGGACGGATCAGCCGCTGGATCGGCGCCGGGCTGTCCGTACTGGTCGGGTTTGTGTTTGCAGCGCTCGCCATGGCCGCGCAGCAGACCTATGGCGCCGGGGCGGAGGGGCTGGGCATCGCGATGGTCTGCGCCGTTCTGGCGCTGGCGGCAGGCGTGGCGGGCGCCGCCGCCATGCTTGTCCTGCAAAAGCATCCGGGCCGGGTCGAGCCGGCCCTGGCCTGCGCCATCATTCTGGGCGCCGCATTGCACATGACGCTGGCGGGCGCATTGGCGCCGCGTCTGCAGCCGCTCTGGACGTCGCGTCGCGTGGCGCAAATGGTCGCGCGTCATGATCTGGACCCACGCGACGGCGTGACCGAAGGGCCGGTCGTGGTTGCGGGCTATGCCGAACCGAGCCTTGTCTTCCAGTTGGGCACGGCGACAGATCTGGGGGACGCGCAGGAGGCGGTCGACGGTCTTGCCGATGAACAGCCCGCACTTGTCGAGCAACACGAAGACGCCGTCTTCCGCGCGCTTCTCGCTCATGATCATGTGGCGGCGGAACCGGTCGATCGGGTGAGCGGATATAATTATTCCAGCGGCAAGCCTGTGACCCTGACGCTCTGGCGCGCCAGGCCGGACGCAGGCCGCTAGGCGTAGATTTTGGGAGGTCGGGCCATGGGCCGTCGCATCGAAATCGTCGAAGTCGGGCCGCGTGACGGCCTGCAGAACGAGTCCCGCGTGCTGGATGTGGAAGACCGCATCGCCTTTATCAACAGGCTTGAAGCGGCCGGCGTGCGGCGCATCGAGGCTGTCTCCTTCGTCAATCCCAAGCGCGTGCCACAGATGGCGGGCGCCGAGGAGATCATGGCGGGCCTGGCCGCGCCGGCGCCAGGCGGGCGTCGGATTGGTCTGGTGCTGAACGAACGCGGCTGGGAGCGCTGCATCGCCGCCGGCTGCGATGAGGCCAATGTGGTCGTTTGCGCCTCTGACGGCTTCGGCGTCCGCAATCAGGGCGCCTCGACCAATGAACAGATGGACGTGCTGGGCGCCATTGTGGCGCGTGGCCGCAAGGAGGGCCCGCCTATCACGGCCACGGTCTCCGTCGCCTTTGGCTGCCCTTTCGACGGGGAGGTGCCGGAGGCGCGGGTGACGGCCCTGGTCCGGGCCATAGGCGAACTCGGCGTTGAGGAAATTGCTCTGGCCGACACCATTGGCGTGGCCGATCCATGGACCGTGCGCCGCCGGGTGGAGGCTGCGCGGTCGGTCGCCCCGAAGGCGCGTCTGAGGCTGCATTTTCACGATACGCGCCGCACGGGTCTGGCCAACGCCTATGCGGGGGTCGAGGCGGGCGTGGACGTGCTGGACGCCAGTTGCGGCGGCATTGGCGGCTGTCCGTTCGCCCCCAACGCCACGGGCAACATAGCCTCGGAAGACCTGATCTACATGTTGCACCGGGCAGGCTTCGACACGGGCCTTGATCTGGACGCCATGATCGCGGCCGCCAACTGGGTGGCGAACAGGCTCGGCAAGGACGCTCCTTCGGCTCTCAGCCGGGCGGGCGCCTTTCCAAGACCGGCGTGACATCTGGGTATTAAAGCCGGTTCCGTTTTTGCGGATGAATGACTAGTCTCAATGCAAGGCCCGGCGAACATGACCGGGCGGGAGGAAAAGCCGTGACCCAGCATCCCGCCGCTTCAAGCTTCACCCGCTTCGAGACCCGCCCCCTGTCGCCGCTGATTGGCGCGGAAATCCACGGGATCGATCTGGCGCAGGATCTGGACGACGCCATGATCGCCGATCTGCGTCAGGCCCTATTGACCTACAAGGTCATTTTCTTCCGTGACCAGAATATCAGCCGCGCTCAGCACATCGCATTCGCCCGAAGGTTCGGCCCGCTGGAGATACACCCCGCCACGCCGGCGGATCAGGTTGACCCGGAGGTGTTGCGCATCACCCATGGCCCTAATTCGCGCGGTCGTGAAAACGCCTGGCATTCGGATGTGACCTGGCGTCCGGAGCCCTCGCTCGGCTCCATCCTGCGCGCCATTGAACTGCCGCCGGTCGGCGGCGACACCCTGTTCGCCGATATGTACGACGCCTATGAGGCCCTGTCCCCCGCCATGAAGGCCTGGGTGGAGACGCTTAAGGCCGAGCACGACATCGCGCGCGTCTTCGCCGGGCGACTGGGTGCGGACGCCGATGCGCTCCGGGCCAAATATCCGGTGCAAACCCACCCGGTGGTGCGCACCCATCCGGAGACCGGACGTCGCGCGCTCTATGTGAACACCGGCTTCACCGCGCGCATTGTCGGCCTGTCGCCCAAGGAAAGCGACTGGCTGCTGGCTCACCTTTATGCCCAGGCCGCCGAGCCTGAAAGGCAGTGCCGCTTCCGCTGGGCGCCCCACTGCATCGCGTTTTGGGACAACCGATCCAGCCAGCACTATGCCGCATCCGACTATTTCCCCCAGGTCCGCACCATGGAGCGCGTGACCATAGCGGGAGACAAGCCGTTTTTTGATCCCTCGCGATAGGCGCGATATGCATCAAAACATAGGAGTTTCAATATGATAGCCTATACCATGATCGGCACGAACGACGTCGAAAAGGCTGAAGCCTTTTATACGCCCCTGATGACGATGCTGGGCGGCAAGCCAGTGGAAGCCTATCGGTCGGAGCATCGATTCTGGTTTTCCGGTCCGAGCGGCGCGCCTCCGTTCATCGCCATTGGAAAGCCGGGCGATGGAAACGCCGCCAGCGTCGGCAACGGCGCCATGAACGCGTTTGGCGCCGCCAATCGCGACATGGTCAATCAGGTTCATGCTGCGGCTCTGGCTGCGGGCGGAACCGACGAAGGCGCCCCGGGTATCCGCGGCGACGATCCCAACGGCTTCTATGGCGCCTATTTCCGTGATCTCGATGGCAACAAGGTCTGCGTCTTCTGCGTGGGTCCCGCCTAGACATTGAGCGCCCTTCCCTTCTCGCGGGAGGAGGGGCGATGACCTGAATGGCGGCGTCAGCTTTTGACGCCGCGCCCTATTTCTCCCTCTCCACAAACCCGCATGACGCGGTAAACTGATCGCAGATAAGTCAAATACATCATGGGAGTGGCCGATGGCCGATTTCGGCGCGGAGATTGATGCTTTCCGGACAGAGACGCGGGACTGGCTGGAGGCCAATTGCCCGGCCTCCATGCGCACGCCTTTGACGGCGGAGGAGACGCCGTGGGGCGGTCGAAAGTTCAAGTGGAAGAATCCGGATTCCAAACTCTGGCTCGACCGCATGGCCGAAAAGGGCTGGACCGCGCCGACCTGGCCGAAGGAATATGGCGGCGGCGGCCTGAGCGGCGCCCAGGCGCGGGTGCTGGAGCAGGAACTGGCGCGCATCAAGGCGCGTCCGGCGCTCTTCTCGTTCGGCGTCTGGATGCTGGGTCCGGTGCTGCTGGAATACGCCAATGAGGACCAGAAGCGCGAGCATCTGCCGCGTATCGTGCGGGGTGAAATCCGCTGGTGTCAGGGCTATTCCGAGCCGGGCGCCGGGTCGGATCTTGCGGGTCTGCAAACCCGTTGTGAGGACAAGGGCGATCATTTCCTGATCAATGGCCAGAAGGTCTGGACCTCCTACGCGGATCAGGCCGACTGGATCTTCTGTCTGGTGCGCACGGACACGACCAGGAAACACGAAGGCATTTCGTTCGTGCTGTTCGACATGTCCACGCCAGGCGTGGAGGCGCGGCCGATCAAGCTGATCTCCGGCGAAAGCCCCTTCTGCGAGACCTTCTTCTCGGACGTGAAGGTCCCCAAGTCGCAGATGGTGGGCAGGCTGAACGGCGGCTGGGACATCGCCAAGCGGCTTTTGCAGTTTGAACGCCAGAACATCTCGGCGGGCGGCTTTGGCGGCGCGGCGGGGCTTGAGCTTGAAGAGGTCGCCCTGGCCCATGTCGGCTCGGTTGACGGCAAGATCGCCGATGGCGACCTGCGCGGTCGGGTGGCGGCGCACAGGATGGACGCCCGCGCCTTCGCGCTGACCGTGCGTCGTGTGGAGCTGGAGGCCAAGGGCGGCAAGGGTCTTGGCCCTGCGGCCTCGATTCTGAAATATGCTGCGGCGACCCTCAATCAGCACAAGCATGAACTGATGCTGGAGGCCATGGGCGCGGACGGTCTGGGCTGGGAGGGCGCGGGCTTTGACAGCCGCAATGTGCGCGAAACCCGGGCCTGGCTGCGCTCCAAGGGCAATTCCATCGAGGGCGGCACCTCGGAAATCAATCTCAATGTGGTGGCCAAGCGCGTGCTCGGCCTGATGGACCATCAGTAGGAGCGCGCACAGATGGCATTGCTGACAGAAGAACAGATCATGCTTCGCGACGCGGCCAAGGGTTGGGTCGCGGACAAGGCGCCCACGATGAGCCTGCGCAAGCTGCGGGACACGGGCGCCTGGGTGTCGGGCTATGAGCCGGGCGCCTGGAAGGACATGGCCGAAATGGGCTGGACCGGCGTCGTGATCCCGGAAGTCTTTGGCGGATCGGAGTTCGGCTATCGCTCATTGGGCGTTGTGCTGGAGGAGACGGGACGCACGCTGACGGCCTCGCCCCTGCACGCCACAGCGGCGGCGGCGGCCTCTGCGCTGCTGCTGGGCGGGTCCGACGCCCAGAAGCAAGCCTGGCTGACCCGCATCGCCGCGGGCGACGTCACGGCGGCTCTGGCGGTCGATGAGACGGCGCATCACCATCCCGCCAGCGTGGCGCTGAAGGCGGAAAAGTCCGGCGCGGGCTATGTGCTCACGGGCCAGAAGCGCTTCGTTCCTGACGCGGCGGGCGCTGACCTGCTGGTCGTGGCGGCCCGAACCGGCGGCGCACCGGGCGAGACGGCGGGGATGACGCTGTTTCTCGTGGACAAGGGCGCCCGGGGCTTGAGCGCGCTGCCGCTCCACGCCATCGACAATCGCGCCCATGCGGACCTGACCTTTGAGGCGACGCCGGCCGAAGTGCTGGGCGAGGTGGACAAGGGCTGGGACGTGCTGGCCCCCACGCTCGACCGCGCGACCGCGACATTGGCGGCCGAGATGCTGGGAACCGCCTCCCAGGCCTTTGAGGTGACGCTCGACTATCTCAAGACCCGCACCCAGTTCGGCCAGTTGATCGGCTCGTTCCAGGCGATGCAACACCGGGCGGCCAAGCTGTTCACCGAGCTGGAGCTGACCCGCTCCTGCGTTGAGGCGGCCTTGGATGCGATTGATGCGGGGGACAAGGACGTCAGTGCGCTTGTGTCTCTGGCCAAGGCCAAGGCGAATGACACCCTGCATCTGGCGTCCATTGAAATGGTGCAGATGCATGGCGGCATCGGGATGACCGATGTCCATGATGCGGGTCTTTATATGAAGCGCGCCCGCGTGGCGGAGGCGCTCTATGGCTCCTCCTCCTATCACCGGGATCGCTACGCCAGTCTCGGCGGTTATTGACCTCTTCGGGACGGGCTTCAGGTCCGTCCCGTCGCCACACCCACAAGATTCAGGATGTGGACCGTCAGGATCAGGGTCGCCGTCGCCCCCAGAACCATCAGGAACCGCCAGGGCGCCAGTCTGGGTCCCTTGCTGAAATCCGGCGGCCGCGCCCCTCGCCAGCCGCAAAAGGCGGTGAACGCGGCGCTCAGCGCAGTCAGGCCAAGTGTGGGGATCATTTCCATGCCATGCGCCGTGCCAGAGCTTCATGATCGATGCAAGTCGGCGCAATGCCTCATGACCTGACGCCGCGCATGGCCTATGTTGTCGCCATGTCGTTGCAATATCCCGTCGCGCCCAATGCTGATCTCGCGCTCGCCTCGCCCCTCGGCTTCGCCGTGCGGGAACGGGAGGCGGCGGCCCTCGCAGGCGCCCAGATTGTGGAGTTCATCACCGAATGGGTCGGTCCCGCCTGGCCAAGTCCTGAAGCGGCGACGCAGGGCCTTGCCGCAAGACTTCCCCCCGGTGAAAGCGGCTGGTGGTCGATCCTGCCCGTGGTTGGCGCTGCGCCGGGGAAAGGGCGCACAGTCCCAGTCCCGCCCGTGAAGCCCGTGTTTCGCGACGGTCGCCGCTGGCCCCAGCCTGATGCTGAAGCCCGACCGGCCACGGCTTGGCGGCTGTCCATTCGTTACTGGCGGGTTGGCGGCGCGCCCGCGCCGGTCCCGTCCAAATCCGCGCGAAAGGTGCGCCGCGATCCCGAGGCTGGCGGGCTAGAGAATGCGGTCCTGCGGGCCCTGGCCGAACAGCCTTTGCGACCGGAGGGGCCTCAGCGGGCTCTGGATATCGGACTGTTCGAGTTCCGTCCGCCGGACGCGCCCCATATCATCATGCCCGATGAGTAGGCGCGGGCTCGGGTGAACGTGTGCGTGTACCTGTGCGCGTCAGTCTGCTAGACGCGCCCGATCTGCGTAAGGCCGGTTCTTGCCCCTATTCGCAATCCGGCGCGAACAGGGTTAAGTCTGGCCAAGGCGGTGGTTTGCTGGATCGCGCCGAAGATGGGCGCGCGGGGAGCTGAGAGACTATCGATGACCAGTTCAAACGCGGGCGGCGGCGGCGGCGGCGCCCCAAGAGGGCGACGCCCAGGCAGGACGCCCCGTCCGGCGGCTGGACGCCCGACCAGCCCCTACATGAAGGCGCTCTATGCTGCGGCCATACTGGGCGTGTGGGTCGCCATAGCCGGCGTGGCCGCCCTGATCTATTTTGCGCAGGGCCTGCCGGATATTTCGCGCCTGTATGAGATTCAGCGCCAACCCTCGATCAGCTATCTGGACCGCTCCGGCGGACTGATCGCCGTGCGGGGCAGTCAATATGCGCCGCCGGTGAAGATAGACGAGATGCCGCCCTATGTGCCCGAGGCCTTTGTCGCCATCGAGGACCGGCGCTTCTACCACCATCTGGGCTTTGACCTGATCGGCATCATGCGCGCGGTGGTCACTGACCTGCGCCACGGTCACGCCGCAGAGGGCGCCTCGACCATCACCCAGCAGCTTGCCCGCAATCTGTTCCTGACGCCGGACCAGAATGTGAAGCGCAAGATTCAGGAAGTGATCCTGGCGGTGGAGCTGGAACACAGGTTCTCCAAGAAGGAGATCCTTGCCCTCTACATGAACCGCGTCTATTTCGGCGCGGGCGCCTATGGCATCGAGGCCGCCGCCCAGCGCTATTTCAACAAGCCGGCGTCAAAGCTGTCGGTGGGCGAGGTGGCGATCCTGGCGGGACTGCTGAAGTCCCCCACCCATTACAGTCCCATTTCGGATCGCGAACGCGCCGCTCGGCGCGCCACGATCGTGCTGGACAAGATGGTCCAGACCGGCGCCATCACCTCGGCCCAGCGGGCGGACGCCTTCCAGCATCCGGTGAATGTGTCCCCCACCCTGGCCAGTCAGCACGCCCAGTACTTCATCGACTGGGTCGACCAGCAGGTGCGCCAGCTGGTTGGTCAGCCGCAGCAGGACATGGTGGTGGAGACGACGCTCGACCTGCCCCTGGACGCCCTGGCCTCGTCCGCCGCCGCCGCCGTGGTGCAGCGAGACGCCAAGGCGGGCGTGCAGCAGGCTGCGGTGGTCGCGCTCGACGGGTCCGGGCGCGTTCGCGCCATGGTGGGCGGCGTGAACTACGCCGAAAGCCAGTTCAACCGCGCCGCCGATGCGCGTCGTCAGGCGGGTTCCAGCTGGAAGCCCTTCGTCTATCTCGCCGCCATGGAGGCGGGGCGGACGCCCGATGTGCAGGTGGTGGACGAGCCGGTGACCATCAATGGCTGGACCCCGCAGAACTACACCAAGAAATATCTGGGCCAGATCACGCTCGAGACCGCGCTCGCCCAGTCCATCAATACCGTGGCGGCGCGGCTGGCGGACGAGGTGGGCCGCGACAATGTCGCCCGCGTCGCGCACAGGCTGGGGGTGATGTCGCCCATCGGGCTTGACCCCTCCATGGCTTTGGGCGCGGTCGAAGTCAGTCCGGTCGAGATGGCTCAGGCCTATGCCGCCTTCTCCAATGGCGGCAATCAGGCCACCGCCTATGGGATCGAGCGGATCCGCACCACGGACGGCAAGGTGCTGTATCAGCACAAGGCTGATCAGCTGGTGTCGGTGATCGGCAATCCGCCCCTGAGCTATATGAACCGTATGCTGCGGCAGGTGGTGATAACGGGAACCGGCGCGCGGGCGCGGTTGCCGGGCTATGACCTGGCGGGCAAGACCGGCACGACCAGCGACTACAAGGACGCCTGGTTCATCGGCTATACAGGCGGCTTCGTCACCGCCGTCTGGGTCGGCAAGGACGACAATACGCCCATGCACCGGATAACGGGCGGAACCGCGCCGACCGACATCTGGCGCGCCTTCATGGCTCAGGCCCTGCCTCATGTGGCGGTTCGGTCCATTCCGGCCGGACCCAATGCACCAGAAGGCGGCGTGACGGATCCGATTGCTGATCTTCTGAACACGACCGGGCCAGAGGCGCCGGCGTCCGAGGCGCCCGGTCCGGCGGCCCCGACGCCGCAGGGCCCCGCGACCCGACCGACGCCCCCCGGCGCCGAACTGACCGGACGCAGCGCGCCATGCTCGGGCTGACGCCGCAGGACTGGACCGCTGTACTGGTCAGCCTTGTCGTGGCGTGTCGGGCCGTGGCGGTCGCCCTGCCTCTGGCCGTCGGCGTCGCCTGGCTGCTGGCGCGCGGGCGGTTTCCCGGTCGCGGACTCCTGGACGCTCTGGTGCACGCCCCCATGGTCCTGCCGCCCGTGGTGGTCGGGTTTGGCCTGTTGCTCCTGTTCGGCGTCCAAGGGCCCGTCGGCGGCTGGTTGGCCCATCTGGGGGTAAGGCTGGTCTTCACGTCCGCCGGCGCCTCGCTTGCGGCGGGTGTGATGGCCTTCCCCCTGATGGTCCGTACGGTGCGCCTGTCGCTGGACGCCGCCGATCCGCGGCTTGAGGTCGCAGCACGCAGTCTGGGCGCCCGTCCCCTCGACCGGTTCTTCAGCATCACCCTGCCATTGGCGGCGCCCGGCGTGCTGGCGGCGGCGGTGACCGGCCTTGCCGCCTGCATGGGCGAGTTCGGCGCGGTCATCACCTTTGCCGCAGATGCGCCGGGCGAGACCGAGACCCTGCCTCTGGCCATCTACGCCGCCCTCCAGACCCCGGGCGGCGAGGCGACCGCGACACGTCTGGCGTTCCTGTCCTTCGCTGTCGCCGCAGCCGCTCTGCTGGTCGCCGACCGACTGGCGCGGCGCGTGCGTCTGTGGAGCCAGACCTGAAGATGCTGGCTGTGGACATCACCCACAGGTCGGGCGATTTCCGGCTATCGGCGTCATTCGCGGCGGGACCCGGCGTCACCGCCGTTTTTGGCCCGTCCGGAGCCGGCAAGACGACGCTTCTGTCGCTCATCGCCGGGGCGTTGCGACCGGATGCGGGCCGGATCGTGCTGGGCGACGAGGTCTGGTCCGACACCGCCTCCGCCGCCTACCTGCCCATGGAGTCGCGCGGCGTCGGCTGGGTCTTTCAGGATGCGCGCCTGTTCCCCCATATGAGCATCAGGGACAACCTTCAATATGGCGCACGTCGCAGCCTAGGCCGAAAGCGTGTGGCTGAGCTTGACGATGTGGTCTCCGTCCTGGCGCTTTCGGGGCTTTTGGGGCGCAGGCCTTCGGGGCTGTCGGGGGGCGAGCGACAGAGGGTTGCGCTGGGCCGCGCCCTGTTGACCCAGCCGCGCCTCTTGCTGATGGACGAGCCCCTGGCGGCGCTGGACCATGCGCGGCGTCTTGAGGCCATGCCCTATCTTGCGCGACTGACCGAGGCCTTTTCCATCCCGACCCTCTATGTCACGCACAGCCTGTCGGAAGTGGTGCGGTTGGCGGATCGGATCGTCGTGCTCGACGCCGGCGCAGTGGCTGCGGCGGGGCCGGTCTGGGAAGTGGCCCAGTCCTGTCCCCTGATCAATCGCCGATCCGACGCGGCTGTCCGACTGGACGGCGTGCTGGCAGGCGTGTCGCAGGGCTACAGCCTTGTCCGGACAGCCGCGGGTGATTTGATCACCGCCCCGATGGAGGCGGCCCTGGGATCGTCCGTGCGACTGGTGGTGCTGGCGCGGGATGTCATGCTGGCGACGGGGGAGCGCCCCGCCAATCTTTCCGCGCGCAATGTGTTGCCCGCGCATATTACGGCCATGACCGGGCTTGGCGATGGCGTGGTCAGCGTTCGCCTGGTGTTGGGGCGGGGGGCGGTCCTGTTGTCCAACGTGACGCAGGACGCTGTTCAGGCCCTGTCTCTGGACGTCGGGAAGGCTGTCTATGCGGTGATCAAGTCCGCCGCCGTGGAAGGCGCTCGACCTGAAGGTCTTATGGATCTGATGGACGATTAGCGATCAATCGCCGGAAGCGCTGTTTCCCGCGTTGACGGACGTCCCTTGTTTCAGTATACCCGCGCTCTTCCGATTTACCCGCCCGGCCATCAGGTCGGGTGCGTCTGACATTTGGGTTCCTAAAGCCAATGGCCAATAATCCCGGCGCCAAGAAGGCGATCCGCAAGATCGAACGTCGCACTGAAGTGAACAAGGCGCGTCGTTCGCGCGTTCGCACATTCCTGCGCAAGTTCGAAGAGGCGGTCGCCGCTGGCGATGCTGCTGTCGCTCGCGAGGCCTTCGTGGTCGCCCAGTCCGAACTGATGCGCGCAGTGTCTAAGGGCGTCGTCCACAAGAATACCGGTTCCCGGAAGGTGTCTCGCCTCGCCGCCCAATTGAAGAAGCTCGCGGCCGCGTAAGCGACCCGGCCCTTGCCTTCAGGCGACTAAGCCCTCAATTCAGAATTCCTGATAGGTTTGAGCCGTGCGGCCAATGCGTCCGCACGGCTTTTTCTGTTTGGCTCAAGCTAACCAATGAAGCGAAAAGGTCGCACCAGACAGGCGAAAGGTAAAAGTTCAAGCCTGTCGAGGGGTTGGCCGTGTCAACAAATTTATCCGCCTTCGGGACCAAACAATGCGGTTGACCGTGGGAGGTCGGAAGCTACTCTAAAGTCATCAACGACTTCGTTCTTGATACGGACACACGGCGGCTAGACAACCGCTGGGTGTGGGGCCTTTTGCTTTCTGTATTCTGACGGCGCGGAACTTTTTTCGCGCGACGGAAGACCAGTGGTTTGAGAATTCAATTCTAGGTGGGTGATTATGGCGACTGTTTTGAACAAGGAGGCGGCTGAAGTGGACGGATCTATCAGCGTCGGCAACCGATCGTTCAACACAGGAGACGGCGTGGCCGCGACCAGTGCCTGGATCAAGGCCTGCAGTGCTTTGAAGTCAGAGCTGGGTGAGGATACATTTGGGTCCTGGATTGCTCAGGCCAATCTGCGTCAGGGCCGTGGCGGACGTCTTGTGGTCGTTACCCCGACTGGACTGGCGCGCGACTGGATCCGCCGCAACGCCTGGCGCCGTCTGGGAGAACTTTGGGCCCAGCACGATCCAGAACATCGTGGACTGGATCTTAAATCCAGAGTTGAATTTGAAGTCGAGACCGGTGAAAGCGCCAAGGCGACTGGCGCCCCCTCTATCGGCGCCTATCGGGCGACGGAAGCGGCGCCGGCTTTGCGCGCCGCCGCTCAGCACGGCGCGGCGGCATTGTCCGTGGCCGCGCCTCGTGCGACCGATCCGGCGCGGCTGGACGGCGCACGCATCAACGGCCTGCAAGAGCGTTATACGTTCGACACCTTTGTGGCGGGCCCCACCAATGAATTTGCATTGAATGTGGCGCGCCGGGTGGCCCAGTGGTCGGACGGATGCTTCAATCCGGTGCTGTTCCACGGCCCTTACGGGCTGGGCAAGACCCATCTGTTGAACGCCATCGCCTGGGAAGCGCAACGTCTGCGCCCTGAGGCCAAGATCGTCTATCTGACGGCGGAGCGGTTTTTGTCCACCTTCGTCAAGGCGCTGATGGAGCGCAGCGGCGCCTCTTTCAAGGACGAACTGCGCACCGCTGACCTGTTGCTGATCGATGACGTCCACTTCATCGGTGGGAAGAAGTCCTCGCAGGAGGAGCTGTTCCACACCCTCACCGCCTTGATGGGCGAGGGGCGTCGGGTGGTCTTCTCCGCCGACCGTCCTCCATCGGCCATTGCGGAGATCGACGGGCGTCTGCGCTCACATCTGGGTGCAGGCCTTATTTGTGGAATAGAACCAGCAGATCGCTCGCTGCGTCTGGGCATTGTCCAGCGCAAGCTGCCGCAACTGGCGGAATCGCTGGGCGTGGATGGCCGCGCGCGGCCGGACGTGCTGCAGTTTCTGGCGGACCGGTTCCCGGACTCGGTGCGTGAGCTTGAAGGCGGTCTGAACACTCTGGTGGCCCGCGCGGGCGAGCGATTGGGGCAGTTGACACTGGACGAAGCCGCCAATTACCTTCGCCCGCATCTGAAGCCTGGCGGAGATCGTCGCGTCACGGTGGATGACATCCAGCGGGCTGTGGCGGAACATTACGGCCTCAAGAAGGACGATCTCCTGTCTGAACGGCGCACCCGCTCTGTGGCGCGGCCGCGCCAGACCGCCATGTATATCGCCAAGCAGCTTACCACCCGCTCCTATCCCGACATCGGGCGTCGGTTCGGTGGTCGCGACCACACCACCGTGCTTCACGCGGTGCGCCGAATTGAGGAACTCAAGGCCACGGATGCGGGCCTGACCCAGGACATCGAAATCCTGACGCGCAAGCTCCGCGACGGTTAGAGTTTGTCAGGAACCGCGGTGTCCGGTTTTTCCGGCAGACAAGCGACCCTGGAATAAGCTCGGGCCGGTTCGACGCCGTCTGGACAGGACAGGCCCTGGAGCAAAATCCGATCCGACTGGATCCGATTTTGCTCATAAACCTATATGATCAGAGCATTTTCTTCGAAGAGCCGGTGGCCGCTTGATCGGAAAACCCTGTGACTCAGGCGCGCTGTAAAGGCAGCGCCTGCACCACGTCTCCAGGCGCCGCACCCGATGCATTCACAGAACGACGCAACAGCGCGTCCGCCGCCGAATAGACGGTGAGAAGCGAGCTGTCCTGATCCTTGAGCGGCGTCGCCAGAAGCGCTCCATCCGGGCCATAGGACAGGCTTGCGCGCATCCAGTGCTCCCGACCGCCATTGGCGGGCAGGGCTTGCGTCGTTCGGGCATGGATCAGGCGCGGCTCGGGCGCCTCGACCCCCTGCATCGCGTCGAGCAGAGGTTTGAGGAACAGTTCCGCACAGACCAGCGCCGAGGCGGGATTGCCCGGCAGACCCAGGACCAACCGTCCATCGCCCAGCAGGCCAAACCAGGTCGGCTTGCCGGGGCGGACGGCGACGCTCTCGACCTTCAGCTCAAGTCCGAGCAGGCCCATCGCAGGCTTGACCAGATCATGATCGCCGACCGATGCGCCGCCGATCGTCACGACCAGATCCGCCGCCACATCTCGCAAAGCATGGGCGATGTCGTCGGCCTTGTCCCCCGCAGGTGCGAGCCGGATCGCGACGGCGCCCCACTTCGTGATCAGGGCGCTCAAGGCGGGAGAGCCTGAATCATAGATCTCGTCCGGGCCGACGGGACCTCCGGCCGCCGCCAGTTCCTCGCCTGTGGACAGGACCGCGACGCGCGGACGACGGTGAACGCTGACCAGGCCCAGGCCCGCGGCCGCCGCAAGTCCGATCCGCCAGGGGTCGAGCCGCGATCCGGCCGACAGCAGGATCTGGCCGGATCTGAAGTCCACGCCCTGGGCGCGGATATAGGCGCTGCTCTGGTCCCGGGGTGCGATCTCCACCCGGTCAGCATCGCGGCGGGCGTTCTCCTGCGGCACGACCCAGGCCGCGCCAGACGGAACAGGCGCGCCGGTGAAGATCCGCACCGCTTCGCTCTCGCCCACAGCGCCGCCGAAGCCTCGCCCGGCGGCGCTTTCGCCGATGACCTTCAGGGTCTGGGGACTATCGGTCAGCCCGCCTGCGGCCACCGCGTAACCGTCCATCGCAGCGGCGGGAAAGGGAGGCTGGTCCCGCGTCGCGGTCACGGTCTGGGCGAGCACGAGATCCAGAGCCTCGACGCCCACGGGGACGTCCTGCGTCGGCAAGGGCCGAGCCTGGGCGAGCATGCGCGCCCGCGCCTCTTCGACGCTTAAAAGCCTGATGCCCGCCATCAGCTGGACCGTGTCCAGTCGCCGGACTTGCCGCCGGTCTTGGAGACGAGCCCGACCCCTTCGATGGTCATGGTCTTGTCCGCGGCCTTGAGCATGTCATAGAGGGTGAGACAGGCGACCGAGACGGCGGTCAGGGCCTCCATCTCCACACCGGTCGGCCCGGTGGTCTTGACCCGCGCCGTGACGCCAAGGCCCGATCCGTCGGCCAGCGCGCTGACCTCGACCTTGGCGGACGACAAGGCCAGAGGGTGGCACATGGGGATCAGGTCAGAGGTGCGCTTGGCGGCCATCACGCCGGCGATTTCGGCGACGGCGCGCACATCGCCCTTGGCGCCATGGCCCGACAGGGCGAGCGCCAGTGTGGCGGGAGCCATCAGGATGCGCCCTTGCGCCACTGCGATGCGCACCGTAGCGGCCTTGTCGGTCACATCCACCATCCGGGCGCGGCCTTCGGCGTCGATATGGGTCAGTCCCTCCGCCACGTCAGACTTCCATCAGGCGGGGCATCAGCTCCACCAGGTTGCAGGGCCGGTGACGGCTATCCAGCTGGGCGCTGATCACCTTGTCCCAGCCGTCGCGGACGGCGCCGTTGGAGCCGGGCATGCAGAAGACAAAGACGCCCCTGATGATCCCGGCCAGAGCCCGCGACTGCAGGGTCGACAGGCCTACGCTCTGATAGGAGACCAGATGGAAGATGACCGAAAAGCCGTCGATGGTCTTGTCAAACAGAGGCTGCAGCGCTTCCGGCGTCACGTCGCGTCCGGTCAGGCCCGTACCGCCTGTGGTCAGGATCACGTCGACTGTCCCGCTTTGCACCCATTGCAACGCCTTGGCGCGGATCTCGTCCACCACGTCTCGCACGACGGCGCGGTCGGCGACATGGTGGCCCGCGGCCGTGGCGCGGTCGATCAGGATCTGGCCAGACGTATCGCTCTCCTCATCCCGCGTGTCGGAAATGGTCAGAACCGCAACGCGCACGGGCGTGATCGTCAGGGTCTCGTCGATACGGCCGCCGATAGGCAGGGTCATGGTGATGTCTCCTTTGACGCGTCCCAGCGGGTGGCGTCCTGATAGTCTTCCGCCCGAGGTTCGATCCAGCGCGCGCCGTCCCGCTCGATGCTTTTTTTCCAGAAGGGCGCGCGGCTTTTCAGATAGTCCATGAGCTGGTCTGCGCCGTCAAAGGCGGCCCGGCGATGGGCGCTGGCCGCAGCCACAAAGACCACGGTTTCGCCCGGCGCCACGTGGCCGACCCGGTGGACAATGCTGAAGGCCTGCAGTCCCCGGTCCTGGGCGACCTGCCGCGCCAGTTGCTCGATAGAGGCTTCGGTGAACCCGGGATAGGCCTGCAACTCCAGCGCCTCAACCGCGCCGCCGTCGATGCGGACCTGGCCCGTGAAGCTGACAATGGCGCCGGCGTCGGCGCCCTGGGCGAACAGTGTCGCCTGGAAAGCCGCCAGTTCAGCGGGGGCGTCAATCGGCCCGTAGGTGAGTCTGATGCTCATCCCTCCTATCTAGGGTTTGTCGGGACGAAGTGGAAACCGGATTTTCGGCCCAGACAAACCACCATGGAAAAATCTTGACCCCGGGTCGATCCATTTGAATCTGTCAGGGCCTTGGCGTTCGACGGGACGGACGCCTTCTTCAGTCATGCTAAGCTGACGGACGAATCGCCGTCGGCCCGGAGCGTCTGATGCGGACTGGATATGGTAGGCTGGGGAGACGGTGCGGTGTTGCGGCCGGCTGTTTGAGCCTGGCTCTGGCTTGCGCCGCGCGTAGCGAGGACAGGCCTGCGCCGACGCGGTTTGATCTTGATTGCGTCATCACCCACATGGCCAAGCATCCACGAAAGGTGGGGCGGCGTCATCTGCGCATTGACCTGACCGCCAAGCGATGGTGCGAAGATACGTGTGAGACGCCGGGAGAGTTAAAGCTCACCGATGATGAACTGCAACTGATCGCCAAGCCCAGACCGACTGGTCCGGTGGTTGAAAACCGAACCATCCTCATCAGCCGCAAGACCGCTCACCTCAAGGACGAGCATCGCATCACCCTGGATGACGATCTGGTCTCGGTGGATCTTTTCACCGGAGAGTGCCGCCTGCGCCCCTATACCAGTATCGACAAGAAGCTGTTCTAGGCTGGGGGCCTAGATGTCCCGCTTCAGACCGAAGAACAGGCCCTGACGGGCGCCGAACTGCGGGGCGCCGACGCCGATGCCGGTGCCGTCGCGGATCTCATAGATCTTGTCGAAGGCGTTGATCAGGTCGATCCGCGCCTGCCAGGAGCCAAGTCCCGCCAGCGTCAATGCGTGGCTGGCCGACAGGTTGACCACAGCATAGGGCGCGAGGGAGCGGCCATTGGGAACGTCGCCGTCGCGCCTAAGGCCGCTGCCATAGATCAGGTCGCCGCTCAGCACGGTTGCGCCCGTGTGATAGGCCGCGCCAGCCGAGCCGGTATAGCGCTGGGCATGGTCCAGATAGATGTAGTGACTGGCGATATAGGCAAGGTTGGCCGGTGCGAAATTGAACTGGCTGGTGATGATGTCCCTGCCGCGCGCCTGACCATAGGCGAGGTTGGCATAGGTCGAGAGCGGCCCGTTCACATAGCTGGACGACAGCTCCATCCCGTACTGTACGCCCTGGGCGTAGTTGAACGGGGTCTGGATGATCGGCGCGCCGAACTGGCCCTCGTCGATCATGTTGCGCGATGTCTTGTAATAGGTGTCAAGGCCCACGGTCAGACCCTTGAGCACGGTCTGTTCCACGCCGACATCGTAATAGTTGGCGCGCTCGGCCAGGGGCGTCGTATCCTGCAAGCCCGGAGAGGCGGCGGTCGTGCCGACGAATTTTTGGATCGTGGATGATCCGACCAGTTCGAATGGCGGGGGAGAGAAATAGCGCGAATATCCGGCGTGCAGGGCCGTGCCCGCCAGGGGTTTCCACACCAGATTGATGCGCGGGCTCACCTGATTTTCGGAGCGGTAGCTTGTGAAGGCGTCATAGCGCAGCCCGTAATTCAGGGTCAGGCCATCGGTCAGCGTCCATTCATCCTGCAGATAGGCGCTATAGGTCTGGGCGTCCTTGGCGCTGTTGTCGACGATGGTCTGCGGGGCCGTGCTGAGCTGCGCGCCGCTGGGCGCCAGCGCGATGACTGCGGAACTTGTCTGGCTGGTCGAGCGGTCGAGTTCGGCCACCAGACCGCCCCTGACAATGTGGCTGTCGTTCAGGTGATAGACCGCCTCATATTGCAGACCGCCCGCCGTATTGGCCTTTGCCGCTGTCTGGCTGACGCCATTGAACAGCAGGTCGCCCAGGGCATCGGGCGTGAAGTCGAGCGTCGAATAGCGCCCGAACAGCGACAACTGGGTCGTCAGGCGGTCCGTCGTGTAGAGATAGCTGGCGACGGCGTAGTGGGTCGCCTCCTTCTGCGTCTCGTTCAAGGCCGAACTGGCATAGGTGGTCTGGCCATTGACATCGAGCGGCTGAAGGCCGTTTGCGCCCGTCAAGATCGCCGGTGTCTGGCCAGGGTTGTTGGGAATCTGAAACCGGCTGACCGAGGCCCCGACGATCAGAGAGGCGCGGCTTTGGGGGCTGATCACCTTTTCCAGATAGGCGAAGCCCTGGACCTGATCCGTATGGTCATGCTGGGCGCGCGCGCTTCGGGTCGGATTTTCGATCCCGAGATCGTCGCTGGTCCAGGAGGCGGAGACGAAACTGTTCCAGTCGCCGGAGCTGGCGCCATATTCAACGCTGGGCTGGACCTCGCCATGCGCGCCGCCATAGAGGCCGACGCTGCCCGCGTTTTCGAACTTCGCCTTGGTGGTGATGTCGACAATGCCCGCTGTTCGCAGGCCGTATTCGGCAGGCAGGGCGCCAGTGATCAGCGCGACCTTGCCGGCCAGACGCGGGCTCAGCGCCTGGCCGAAGACCGAGAGGCCTTCAGGCAGGATGACGCCGTTCAGACGGTATTGCAGGCCGTCATGCTCGCCGCGCACATGGAGCTGGCCAAAACTGTCCTGGGCCACGCCCGGCGCCTGAAGCACGATCTGGTTCAGGGACGTATTGTCGCCGCCAGGTATGGCCTGAATGGCCTGGGCGTCCATGGTGTAGACCGAGGCGCCAAGGCCGGGCTGAATCTGGTCGCGCGCGGCGTTCAGACGCGCATTGACCTGCACGGCCTGCACCAGATCCGCCTGATCCTGATCTGCGGCGTCGTCAGCCTGGGCTGTAGAGACGGTGAACAGCAGCGATGCAGCGACCGAGGTCAGAAGGGCGGCCTTGGTCTTCAACATAAACGTCTCCACAAACAAGCTTACTGGACGGGACGGCGCGCTTCACAATACGAAGCGCTTGCCGCACACGTTGAACTCGGTTTAGGCCTTGGGGCTTGAGCGTCATATGGGGCGGCTTCCCGATCTGGTCGGGAATAATTCCCGATCTGGCCCGTTTTGCGGAGCATGCGTGTCTGAGGAGCGACAATCGGGCCTGATCTCTCTGCGTGCGCGCGTTTTGGCGGCGGTGGGCCTGACGCTGTCGCTGAGCCTTGCGTCCGGCGCGGTGCTGGCGGGACTGAGAGCGCGGGACAGTTTGCGCGCTGAGCTTCAGGCGGCGCTGGCGGGGGCCAGCCAAAGCGCAGCCGAGCCGTTTGGCGACATGGTCACCGCCGGCCATGCGGCTCGCGACCTGATGCGCTTCACCCTGTCCTTCGACGGATCGCGCCATCTCAGGGCGACGGCCTTTGACGCGCGGGGTCGGATCATGGTCCGGTCGCGGCCCCAGACCCCGGCCAGCCCGGCGCCGCTCTGGTTTGCGCGCTGGATGCGCACCGATATCGCCTCGCTTGATCTGGCGCCCGCCGGCGCGCAGGGCGAGACCGTCAGGGTGGAGGTGGTGGACGCCAATGATCTGGCAGACGCCTGGAGCGAACTGACCCGCATCATGGCCGCCTTTGCGGTCTTCAGCCTGATCGGCGCGGCCGCCATCTACGCCCTGATCGGGACCGCCCTTGCCCCTTTGTCGCGGCTGTCAGACGCGTTCCAGCGGATTGGACTTGGCGATTACGGCGTGCGGGCCTCGCCGCGCGGCGTGTCAGAGCTGGCCCACCTGACCTCCGGCTTCAACGCCATGGCGGTGCGGCTGGCCGATATTGACCGCCGCAACCGCAGTCTGGAGGAGCAGCTTCTGACCCTGCAGGACGAGGAGCGCGCAGAAATCGCAAGGGACCTTCATGACGAGATCGGGCCCTATCTGTTCGCTGTCAATCTGGACGCCACACTGGCCGAACGCCTGTCACAGGAGGGCCGCGCGGACGAGGCGCGCGAGCGTCTGGTCTCCATCCGTAGCGCGGTGGACCACATGCAGCGGCAGGTGCGCGAAATGCTGAACCAGCTGCGCCCCACGCCCGCCGTCGATCTGGGTCTGCACGCCGCCTTGGGCGATGTGGTGGACTTCTGGCGCGAAAAACGGCCCGAGATCGATTTTCAGCTGGATCTGGATTGTGACGATGAAGAGCTGGAGCCCCGGCAGGCCGAGGCCCTGTGGCGCGTGACCCAGGAAGCGCTGAGCAACGCCATGCGACATGCCCGGCCAAAGGCCGTGACGGTGGCTCTGTCGGCGCCCGAGCCCGGTCTGGTTCGGGTGCGGATCGACGATGACGGCGGCGCGGGGCCCGCTGATCCGCGCCCTGGTTCGGGATTTGGTCTGCGCGGCATGCGAGAGCGCATGGCCGCAGCAGGCGGCGATCTGAAAATCGAAGCTGAGCCAGGCCGAGGCTGGAGGGTGGAGGCGACCGCGCCTGCGCGCCGCGCCGCCCGCGCCAGCGCCGCTGCGGGAGGCGACATGGCATGAACATACTGATCGTGGACGACCACGCCATCATCCGCGACGGCCTGCGCCGCATGCTCGCCACCCTGGGCCATGAGGCGGTGAGCGAGGCGCTCAACGGCCGCGAAGCTCTGGCCAGTGTCAAGCTCAACCGACCCGACCTGATCATTCTGGACCTGAACCTGCCCGGCCTGGGCGGGCTGGAGCTGATCCGCCGCCTGCTGCTGGAAGATCGATCCTTGCGGATTCTGGTCCTGTCCATGCACGCAGAGCCGCTCTACGCGACACGGGCCCTGGATGCGGGCGCGACCGGCTATCTGTCCAAGAACGCCTCGCCCGATGAGATTGTCGAGGCGGTGCGCCGCGTGGCGCGCGGCCAGCGTTATGTGGAGGCCGATGTCGCCCAGGCCATCGCCATTCAGGGCGCGGCGGGAAGCGAACCGCTGGACCGGCTGAGCGCCCGCGACCTGGAGATCCTGCGCCTTCTGGCCTCAGGCGCCAGCCTGGCCGAAATCGCGCAGGCTCTGGGCGTGGGCTACAAGACGGTGGCCAATAACTGCACCCTGATCAAGACCCGGCTGGGCCTGAGCCGCACCGCCGATCTGGTGAGGTTTGCGGTGGAGATGGGCGTGGGGTGAGACGGGGACGGTCGAGACGATCGATGAAGAATTCCAACCAGCGCACGCTCGAAACCTATCATCACCATGCACAGGCCTATGTGTCGGGGACGCGGCATCTGATGTCCGGCGAAGTTCAAGACTGGATCGCGGATGCGGTCGAGGGGCTGGCGCCGACCGCGCGCCTGATGGAGGTGGGCAGCGGTCCTGGCGTCGATGCGCTCCACTTCCAGTCCTTGGGATATGAGATCGCCTGCACGGACGCTGCGCCCGCCTTTGTTGAGCGCCTGCGCGCGCTTGGCCGTCCGGCGCAGCTTTTCAACGCCCTGACCGATCTGCCGTCGCCGGGGTTTGATCTGATCTTCGCCAATGCAGTGCTGCTGCATTTCACACGGGATGAATTTGCAGGCGTGCTGGAACGCTTCTCCAATGCGCTCGCACCCGGCGGGCGTCTGGCCTTCAGCCTGAAACGCGGCGACGGAGAGGCCTGGTCAGACGAGAAGCTGAATGCGCCCCGCTATTTCTGCTACTGGCAGGCGCAGGCCTTGCCGGACCTGTTGGCCGCAGCGGGCTTTTCAACATGGTCGATCAAGACCGTGTCCTATGAGCTGTCCCCAACCGACTGGATCTATGTCGTCGCTCGCAAGGCTTGAGCGCCCAGGCCGCCTCAGGGCCGACCCAGCATGGCGACCTTGCCGGTGGCGGGCGCAGCGCCGTCATAGGGCAGGTCGATGCGCAGCCCGTCAAAGCCCACGAGCCAGGTCCTGGGATCGCGCACCTCCGCCACCCCTTCGAAGAACAGCTTTTCCAGTACGGGCTGGGGCAGGGCGGGGGCCAGATGGGTATAGACCAGAAGCTTCACGCCCGCCTCATTGGCCTCCTTCGCCACCGACACCGGGTCGGAGTGGTAGGTCTCAACATCGTTGAAGATCTTGGCCATGCGGGCATTGTCGGCGGCCAGGGCCGCCTTGTGCAGATCGTCCATCATCCGCAGCGACAGGGCCTCGCCCACCAGCACATCGGCGCCCTTGGACGCGGCGACCAGAGAGGGCGTGGGCGCGGTGTCGCCTGAAATCACCACGGAACGGCCGCCGCTGTCGAACCGATAGCCCACAGCGGGCCTGATCGGGTCGTGCTTCACCGTAAAGGCCGTCACGGTCAGATCGGCGTCGCGATAGACGACGACCGCGCCTGCCGGCGTGGGGAAGCTCTTGGCGGTCATGGGCGCCAGATCGATGGGCAGCAGCGCCTCGCCATGATGGATGTTGCGATAGCTGTCATCCAGCCCATAGGCGGCGTTGAAGCCGGCCACGACCTGCTCGACGCCGGGCGGTCCATAGACGGTCAGCCGCGCCGTGCGCCCCGCCACCCAGGTCTGCATCTTCATCTCGCCCAGATCGGCGATATGGTCGGAGTGGAAGTGCGTCAAGAAGACCGCCGAAATCCGCTCCATCGGAAAGCCCATCAACTGCAGCGTATTCACCGCGCCAGAGCCGGAATCGACGATAAAGGCGCGTCCCTTGACGATCACCGCCGTGCAGCTTTTCGCCCTCAAAGGATCCGGAAACGGCGCGCTGGTGCCGCACAGCACCACGCGCATGGCCTGGGCGTCGAACAGATCCGTCCCCGCCAGAGGCGCCTTCATCCTCGCAGTGGCCTGAGCCGTATAGGCCCCGTTGATCATTCCTATTGGCTGAGCCGTCGCCATTGTCGCCGCCAGCGCCGCTGCAACGCCCAGCGCCAATTCCCGAACCCGCATCTGCACGCCCTCCCCGGACGATGTCATATTGGCAGATGGAGCGCCATTTGTGTGGGGGCGTCAAGGGTTGAGAGCTTGCCCTTGACTGTATAGCCGCCTTCGCCTCACCGCTCGCTGTCCAGATGGGCCATGGCCGGGGCCGCATAGCGGTCGCCGCGCGCGGCGCCCTTTGGCACGGCCGCTTCGATCGCCGTCAGATCCTTCGCGGACAGAGCCACATCCAGCGCCCCCAGCGCCTCGCTGAATTGCGCCCGCCGACGCGCGCCGATGACGGGGAAGATGTCGGGTCCCTGCGCCGCCACCCAGGCGATGGCGATCTGGGCCACGGTGGCGCCCCTGGCGTCGGCGACGGTTTTCAGCGCCGCCACCAGGGCGAGGTTCGCCTCGACATTGTCCCCCTGAAAGCGGGGGCTATAGGCGCGAATGTCGCCCTTTTGCGCGGCGCCCTTGGTCCAGCGGCCGCTGATCAGACCGCGCGACAGGACGCCATAGGCGGTGATCGCCACGCCAAGCTCGCGACAGGCGGGCAGGATGGCGTCCTCGATCCCGCGCGAGATCAGGGAATATTCGATCTGGAGGTCGCAGATGGGGTGCACGGCGCAGGCGCGGCGCAGGGTGGCGGCGCCGACCTCGGACAGGCCGATATGGCGCACATAGCCCGCCTTGACCATCTCGGCCATGGCGCCTACCGTCTCCTCGATCGGGACATTGGGGTCAAGCCGCGCAGGGCGATAGATGTCGATATGGTCCAGCCCCAGCCTTTGCAGGCTGTAGGCCAGGAAGTTCTTCATCGCATGGGGCCGCGCATCCGTGTGGTTCCAGCCGCCTGCCGGATCACGCAGGGCGCCGAACTTGACGCTGATCTGAAAGCTGTCTCGCGGCCGACCACGCAGAGCCTCTGCGATCAGCATCTCATTATGCCCCATGCCGTAGAAATCGCCCGTATCGATCAGGCTGACCCCTGCCTCCAGCGCGGCGTGGATGGTGGCGATGCTCTCGGCCCGATCCGCCGGACCATACATTCCCGACATGCCCATGCAGCCCA
This sequence comes from uncultured Caulobacterales bacterium, assembly GCA_903858685.1. GTDB lineage: Bacteria > Pseudomonadota > Alphaproteobacteria > Caulobacterales > Caulobacteraceae > CAIMFV01. The sequence goes on along the minus strand of CAIOJR010000069.1, from coordinate 1,730 downwards.
GTCCCAGACTGGAAGTGACGGGCCCGCGCTCGCCGAGCTGTCGGTGGGGGATCATGGGGCGGCTCCTGCGGCGGCATGGAAGATGTGGCAATGTGACGCGAACGGCGCACTATAGCAAAAGAACATATTGCGAACGTGGAACAAAGAGGGTACGACTTGGGAGCTCGGGGCTCTGGGTTAATCCGTCACGCCTTGAGCGGACGAGAATCGTGGCACAAGGACTTCGTTTCCAATGACACAGGCGGCTTTGAAACTCGTGGCCAAAGAAGATTCCGATAAACAGAAGGCCCTGGAGGCGGCCCTGGCGCAGATCGACCGCGCCTTTGGCAAGGGCTCGGTGATGAAGCTGGGCAACAAGGGCAAGATCATGGAGATCGAGTCGGTGTCCACCGGCTCGCTCGGGCTGGATCTGGCGCTGGGTATCGGCGGCCTGCCGCGCGGGCGGGTGGTCGAGGTCTATGGGCCGGAAAGCTCTGGCAAGACGACTTTGGCCCTGCATGTCGTGGCCGAGGTGCAGAAGGCGGGCGGCACCGCCGCCTTTGTCGACGCCGAACATGCGCTGGATCCGTCCTACGCCCATAAGCTGGGCGTCAATCTGGACGATCTTCTGGTGTCGCAACCCGATACGGGCGAGCAGGCCCTGGAGATTGTGGACACGCTGGTGCGGTCCAATGCGGTCGACATCGTGGTTATCGACTCCGTCGCCGCCCTGACGCCACGTGCCGAAATCGAAGGGGATATGGGCGACAGCCTGCCCGGTCTTCAGGCGCGTCTGATGAGCCAGGCCCTGCGCAAGCTGACCGGTTCCATCTCCAAGTCCAAGTGCATCGTTCTGTTCATCAACCAGATCCGAATGAAAATTGGCGTCATGTATGGCAGCCCCGAAACCACCACGGGCGGCAATGCACTGAAATTCTACGCCTCGGTGCGTCTCGACATCCGCAGGACGGGTCAGATCAAGAACCGCGACGAGATTGTCGGCAATAACGTCAAGGTCAAGGTGGTGAAGAACAAGGTGGCCCCGCCGTTCCGCGAGGTCGAGTTCGACATCATGTATGGAGAGGGAATTTCCAAGATCGGCGAGATCATCGATCTGGGCGTCAAGGCGGGGCTGGTGGAAAAGTCCGGCTCCTGGTTCTCCTATAACAGCGTGCGCATCGGTCAGGGCCGCGAGAATGTGCGGGAGTTTCTGAAGAAGAACCCCGACATGTGCCGAGATATCGAGGCGGCGGTCCGCAAGAACTCCACCAAGATCGCCGACGCCCTGCTGGCTTCGCCAGAGCCTGACGCCGACGGCGAAGATCCGGGCTGAATCCGGCGGCGCACAGACCGATCCCGGTGAAGCAGAACCGGGGATGAGGGGGCGCTGCGGATGTAGCGCCCCTTTTTGCATTGCACGGCTAGGTCTGTGACGAAAGCAAGGTTTGCAAAGCCGTGGATTTCTATATGACGACCTCGTGATCTTCAGCCCAATGCCGGAGCGGCCATGCCGAGCCTGAACGAAATCCGTTCCACCTTCCTGGACTATTTTGCGGGACGCGACCACACGGTGGTCCAGTCGGCGCCCCTGGTGCCGCAGAACGACCCGACCTTGTTGTTCGTCAATGCGGGCATGGCGCCGTTCAAGAACCTGTTCACCGGCGCCGAGACGCGCGGATACAGCCGGGCGGCCTCCTCGCAGAAGTGCGTGCGCGCCGGCGGCAAGCACAATGATCTGGACAATGTCGGCT
>CAIOJR010000068.1 GCA_903858685.1 uncultured Caulobacterales bacterium | reverse complement strand
CTGCATCAATGCCTGCGGTCACCACCATGTCGGCCATATCGGCATATTGGGCGTCGATAAGAAGGGTGAGGAGTTCTATCAACTCACCCTGGGCGGCTCCGGCGCCGAGGATGCCAGCCTGGGCCATGTTCTGGGCCCCGCCCTGTCGGCGGACCGCGTCGCTGACGCGATCGATCAACTCGTGGGCGTCTATCTGGACATCCGCCAGTCGGACGAGCGGTTCCTCGACACCTATCGGCGCACCGGCGTCGGTCCCTACAAGGCTGCAGTTTACCAAGATGCTCATCAGGTTTGAAAACAACCATTTCGCCGTGGTCGACGACGCCTTTGCGCTGGTCGCCGACGATGAGGACATTCCGGCGCGAGGCGGCGTGATTCTGTCGCTGGACCGCTTCGAGCGCGATGGCGAAGCCCTGCTGGCCGATGGCCGTTCGGTGGGCGTGCGCATCGGCCCGGCCGAGTCGGTCGAGACCCTGGCCTATGACCTGCCGCGCCTGGACGTGGTGGCGCTCGAGTTTCCCAAGTACAGGGACGGACGCGCCTATTCATCGGCGGTGCTGTTGCGCGAGCGCTACGGATTCGCGGGCGAGATCCGAGCGATTGGCGACGTGCTGATTGACCAGTCCTGGAATCTGCTGCGCTGCGGATTTGATGGATTCGAGACTGAGGTGGGCGTCAACGCCTGGGCGTCGGCGGCGCTGCGCTACCGTCACGTCTATCAGGCTTCAGCCGATGATCGTCCGCCCGCCTTTGCCGAACGGGCTCGTTGAAAGATGGACGCATTCTCCGCAGAGTCAGCCGGAACAGATTTGCTCGGTATTGGGGGGCGTCATCAGGCGCCGCAGGACATATTGCGAAGCGCTCTGCACCGGTTCTCCGGTCGGATTGCGCTGGTGTCGTCCTTTGGCGCGGAATCGGCGGTGCTGCTTCACATGATCAGTCAGATCGACCCGTCGACCCCGGTGCTGTTCCTCGACACGGGGCAGTTGTTTGGTCAGACGCTGGACTATCGCAAGTCGCTATCGTCGCGGCTGGGTCTGACCGATGTGCGCGATCTTCGGCCCAGCTTCGCTGACCTGTCTATGCATGATCCCCGCGCAGACCTCTGGAAAACGGACACCGACGCCTGCTGCAATATCCGCAAGGTGATTCCGCTGGATCGGGCTCTGGAGGGGTTTGATGTCTGGATCACGGGTCGCAAGCGCTTCCACGGCGGCGACCGCCTGAGCCTGCCCGTCGTGGAAAGCACCCCTGCCCGGCTCAAGATCAATCCGCTGGCCAATTGGGGCAAGCCGGAGCTGGACGCCTATGTCGCTGAACATGCTCTGCCCGCGCATCCGCTGGTGGCGTTCGGCTATCCGTCCGTCGGTTGCTGGCCCTGCACCCATCCCGTGGAGCAGGGGGGGGGTGTTCGCGCAGGGCGGTGGGCCGGCAGCGACAAGACCGAGTGCGGCATCCATCTTGACCGCCCAAGCGCCGCACCGGGCGCCGATCTGGGTGATGGTCTGTAATCAAGGGCCGGTTGTCGAGCCTGGCGCAGTCAAAAGCCCCCGGAAGTCGCCTTCCGGAGGCTTAGAACCTCAATGAAGCCGTTTGATCAGCTGCGACGACGCCAACGCGTGCGCGCTTCACGGCGGATGCGCGGCGGTTGGCCGTCTTCGCCGGGTTCTTCCTCTTCAGCGACGTCCTCAGGCTGGTCGGACAGGCCCTTCGCCAGAGAGATGATGGCGCGACGCAGACGCGGTGATTTGACCGAGGCGTAGGTTTGCAACAATTCAAGCGCGCCGGTTTCGCCCAGCAAAGCGGCGCGATCATCGCCCGGTTCGGCGTCGCCGCCATCCTCAAGACCTTCGATCAGGTCTGCGATCCGGCACTGAAGGGCGGTGGCGATTCCGGCCAGCTTGGAAAAGCTGACGCGGTTCTTGCCGCGCTCGTACTTTTGCACCTGTTGGAAGGTCAGGCCCACAGCCTCGCCAAGCGCCGACTGGGACATGCCCAGCGACTTGCGGCGCAGACGAATATTCCGGCCCAGCGCGATGTCCAGAGGATGCGGTGCGCTTTCGCCAAGGGTGGTGGGCATTGATAGATCCTCGTCCTACAAACCGATTACATGATGACTTTTTGTCACAAGATTGTCCAGTCAAGCTACGCAAAATTGCAACCTCGGCTCCGTAGACGCGTGGCAAATTGCCGCTCACCGTGCCTAAACTAACGCAAGGCGCGAAGGTGATTGCCACGTGTGACCTGATCAAATGCCAAATCAGCTCATGACGTTAATGCGGTATGTTCGCCTTGCTTCATCACCGGAATTTGGCTTGTTTGAATATTTTCGCCTGAGTAGAAATATACGTCCTCCATATTTTCTAAGCAGCGCAATTTCGACCGAATGGAGTTGATTCGAGATTTGGAAAATATCAGGATTCTCATGTTCGGAACCTGCATCAAGGCGCTGAGTATATTATTGAACTCAGTCGTCGAAAATCTGAAGAAACTGTTCAAAATAGAAATCGACATCATTATAGCCAATTTATGGGCTCACGCGCCCCGGGACGAAATTGCGGAGTTTTCCGCAACCCGCGTCCAACAATTCATCGCTCAGCTTGGGCAGGTTTCACAGAATTGATCGGCAGTCAGGCGCTTTACGCGTCGACGGTTCCACCATCCCACTGCGCGGTGGGCTCCCTGCGGCGCATGGCCCGCAGGTCGGGAACAGGCTGACATTCAGGCGTCTCGGGTGGCCCTTTCTGTGGCCCAGACGGCGAAGGCATAGTCCAGGGCCACGTCTTTCAAGCCCTCGAATCGCCCTGACGCGCCCGCATGTCCGGCTTCCATATTGATCTTCAGTAGAATTGGCGCCGAGCCAGTGGTCATGTCGCGCAACTTGGCGGCCCACTTTGCAGGCTCCCAGTAGGTGACGCGAGGATCCGACAGGCCGCCGGTCGCCAGGACCGCCGGATAGGGTTGGGCGGTGATATTGTCATAGGGCGAATAGCTGGCGATCAGATCGTAGTCGGCCATGCTTTCCAGGGGGTTGCCCCATTCGGGCCATTCCGGCGGGGTCAGGGGCAGGGTGTCGTCGCTCATGGTGTTGAGCACGTCTACAAAGGGCACGGCGCCGATCACGCCGGCCCAGAGGTCGGGGCGCAGATTGGCGATAGCCCCCATCAGCATGCCGCCGGCGGATCCGCCCATGGCCACGATCCGACCGGCCCGGCTATAGCCCGCAGCGATCAGGGCCTCAGCGCTGGCGATGAAGTCTGTGAAGGTGTTGGTCTTTTTGGCGCCCCGCCCGTCGAGGAACCAGCCCCAGCCCTTTTCCGACCCGCCCCTGACATGGGCGATGGCGAAGACAAAGCCTCGATCCACAAGGCTCAGTTGGCGGATGGAAAAGCCAGGCTCGATCGGCAGGCCGTAGGAGCCGTAACCATAGAGCAGCATGGGCGCCGTGCCGTCGAGCGGCGTTCCCGCCTTCATCAATAGCGTAATCGGGACCTGCGCTCCGTCTGCCGCCGTGGCGTAGAGGCGCCTAGCCACATAGTCCGCCGGATTGTGGCCTGACGGCACGGTCTGGGTCTTGCGCAGGGTGCGCGCGCCGGTCGCCATATCATAGTCGAACCAGGATTTGGGCGTGGTGGGCGACTGATAGGTCAGGCGTAGGGTCGCGGTGTCGAACTCATAGCCCCCCTCGAAGCCCGCCACATAGGCGTCTTCGTCAAAGGTGATGGGCTGTTCGGTAAAATCAGCGGCGCGGGTGATGATGATGCTGTTATTGGCGTTGACCCGCTCCAGGCGGACCAGATAGTCAGCATGGGCGTCCACGCCCACAATATAGCGACCGGGCTGATAGGCGATCCAGTCCTTCCAGTGGCTGCGCCCCGGCGCTTCAGCATCGGTCAGGCACAGCTTGAAGTCGATCGCGCCGTCGGCGTCTGTATGGATCACCAGGCGCCCTGGCTGATCGGGTGCGGGCCAGTGCTCGACCGAATAGCGCATTCCGGGCGTCCGCGGCTCGACGAGCAGGGGCGCGGCGGCGGGGTCGGCGGCAGGGATCAGTCGCACCTCGGTCGTGTCGTGATTGCTGGCCGACACAACGATAAAGGCGCGGCTGGAG
>CAIOJR010000067.1 GCA_903858685.1 uncultured Caulobacterales bacterium | reverse complement strand
TCAGGGCGACTGCGCGCATCGTCCGTGTTTGGCACAGATGCAATAATGTGGGGTCCGTGTGTTCGTGGTGGAGCCCTGCCCTCACTTCAGCAGGGCCAGCATGCCGATGAGCGCAAGATGAATGAGCTGACCCTGGCGGAGATGGCCTATCTGGCGTCCCTGCCCAAGGGGCCGTCCAACTATGATCCGATCCGCCGTCGGGCCGAGGCGATTCGCCGCCGCAACTGGGTGCTGGCGGAGATGGCGGAGGCGGGATTTGTCACTCGCGCTCAGGCGATAGCGGCAATGCACGAGGACTTGCGGGTCCAGATCCGGCCTGAGCGCGCCCATTATCGCGACGCCGACTATTTTATGGAAGAGGTGCGTCAGCGCGCCCTGGCCACGGTCGGCAAGAAAGCCGAAGACGGCGGTCTCTATGTTCGCACCACGCTGGATTCGCGTCTGCAGACCGACGCCCGGGTCGCGCTGATGAAGGGGCTGGAGACCTATGACCGGCGCCATGGTTGGCGCGGCGCCATGGCCCATCTGGACACCGCCAAACCCGGTTGGGAGAAGGCCGCCTCGTCGAGGAGCCCGCCGGCGGAGCGGACGAACTGGCGGACGGCTGTGGTGGAGCACGCCACGTCCGCCGGGGTTCGCGTGCATATTCTGGGCGGCGCGTCAGGCGAGCTGGACGGTCCTGACATCGCCTGGGCCAAGGCGGGCAAGGGTCTGAGCGCTGGCGACATCGTGTTTGTCGAGCCCAATCCGAACGGCCGGACCTTTAACCTCAGACAGGTTCCCCAGGTGAACGGCGCCATGGTCGCCATGGACCCGCGGTCGGGCCGGGTTCTGGCCATGGTGGGCGGATATTCTTTCTCCCTGTCCAATTTCAACCGCGCGACCCAGGCGGAGCGCCAGCCGGGCTCGTCCTTCAAGCCGTTCGTCTACGCCGCAGCCCTGGAAAACGGCTTTACGCCAGCCTCCATCGTTCTGGATGCGCCGATCAGCCTGACCGGCGGCAATGGCGAGGTCTGGTCGCCGGAAAACTATGAACACGACAGCGCCGGACCGTCGATCTTCCGCGCCGGCCTTGTCTATTCGCGCAACCAGATGACCGTGCGCATCGCCCAGAAGGTCGGGATGAAGAAGATCAAGGACATGGCCGTTCGCACCGGCGTTGTGGATGATCTGGAGCCGGTGCTGGCCATGGCGCTGGGCGCAGGCGAGACAACCCCGTTCCGCATCACCTCGGCCTATTCCGCCTTCGCCAATGGTGGACGACGGATCGAGCCGCATCTGGTGGAGCTGGTCGAGGATCGTCAGGGCCAGTCCATCTGGCAGATGGACAAGCGCGACTGCCCTCACTGCGCCGCGCCGTTCAATGGCGACGAGTCGCCCCATCTGGACACGCTGGGCTCGCAGGTGCTTGACCCGGTGACGGCCTATCAGATCACCCTCATGCTCGAGGGCGTGACCACCAACGGCACCGCCGCCGCCGTGGCCAGCCTGGGACGTCATATTGCGGGCAAGACCGGAACGACCAACGAATACCGCTCCGCCTGGTTCGTGGGTTATACGCCGAGCATGGTGGTCGGGGTCTTTGTCGGCTTTGACGATAATCGCAGCCTGGGTCAGGGGGAGACGGGCGCCCAGGCCGCTGTCCCGATTTTCATCGACTTCATGCGCAACGCCCTCGCCACGGCCCCTCAGGAAGACTTCCGCGCGCCGAAGAACGCCAAGCTGGTCAGCATTCATGGTCATGTAGAGGCCTTCCAGCCCGGCACTGAGCCGAAACCCGAGCCGGTTGTGCTGGCGCCGTCTGAAACGGGCCCGCAGGTCGTGGCCGCGCCGACCGTGGCGGCCTCGGTAGCGGCGCACCCGCTGATGACGGGCGATGTGGTCGTGGCGCCGGTCCGTCCGATCGCCGCCAAGTCGGAGCCGGCCAGATCTGCGCCGACGGCGCCCAAATCACCGCCGCCTGCACGGCCGGCGGCGGCGAAGTCCGGGCCCAACTAGGGTCGTTGACGCGAACCATCATTGCTATCTGGTTCGCACCAGACTATCTCCCGCCCCCTGATCAGGAGCCTGTCAGATTCCCGCGGAACCGGACGGGCTCCAGATTTTTCGATAGTCGTTTGTCTGAGCGGAAAAATCGGATTCCGCCTATTCCGGACAAACTCTGATGGAGCATCTCTTATGAGAGCGGATGTCGCGGCTGCTGCAGCCGACATCGAGCAGTCGGTCGCACTGCTCAGGAGGCGTCTTTGACTGGGAACCAGCCTTACGCCGTCTGGATGAACTGAACGCCCGGGTCGAGGACCCGACCCTGTGGGACAGGCCCGAAGAAGCACAGGCGGTGATGCGTGATCGCACCCGTCTGGCGGCTCAGGTGGACGCCGTGCGCGCCCTGGAGCGCGAACTGGCCGACGCCATGGAACTGGCCGAACTGGCGGAGATGGAGGGCGACGACAAGCTATCCGATGAGATCGCAGCCTCTGTCGCCGCACTGAAGGACAAGTCGGCCCGGGCCGAGCTTGAGGCCCTGCTGTCCGGCGAGGCGGACGGCAACGACGCCTATATGGAAATCAATTCCGGCGCAGGCGGCACTGAATCCGCAGACTGGGCCCTGATGTTGATGCGCATGTATTCGCGCTGGGCGACCCAGCACGACATGACGGTGGACGTGATTGAAGAGACGGGCGGGGAAACGGCGGGGATCAAGTCCTGCACGCTGCAGGTCAAGGGGCCCAACGCCTATGGCTGGCTGAAGACCGAGGCGGGGGTGCATCGGCTGGTCCGCATCTCGCCATTCGACTCCAATGCGCGGCGTCACACCAGTTTCGCCTCAGTCTGGGTCTATCCGGTGGTGGATGACACGATCGAGATCGAGATCAATCCGGCGGATGTGCGCGTCGACACCTATCGCGCATCCGGCTCTGGCGGCCAGCACGTCAACAAGACGGACTCCGCCGTTCGCCTGACGCACATCCCGACCAATATCGCCGTCGCCTGCCAGACCGAGCGTTCACAGCACCAGAACCGCGAACGGGCCTGGAAGATGCTGCGCGCGCGCCTCTATGAGGCCGAGCTTCAGCGCCGCGAAGCCGCGCGTGCTGAAATCGAGGACCAGAAGACCGATATCGGCTGGGGCCACCAGATCCGTTCCTACGTCCTGCAGCCCTATCAGATGGTCAAGGACCTGCGGACCAATGTCGAAACCTCCGACACCCAGGCGGTTCTCGATGGCGATCTGGACGCCTTTATGGGCGCGGCTCTGGCCCAGAGGGTCGGCGCGACACGGGACGAGGCGCAGTAGCCTCCGTCAGGCCTGTACGCGGCTGGCGTCCAGTTCGATCACTTCGGCGAAGGGCGCTTCCTGCAGCGGCGCCTTCTGCTTCACAGCGCCTTGCAGATGGGCGCCCGCTGCGATCGACAGGCGCGAATGGGTGATGTCGCCTTCGACAAAGGCGCTCTCGAACAGAGACACATTGTCGGCGTTGATGTCGCCGAGCACGCGGCCGCGAATATCGGCGGACTCGGCGCGGACCGTGCCTTCAACAGCGCCCGTCTCGCTGATGATCAGGCGCGCCGCAACCACATCGCCCATCACCTTGCCTTCAACGATGAGTTCGCCATCGCTGTGGATCGAGCCGGTCAGGACAACATCTGCGCTCAGCACCGAGGGCATGCGCACCGTCGACGATGCCGGGGAAGCGCTCGCCACGGCTGTCTTTTCGCGCACGGCCTGATCTTTCGGGGTCTTGTTACTGAACATTTTCGCCTGCTTTCAGAAAGCGTGTCGGATCACGAACGCGGCCGTTCTCCCAGACCTCATAGTGAAGGTGCGTGCCGGTAGACCGCCCGGTCGAGCCCATGGCGCCGACCTTTTGGCCAACACCCACCGTCTGGCCGGGACGCACGGAGAAGGAGGCGAGGTGAGCGTAGCGGGTCTTGAAGCCGCGTCCATGGTCCACCTCGACCACATTGCCATAGCCCGTCCGCTGACCGGTAAAGGACACCATGCCCGGCGCCGTGGCGAAGATGGGCGATCCGTACTGACCCGAAAAGTCCTGGCCCGGGTGAAAGGCGGTCTCATGGGTGAAGGGATCGAGCCGAACGCCATAGGTCGAGCTTCCCACTGGGCTTGCAACGGGTTTGGCGAGCGGCAACTGCCGAGCCACGGTGTCGAGCGCGCGATAGGTGCTCATGTCGGCGGCGGCGTGCTGGATGCGGGCGGCGAAGTCGGGATCGACGTCTAGCACGACGGCCAGGGCCGCTGGGTCCTGAGCATTGACCAGCGGTCCGCCCACGCCCTGGGCGCCTGAAACCCGACCGGAATAGCTGGATGGATCGAGACCGGCCATGCGGATGGCGACGCCCAGCCGCTCCGCCCGGCTGCGGGCCAGTGTTTCTGCCTGAGCCAGCAGGCGCTCCTGATCGTCGCGAACGGCGGCGATCTGTTCAGTGGCGGGTCGGGAGGTCAGGCTGGCCAGATCCATCGGCTTGACGCTTCCATGGCCTGCCCCGTGGAAGTCCTGCAGCAGCATGGCGAGCGCGGCGTGGCGCTTTTCGATATCGCGAGCCATGCCCTCGATGGAGCCGCTGGCGCGGCCAAGCGCAGTGACGGCGGTTTGCAGTCTGGCCTGACGGTCAGCGTTCAGCCGTTCATAATAGGCGGTGACCTTGGCCAGAGCGGCCTCGCGTCCCGCATCGGCGATCGCCATGGTCATGAAGGAGCCCGTGGCGAGCACGCACCAGCCCAAAAGGGCCAGGGCGACGCCCGCGGCGAGCAGCTGGTCGCGGGTCGACAGCACGAAAACGCGGCTGTCTTCCGCCGAGCGCAGATAGATATGACGCTCCGGAAACCACTGCGCTTTGCGTTGGTTGAACCACGCCCAAGCCTTGATCATATGCCCCACCGACAAAGCTGCGAGCGTCTCAGCTCGCGATTTCGCGCCTGTTGCAGCAAAAATGCGACGCTAACGCAAGGCGAAGGCATGACGGGGCGCGACAGTCTAGTGGAGCATTGGATGACCGATTTGCGCGAAATGGGCCAAATTTCTCCCTGAGACAGAGCGGAATTGTCAGAGCAAGGATGGATAATCTCACAACCTGTAGTATTTTTAAGATTTTTATTTTGTCACAATAGGCGGTTAATAGAAGAGCATCCGCTGAAAATGAAATATATCCGCACATGTTAACTAGAACGTTAACCATAATAATCATGAAGTGGGGAAATTTTATAGTTATTTCGCAGTGCAACAAGGCCGGTTTCGGGACCAAGGCAATAGATATCGGCCAATGGCTACTTTTCGCCTCATTGTGGAATCTATCCCCTTTTTCACGAAATCTGCGACAACGTGTCGCACATCTTGGTTAAGCTCTGGGTAAGGAATTCGCCGCCGCCAGCACCTCCGCCACGTGATTTGGGACCTTGACCTTGCGCCAGATGCGGGCGAGGCGGCCGTCTGGCGCGATCAGGAAGGTCGAGCGGTCTATGCCCATATAGACGCGGCCATAGAGGCTCTTTTCCACCCAGGACCCATAGGCATTGATCACGGCGGCGTCCGGGTCGCTGGCCAGATGCAGGTTCAGGCCGTACTTGGCCTTGAAACGATCATGGGCGGCCACGCTGTCCTTGGACAGGCCGATGACTACGGCGCCCGCGTCCGCGAAGGCTTCGGCGTTTTCCGAAAAGCCCTGGGCTTCCTTGGTGCAGCCCGGCGTATCGTCCTTCGGATAGAAGTAGAGCACCACGGTCCTGCCCGCAAAATCGGACAGCTTCAGCCGTCCGCCGCCGCCTGAGGCCAGATCAAAATCAGGGGCGAGGTCGCCGATATTGACTATGGACATGGAAAGGCTCCGTCGGTTTTGGGGGAATGTTACGCCCTTCCCGCATCGAGGGCGAAAGGCGAAATGGCTAGCCCAGTGTTCGGACCAGGACGATCTTCTTCTTGCCCGCCGCCACCTTGATCACGCCCTCGGCGTTGACGGCGAAATTGGACAGGGGCTGATCGACATCATCCACCGTCAGGTCATTGACCTTGACCCCGCCCTGTCTGGCCAGACGCCGTGCTTCGGACTTGGAGGCCGCGAAGCCCGCCAGGATCAGGGCGGCGTTGACCGGTTCGCAGGCCTCAAGCTTGATCGAGGGCATGTCGCCGCTGGTGCGGCCCTCCTCGAAGGCGGCCTTAGCGGCGGCGGCGGCCTGATCGGCGGCGCCTCTGCCATGCAGAAGCGTGGTGGCCTCGTTGGCCAGCACCTTCTTGGCCTCATTGATCTCGGCCCCCGACAGCGCTTCGAGCCTTGCAATCTCGTCCAGCGGCAGGTCGGTGAACAGGCGCAGGAAGCGGCCTACATCGCCGTCTTCTGTGTTGCGCCAGAACTGCCAGTAGTCATAGGGCGCGAGCCGGTCGGCGTTCAGCCACACCGCGCCGTCCGCCGTCTTGCCCATCTTGGCGCCTGACGCCGTGGTGATCAGGGGCGTGGTGAGACCAAAAACCTCCTTGCCATCGACGCGGCGGCAAAGCTCAACCCCGTTGATGATATTGCCCCACTGGTCAGAGCCGCCCATTTGCAGGGAACAGCCGTGGCGCCGGTTCAGCTCCAGAAAGTCCACCGCCTGCATCAGCATGTAGTTGAACTCAAGAAAGGTGAGGGGCTGTTCACGGTCCAGCCGCAGCTTGACGGATTCGAAGGTCAGCATCCGGTTGATGGTGAAATGGACGCCGTAATCCCTCAGGAAATCGACATAGCCCAGTCTGTCCAGCCAGTCGGCATTGTTGCTCATGCAGGCGTCGGCGGGTGAGTCTCCAAAGGTCAGGAACGGTTCGAACGCCTGCTTGATGCCCGCAATATTGGCGTCAATCTGCGCCACGGTGAGCATGGAGCGTTGCGTGTCCTTGCCCGACGGGTCGCCCACCTTGGTGGTGCCGCCGCCCATCAGCACGATCGGACGATGCCCGGTCTTTTGAAGCCAGCGCAGCATCATGATCTGGACCAGCGAGCCGACATGCAGGCTGGAAGCCGTGGCGTCAAAGCCGATATAGGCAGTGATCGGCCCCTTGGCGCAGGCCTCGTCCAGGCCTTCAAGGCTGGTGGTCTGATGAATGAAGCCGCGCTCTTGCAGGACGCGGACGAAATCGGATTTGAGAGGGGTCATGGTCAGGCTTTCGTCTCGGCGAGCGGGCGTGTAGCACGAGCGCTCCAACTTATGGAACCATAAGAGCAGATCGGACGGCGGCATGCGTGTTCTGGGCTTCATGAGCGGCACTTCTCTGGACGCCATCGACATGGCGATCATCGAGACCGACGGGGATGTGATCAGCCATTTTGGCGCAGCGGGAGACCAGCCCCTGAGCGATGATCTGCGCGCTCTGATCCGGGACGCCATTGCGGCGGGACGAGGCTGGAAGCGTGGCGAGTCGCCGCCCAACAGCTTCGCCGTGGCTGCGGGCGCCGTTGCAGAGGCCCATTATGCGGCGGCGCGGGATTTTCTGGCGGCCAGGGGGCTGGGCTTCTCCGACATCGACCTGATCGGCTTTCACGGGCAGACGGTGGTGCATGAGGCGCCCACGGCGGCAGGGCCAGGGCGAACTGTGCAACTTGGCGATGGTCAGTTGTTGGCGCGTCTGACCGGTCGGCCGGTCGCTTTTGATTTCCGCACCGCCGATGTCGCGGCTGGCGGACAGGGCGCGCCCCTGGCCCCCATCTATCATGTGGCGCGGGCCAGGGCCTCGGGTCTCGCGCCGCCTCTTGCGGTCCTCAACATAGGGGGCGTGGCCAATATCACCCTGATCGACCGGGCCGGGCGCATCACCGCCTTCGACACCGGACCCGGCAATGGGCTGATCGACAGCTGGATGGAGGCCTGTGGTCTGGGCCGGTTCGATGCGGGCGGCGCTCTGGCGGCATCGGGGCGGGTGGACGCCGAGCGCTTGGCTGTGCTGCTGGATCACGCCCATTTCTCGGTCGAAGGGCCCAAATCGCTCGACCGTTACGATTTTGATCTGGCCGCGGTTCAGGGCCTGTCGCCCGCCGATGGCGCCGCCACCCTGACGGCCTTTACCGCCGAGGCGATAGGCCGGCCGTTGAAGCGGTCAGGCGTTGCAGGCGTGATCGTGTGCGGCGGCGGGCGGCGCAATTTTGCACTGTTGGGCCAGATATCCCTGCGGGGGGAGCGCCCCGTGATCACAGCGGAGCAGGCCGGTTGGCGCGGCGACGCCCTGGAGGCGGAGGCCTTCGCCTATCTGGCGGCGCGGACGCTGAAGGGGCTGCCCATTTCCTATCCCGGCACGACGGGCGTCGGCGCGCCGATGACGGGCGGACGGATCGTGCAGCCGTAAATCCAGTCTACCAGCTAGGCATCAACATGGCGCGGGCGCGGTCGCAATCTCGTGCGATCTGGGCCTTCATCGCGTCCAGCCCTTCGAACTTCTGGTCAGCGCGCAGAAAGGCGATCAGTTCGGTGCCCATGTTCTGGCCATAGAGGTCTTCATTGAAGTCGAACAGATTGACCTCCAGCCGCTCGTCAAGCCCCTCCACCGTCGGGCGGCGGCCAATATAGGCGACGGCGGGCATGGCGCGGCCGTCGGCCAGAATGGCGCGCGCGGCATAGATGCCCTCCGCCGGGCGCACATAGTCGCCCAAAAGGATATTGGCGGTGGGAAAGCCCAGGGTGCGACCGATCTTGTCGCCATGCACCACGACCCCCTCGATGGTGAAGGGGCGTCCCAACAGGCGTGCGGCCTCTTCCGCGCGCCCCGCATGAATGGCGGTGCGGATGGCGGTGGAGGAGCACTTCTCCCCCTCCTGGCTCGTGACCGGCGAGGCTATGGAGACGCTGAAGCCCATACGGGCGCCCAGTTCGCGCAGACGCTCAGGCGATCCGGAACGGCCCTTGCCGAAGCTGATGTCAAATCCGGCGCTGATATGGTGCGCTTTCAGGCCGTCACACAGGACCTGCTGGGCGAACTCTTCGTCTGTCAGGCTGGCCAGAGCCGCGCCAAACGGCAGGCGATAAAGGATATCGACGCCCAGAGCCTCCAGGGCGCGGGCCTGCTGGGCGTTGGTCATCAGGCGGAAGTGGCGCACATCGGGCTGGAACAGGCGACGCGGATGGGGGTCGAAGGTGATGACGCCCAGCTTGAGGCCCGCCTGCCTTGCAGCGCGTGCGGCGTCGGCGATGACCTGACGATGGCCCAGATGCACGCCGTCAAAATTGCCCAGCGCCACAGCGGCGCCGGTCAGGCTGGCGTCGAGATCTTTCCAATCTTCGACAATCTGAAATCCCGAACGCGGTTGCACTGACATGGGGTCTCCGACTAAGCGCCCGGCGCCTTGCGGGGAACCATGATCACAGCCTCGCCGTCCACGACGGTCTTCCCGCCGACAAGGCCCACAGTCGACAGCGTGGCCCGCCCCTTGGCGCCGTCCAGTGCGGTGACGCTGACCGTGATCGTCAGATCGTCGCCGATTCGCACCGGGCGCTTGAAACTCAGGCTTTGGGAAATATAGATGCTGCCAGACCCCGGCAGGTCCGATGCGATCAAGGCCGAGATATAGGCGCCCGACAACATGCCGTGTGCGATGCGGCCCTTGAAGGCGGTCGTCTGGGCGAAGGCTTCATCCAGATGGACCGGGTTGTGGTCGCCGGACACATCAGCAAAGGCGATGATATCGGCCTCTGTCACCACATGGCTTCGGCTGGCTGACAGGCCGATGCTCAGATCTTCGAAGGCGTAGCCCTTGCTCATCCCGCGTCCTCTATCTTGACGATGCGCCGTCGATTGGCGCGTCGCTGTCGTGTCTTAGCGGCTTGCGTCCCGTCTCACCAGACCAGACGGGGCAGGGCATAGGCCGCCTGCAATCCCGCCGAAGCCAGCAGGTCGCCGACCCGCGCCGCATGAAGTTCGCCTGCTTCGTCAAAGGCGTCCTGAGCATGGATGCCAGCCGCGACGAAGAGGCAGTCAATACCTTGTCTGTTGGCGCCGGTCACATCAGTGGGCAGGCCGTCGCCAATGGCCAGGATGCGTGTGCGCTCCACCGGCTTGTCCAGCAGGCGCGCCGTCTCCTCCAGCGCCAGCTCGTATATGGGGGCGTGGGGTTTGCCCGCCATGACCACCTGGCCGCCCAGGGTCTCATAGAACTGGGCCAGAGCGCCGCCGCAATAGATCAGCTTTTCGCCGCGCTGCACGATGATGTCGGGATTGGCGCAGACCATGGTCAGGCCCCGTGCGGCGGCAAGGCTCAGGACGGCGCGGTAGTCTTCCGGCGTCTCCACCTCGTCATTGACCATGCCGGTGGCGCAGATGAAGTCTGCATCTTCAGGCCCTTTGGCGAAACGGACGCCGCAGCCTTCATAAAGGGTCCGGTCCCGCTCTGGACCTATGGCCCAGGCGGCGCCCGGCGCGCGGCGCTTCAGTTCGGCCTGGGTTGCGTCGCCGGATGTGACAAAGCCCGACCAGGCGTGGTCCGGCACCAGCAGGGCGTGAAGCTGCGCCTTTACATCTTCGGAGGGGCGCGGCGAATTGGACACCAGCACGACTGGTCCGCCGGTCTCGCTCTGATAGCGGCTGAGCGCGGCGCAGGCTTCGGAAAAGCTCTCGCGGCCATTATGGATGACGCCCCAGACGTCGCAGAAGATCGCATCATATAGGTGAGCGACTTCAGACAGGCCGGAAATGATGGCGGGCGGGTTGGGCTTTGCGGTCATGGCCATGGGCTAGACGGCGCCGCTCAACAGGTCAACGCGCAAAACGTGACTGTGAACGGGTCTCAGCCCAGTCGACGACGCGCCGGGGCGCGCAGCATCTCGGCTGGCGGCGGGGTTTCCGACAGGACGGAGTCGCGGATGGCGCGCGGTTCGCCGAACAGGTGGCCCTG
>CAIOJR010000066.1 GCA_903858685.1 uncultured Caulobacterales bacterium | reverse complement strand
GGAATGGCGCGCGTGCCGGTGGCCCTGGTGTTCTCCTCGAGCTTGCCCATGGCGAAGCGCGAGACCTGATCGGTGATCGGGAGCCGCTCGGCTTCATAGGCCTCGATGATCGCCGGATCGGCCCAGCCGTCGATGGCAGCGCAGAGCACCCAGGACAGGTTCATCGCATCAGCGATCCCCGCGTTCATCCCGTAGCCGGCATAGGGCACCCAGAGATGCGCGGCGTCCCCGGCGATGAAGACACGTTTTTCGCGGAACCGTGTGGCGACGAGGCGGCGGCCGATCCAGTCTTCGTGCTTGAGCACCTCGAAGGGGAAGTCGGGACCGACGCCGAGCACGTCGCGGATGGACTGGTCGGCATCAACCGTCTCGAAATCCTTTTCCCCGCTCGGAAGACCCCGGTGGACGAGCCAAAGCTCATCACCGTCGATGGCGATGACGTTGCCGCGGGCCTTGTGGTTGAGGACCCAGCTCATCCAGGCCGGTCGTCGAGTTCCAAACAGCGCCTTGACGGCCTTGGAGCGGATCAGGGTCGTGCGCGTCCGGGCGATTTCAGCATCGCCGGATAGCTTGACGCCCATAGCCTTTCGCACCGCGCTCGAACCTCCGTCGCAACCGACCAGGTAGGCGCCGCGGAGATCGAAGAGGCGGTCCTCATCGAGGTCGCGGCAATGAACCGTCACACCCTCGACATCCTGGGTGTAGCCCGTGACTTCGGTCCGCGGCAGGAAGCGGACAGGATCCAGCCCCCGCATCTTCTCGCGGAGGATCGGCTCCAGCCACAGCTGGCTCTCGCGCACCATCGGTTCGGGTGTCGGCCAGTCACTATCCAGAAAGCCGTGCTTTCCCCGCTCTGTGCGCGACGGCATCGTGATGCGGGTGATCTCGGGCCCCGCCAGGCTGGTCGTGTAGATCGTGTCGGTCGGGTAGTCGTCGGGAAGGCCCGCGGCGCGCACCTTGTCAGCGATTCCGAAGCGCCGGAATGTCTCCATCGTGCGTGATGCGATCGTGTTGCACTTGGCATCGGGCGGGTCGCCCGCGCGGCGCGGCTCAATCACGATCACGGGCACCCCGCGCATGGCGGCGTCAATCGCAAGGCAGGTCCCAACCGGCCCGGCGCCGGCGACAATGATGGGCGCTTCCAAGGCCTATGCTCCCGCTTGCGCGAGGAAAGCCGCCGTCACGGCATTGAACACGCTGGCACGTTCCCACTGGACCCAGTGGCCGGTGTTGGCGAACTCGTAGACGTCGCAATTGCGCAGGGCCTTAGCGAGCATTCGCGCGCCAGCCGGCTTGTTGACCCGATCCTCGCGTCCCCACAGCACCAGGGTCGGATGGGCGAGCTTCTTGAGACGACGGTCCCGCGTGAAGTCCATGCGGACAGCGACTTCAAGGGACTTCGGTCCCTGCAGGGGGGGCGACGCCACGACGTCGGGATCGATGCTGGATTGATACCGTAGATCGATGAGATCGTCCGAGACCAGCGTGCCGTCAAAAACCAGATATTCGCGGATGAACTCGGCGAGCTTCTCACGGCTCGGGCCTTCGCCCTTATAGTAGCCAACGAGGCGCTGGATGCCCTCTGTCGGCAAGCCGCGTGTGGTCCCGATGCCGCCGGGGCCCATCAACACCATTCGACCGACGCGGTCGGGCGTATCGAGCGCCATCCGGAGCGCGCAGGCCCCGCCGAGTGAGTTGCCGATGACGTGAGCCTTGTCGATTCCCAGCGCATCAAGGAGCCCGACCATTGTCGTGGCGAGGTCGCCAAAGATATCCGCTTGGTCCAGCCCCTTGGTCGATGATCCGTAGCCGGGCATATCCGGCACGATTACCCGGAAATGGGTCGCCAGCGCCTCGATGTTGCGCGAATAATTCGATAGTCCATTCGCTCCCGGACCACCGCCATGAAGCATGAGCACGGCGGGCCCACTGCCGAACTCCTGGAGATGGATCGATCTTTCGCCGACCATGATCGCCCGTTGAGTGGGTTGCTGGCTCATCTGCTCGCTGCTCCGTCTGCCTCCGAAGCGGGATAGCCAGGCGAAGTCATTCAAGGAAATGAAACTGCATGATCACAATCATCACAAATCGTGATGATTACTCGGGGCGGATGGCTAGCGAGTGTGGAGATTGGCCGTGATGACCTGGTCGACGCCCCCGGGCAAAGGCATATTTCCGGCTTGTTGCCGACTTCCGCTCGTGGCGCAAAGTCCCCGTTCACTGCGCAAGCAGCACGTTGATTTGAAGGGCCGCTTGGGAGCTTGAAGGGATCCTTGCCAAAGATCCCATCTTGAGATGCAGAATCATTGGCGGCCTGAAAGCCACTACCGATACGGTTCCAGGACCATGTCCTTGTTCACCAACACGGTCAGCGGCGCCCCCGCCCTGATCTTCAGGGTCGGCTGCCGGTTCAGATCCCTTTGTGTGATTTGCTGACCCACCTGCTGAGCGCTGGATGCTGCGCCCGACGCGGCGCTATTGATCACCATCTGACCAGAACTTCGGTTACTCGCATCTTGAGCTGAAGCGACCCCTGCGCTGAAAACAGTGGACAACATGATGCCCCGGGCCAGCTGCCCAAAATGTCCATCCACCTGATCCTGCAGACCCGACGCGCCAGATAAATCTGCGCCCGTCATGGACCCCAGATTGATCGAGTGTCCATCGGGCATAATGAGCCGGGTCCAGGCGACGAGGGCGCGCTGCTGGCCATAGGCGACCTGGCTGTCATAGACGCCTATCAGGCGCGAGCCCTGGGGAATGAGAAGAGTTCGACCGGTGACATGGTCATATACGGGCCTTGTCACCTGAGCGATCACCTCGCCTGGAAGATCAGAATTGATGGCGGTGATCATGGCCGCTGAGATAATCGATCCGGCCTTCACCTCCCAAGGGCTTATGGGTGCGCGAAGCGGTGATGCCAGATAGTCATCAGATCTGGCCTGGCTTAGGAACTGACGCTTCGCGCCTTGTCCATTGGCGGGTTCTACCTCCTGTAAAGCCGGTGTTCCCTCCGAACCAGCGGCCGGCAGATAGACCGGGACGGGGACCGTCATAGACTCGGACCCTCTGGCTGGAGTTGCGCCGCCAGCTATAAAGAATGGACTGGAATTGCGCGCCGCAACGGACATGGCTCTTGCCTGCTGAGCCTCCGGACTAGGTTCAGCACGAGCTTGAGGGGACGAGGCAGAGGAAGCCATGCCGCCGCCTGAGACGGGCTCTGCGCCAGGGGGTGGCAAGGGCACGGTTCCTGGCGGCCCAAAAACTGAACCGGCTGCATCAGTTTGAACAGGCTGAAGTGTCTGCAGTGCAGGATCTCCATAGCCCTTGGCAAACCTGTCCCCAAAGCTTGGTGCTGTGGCTGCAACCGAAGAGCTGGCTTCAGGAGCCTTTTCCTTGGGCGTTGCCTTGGTCGGCTCACTAAAGCCGACCAGAAAACCCACGCCGACCAACGCTGCCAGGGCGGTCGCCCCAAGGATGATATAGGTCCGGTTCCAGCGGGTCACAGGACGCCTTGGTGCGGCCAGCACGCTTTCGGCAGGAACCTTCCTGGGGCTTGAGGCTTGATCAGCACCGTGAGCGGGGATCTGCACCATGGCTCAACCCCGGTCCCGGGTGCGGGTTATCCGAACCACGGTCTGGACCCGTTCGCCAAGGCGCAGCTCAGCCACATCGATCAGCCGGTCCACGACATAGTAGCCGCCGGTCAAACGATAATTGACGAGCTCGGCCTTGCCCCCGGAGCCCACGAGGAAGAGGGGAGGGGCCTCGGTGGACGCCATATTGGGCGGGAACTGAATATAGGTCCGGGTTCCATCGTCGAAGACCCGAACCGGCTGCCAATGGGGCTTGTCGCGAAGGGCGTCGATCCGATAGCCGAAATGCAGCTGCTCCAGACTAAGACCACTGGCGACTGAGCTCTCGGAGGCTTGAGGCCGCGCCGCGATCACGGCTTGCATCTGGTCCTGAGGATAGTTCCAGCTCAGGGCGCTGGAATAGGTTCCGCCTTCATGGCTTGAGGCCTCGATCAGATAGGACCTTTGGTCCGTGGTGAGAACGATATTGGTGCGAAGGCCGCCATGGATGGGCTTGATCAAAACCATGACCCGCTGGGTGGCGCCTGAGCCTTCGAGGGTTTCCCCCATGACCCAGCGCACTGTGTCGCCCGCGGCCTTTGAGACGAGCTTTTCGCCAGGACGCAGCAGGATGGCGGTGAGGAAGTGGGGACTTGTCTCGATCTGGTAGAGTTTGCCAGGCTCATAGTCCTGGACGAGGGTTGAATTGAGATAGGCGTCAGGACTTGCATAGGCCCTAGCCTGTGCATTGGCCGACTGAACCGGATTGATCGGTTCACGTCTCAGGCGCGCCCTATGAAAGCGAGCCCTTGAATGCCGGGGTTTCGCCAGCTGTTCCCTATCCGGAACGGGCGCCATCTGCGCCCCTTGTGGCGACTGAGCCTTGGCCGAAGCTGCAGGCGGCGATGATGCCAAAGCTGCGGCAACCGGCATGGCAGGTCCGATCGGTTGCACCCGGCTTGGAGTGGGCGCAGGCGCAGCGACCGCGGTCCGCGAGAAGTAGCGATCTCCAATGGGCGGCTGGGGCCCACGCTCCTGGGCTGTGACTGGCACAGCAAGGAGACTAATCACGGCGGCGAGCACCGAAGCAGGTCTGAGGGTTTGGCGCAAAGGCGCAAATTGAAGGCGGCTCATAGCTCGCGGCTCCACTGAAAGGTGGTGATGTAGATGCCGAGCGGGTTGGCACGCAGGTCCTGCTCGGTCTTGGGGGGGACAAGTTTGGTGGTGAAGAGGCCAGTCCACTCCGTGGTCGCAGAGGCCACGCCAGCATCGAAGGCGGTCTCGCGCCACTGCACCTGATAGGTGCCGGGGGACATTGCCAGTACCGAGATGATCTCCACGCTAACAGCCTGGGTTCCGGCATTGGCGAAGGGATCATGGGTCTTGGCATAGTCGTTGAGCTGGCCGACGGCTGAACCTGATACGAAGTGATAGGCGCTCGTCCAGTTGTCTCGGATAACGATGGGATCAATGCTTTTGGCCCTCGTGCGAGTGACCCAGTCGGCCAGAAAGTAGCCGGTTTCAGCAGCGCCTGGCGTATAGGTGTGGTCGGCAAGCTCGATCCGGCCCGGGCGACCATATTTGTCGATGGGCACCACATAGGTGGAAATGGTCCTAGTGCTGGCCTGATAGACTAGCCCGCCAATGGCCAGCATGCAGGCGGCCCAACCGGCAAAGGCCATGAGGCGCCAGTTTCTGGCCTGGACCACAGGCTCGCCAATACGGCGATCCCATTCTTGGGAGGCCTTCTGATAGGGGGTTTCTATGGGACCGGAACTTCCGTATCGGTCTGCGGCGCGCACAAAGGGGGACATGGGCGGGTCTCTATTCTGTGAAGTCAGGCCGGCTCATCGCCGGTGCGAATGGGAGTGGCGCTCATGCCGGGTCCGCCGTCCTGGGTCTGGGAAGCAGCGATCACGGCGCTGGTGATCATCCGGCCAGCCGCCGAATTGCGCGCGTCGGCCTTGGCGACGGTGTCGGCGACCGAAGGCGGCGAGGCGTTCGATGAACTGTCTTGGCTGGACTTGCCGCTGGCGGCTCCAGATGAAGGTGAGGTTTGCGGCGGCGATGATGGGGGAGGAGACCCACTCGGCGAAGATGAGCCCGCGCCACTCTGACCGCCGCCGTGACCGCCTTGACCAGAGGGGAGGGCTGATGAAGCGCTTTTGGCTGCGCCCAATTGGCTGCCAGCCGCAGCCCCCATCAGCCCGCCGGCGGCTCCTGCCACATAGCGCATGGCAAGACCTGCGCCAGCAACGCCTGCGGCCACACCGGCCGCACCCATGGCCGCACTTCCCGCATTGAGCTGCGGTCCGCCGCTGATCAGGGCCGCTGCAATCTGGGGCACCTTCAGGGCCAGCATGACCATGACGACAGCGGCGAGGAGCAGCCCCACATCTTCGCCGATCCCAGGATCCGCTGAGACCGTATAGCTGTTGAAGACGGTCGTCCCGAGGCTGACCACGAGGGCGAGCGCCATGAGCTTGACCCCCACGGAGACCACATAGCCGATGGCTTTTTCACTCATGAAAGAGGTCTGGGTCAGGACACCGAAGGGCACCACCACAAAGGCCACCAGTGTGACAATGTGGAACTCGATGATGGTGACCACGATCTCGACGGCCAGCACGATGAACGCGATCAGTATGCCGATGGCGGCGATGACGGCCATGAGGACCACATCGATATGGGCGAAGAACTCGATGGGGCCAGGCGCGATGGTGCGGACATATTGCAGGAGCCCGGCAATGACGGTGATGCCGGCGCCGACAATCTGTGAAGGCGAGCTTGTAAAGGTCGCAACCGTCATGGAGCCGCCGCCGGCCTTTAGCCCCAAGGCGGCAAAGCCGTTGACTACGGTCTTGGTCAGGACCGGCCACTGGGTGACGAGGAAGACGAAGAAGCCCACCAGAAGGACCTTGCGTACCAGCGAGGCCAATACGTTTTGGTTTTCGTCTATGGCCCAGAGGATTGCGGTGATGGTGATGCTGATCACCACCAGAGTGGCAAGGACCGCGGTCACATCCCCCTGAATCAACCCAAAGCCTGCATCCACCTGGGAGCGGAAGCGGTTCAGGAAGTCATCAAGGACATTGGCGTCAGCGGTTGTCATGGCGATGGCGGCTTCAATGGCTAAAGGGCGTCAGGGGCCTGGACGCGCCCTTGAGAGGGTGCGGTCTTCCAGAAGCGTTGGCTGTCGGCGGCTCCGGCCGCCCGGATCGCTTGAGCCTCTGCTGCGGCGGCCTGTTGGGCTCTTGCCTCGGTGATGAGGAGGTTCTGCAACTGCGTCAGCTGAGCTGTTACGGCCACCAGAAGCTGGTTGGTGGCCTGGATGGCGGCGGTTTCTCCGGCAGCGTTTTGGGAGGCGGCCACAGCGCCAGCCACGGCGCCGGTTGTCGTGGACTGGGCCTGCACGATCTGGTTTTGGGTGGAAAGCGCCTGTTCCAGGGTCTGGCTGGTGGTTTGGCGCCAGTTGGCGAGGGCCGCCTGGGTGGCGGCAAAGCTTGCTCCGTTCAGGTGGGTCGGATAGAGCGCCTGAAGCTGCTGGGCGATGTTTTGGCCCGAATATCCAAGCCCTTGCGCCTGTTTAAGGACCGAAGTCGCTTGAGAGGCGATTGAGGTAATTGGC
>CAIOJR010000065.1 GCA_903858685.1 uncultured Caulobacterales bacterium | reverse complement strand
GCCTGTTCCTTCAAGACGGCGTTTTCCGCTGTCAGGCGGTCCAGTTCAACTGCGGCGTCGAACTCTTCCGCCTCTTCGTTCTGGCTCTCGAAATCTTCATGCCCAGTCATATCTTCGCTCATAGCCTCCACTCCATGCGAGCGCCGGACACAGCTCCCGACCTGCGGCTAACCGTCCAGCAAGCGCCCGAGCACCTTGGCGGTATAGTCCACCAGCGGGATGACTCGGGCATAGTTCAGACGGGCCGGGCCGATCACGCCGATTGCGCCCAGCACCTTCTGTCGCCCCGTCATATAGGGCGCCGCGATCACAGCGGAACCCGAAAGTGAAAAGAGACGTGTCTCAGCGCCAATGAAAATGCGCACGCCCTCCGCTTGGTGGACATTATCGAGCAGACCGATGAGCTGTTCCTTCTGTTCCAGATCGTCGAACAGGCGCCGCACGCGCTCCAGATCCTCGCGGGCGTCGGAATCACCCAACAGATTGGCGCGACCGCGAACGATCAGGGCGCGGTGACTGGTCTCGCCCCCGACCCAGGCCGCCAGGCCGCCCTCGACCAGGCCAGCGGCGGCGGCGTCCAGCGCCTGCCGGGCCGCGGCCAACTCCTCGCTCATTTCCGTGCGGGTTTCGCTGAGCGTATGACCACGCAGCCGGGTGTTGAGAAAGTTCGACGCTTCCTGCAGCGAAGACGGCGTAATGCCCGGCGGCAGATGCATAAGCCGGTTTTCGACCGAGCCGTCATCAAACACCATGACCACGAGAGCTTGATCCGGGGCAAGGGAGACGAACTCCACATGTTTGACGCCTGCGTCCCGCACCGGCGTCACCACAATCCCAGCCCCGCCGGCCAGTCCGGACAGCAGGCGACTGGCCTCATCCAGTGCGTCCTCTATCGACCGGTCGCGCAGGCTCAGACGAGACTCGATGGCGTCACGATCCTGATCGGGCAGGTCGCCGATCTCCATCAATCCGTCCACGAACAGGCGAAGTCCCGCATGGGTGGGCAGACGGCCTGCGCTGGTGTGTGGTGCCGCCAGAAGTCCAAGCTCGGTCAGGTCTTGCATCGTGTTGCGAATCGAGGCGGGCGATAGCGCCAGGCCTCCGCGCGACACGGTCCGCGACGCCACAGGTTCGCCTGTCTCAAGATAGGTCTCCACCACCCGACGAAATATGTCGCGCGCACGGTCGTCGAGTTCGCCAAGGCTTGGCCCAAGGCTCAGTCCCGCGGCGAAGGCCCCATTCAGGCCCGGACCCAGATTGGGTCCCACGTTCAGCCCGGTCAGCATTCCGGGCGGTTTCGGTGGAAATCGGTTCATGTTTGAGCGGTTCACTGTCCATGTCCGCGATCAGACGATGGACCTCGGCGCAACAAATGAGGATAAGCCGCAATCGCGCCGGTTCAAGCGCCCCAGAATTTTTAAAGACAGACAGAGGTCATGCCGCCATGCGCCCATCCGAACGCGCCCCTGATCAGCTCCGTGCTGTTTCGCTTGAGACCGGCGTCAACCGCTATGCTGAGGGGTCGTGCCTGGTGACCTTTGGCCATACGAAGGTTCTGGTCACCGCCAGCCTGGAAACGGGCGTGCCGCCCTTTCTGAAGGGCAAGGGGCAAGGCTGGGTGACGGCGGAATATGGCATGTTGCCACGCGCCACGCACACGCGTGGCCGCCGCGAGGCCGCGCAAGGCAAGCAGTCTGGCCGGACCCAGGAGATTCAGCGCCTGATTGGTCGTTCAATGCGCGCGGTTGTGGACCTCAAGGCGCTGGGCGAGCGACAAATCAGCATAGATTGCGATGTGATCCAGGCCGATGGCGGCACACGCACCGCCTCCATCACGGGCGCCTGGGTCGCCCTGAAGCTTGCCTGCAACTATCTGAAGGCCGAAGGGTTGATCAAGACCAACCCCATTCTGGATCAGGTCGCCGCCATTTCCTGCGGCGTTCATAATGGCGTTCCGGTATTGGACCTCGACTATGAGGAGGATTCGAGCGCCGAGGCTGACGCCAATTTCGTCTTCACTGGTGCGGGCGACATTGTCGAAATCCAGGCGACCGGCGAAAAGCGCGGCTTCACCCGTGCAGAGTTCGAAGCGCTCTATGCGCTGGCGGCCAAGGGAATTGATGAACTGGGCGTGCTCCAGCGCGCGGCTGTCGGCGCCTGATCCACCTGGGAGCAGGCCATGGACGGGCGGTCAGTGGAAGACGCCGCTGCCCGTCAGGGCCAGAATCACGCCCGTTGCGACCAGCAGGAGCCCCAGGATCTCGTGGGGACGCGTGCGCTCCTTCAGATAGAGCGCGGCGAAGGCGAGGGTGAACAGGACCTCGACCTGTCCTACAATCCGCACCAGTGCGACGGGCGCCGTGGCGAAGCCGGTGAACCAACAGGCCGAGCCCGCCGCCGCCAGCAGGCCCACCAGGGTGGAGACGCGCCATGTTCGGACGATTCTGACAAGGGTCTGAGGCTCTTTCACCGCCACATAGCCGCCGTGCATCAGGCTTTGCAGCACCATGACCCAGACCAGGGTGAGGAGGGCGGCGCCCACCGGATCGGGCATGGAAAGGTTCTGGGTCGCGCGTTTGACCAGGACGGCGGTCAGGGCGAACAGCGCCCCCGCGCCAAGTCCGCAAAGGGCGGCGGGTTGACCAAGCGCGCCCAGGATCTCCCTCGCCCTGATTTTTCGCCCGCCCAGCGCCAGCGCCAGCACGCCGATGACGCCAAAGCCTATACCAGCCAGGACGAAGGGACCCAGTCGTTCTCCCAGAATCAGCCAGGCGAACAGCGCTGCCTGCACAGCTTCGGTTTTTGAAAAGGCCGTTCCCACGACGAAGTTGCGATAGCCAAAGGCCATGATCAGCAGATTCGTGCCAAGGATTTGAGCCAGACCGCCCGTCGTCGCAAAGGCCAGAAAGGTCAGGCCTATCCTGGGCTGACCCAGTCCGTGGGCCAAGGCATAGCCCGCGCACAGGGCCATGGCGAAGGGCGCGCCGTAAAGATAGCGCACAAGACCCGCGCCGCTGACGCTGAGCTCATTGCGAAGCCGTTGCTGCACGGCGGTCCGCCAAGCCTGAAACAGTCCGCCCAAAATGGCGGCGGGCAACCAGATTATCGTCAGGCTCATCAGGCGGCTCAGGCGTCGGGGGGCAATGCACAGTTTTGGGATAGCACAGGATTGACATCGGGCCAGGGCCCCGACCCTTCGGATGTCGCCAGAGACGGTCGAAAACATGGACTTGCCACGTCCATCGGGCCGAGCTAGATTGTGAGCAATTATATTGTTGGCGATTGATTATTGCGGGCCTGGATGAGCCTCTACCGTCAGACCGCCGCCAACCTGCTTCTGGCGCTGCTCGGACGGCCTCTTCGCAATGCCGTGACATGCTGGTTGTGTGAGGGCGTCGCGCGGTTCAAGGGAGAGAGTTTCAGCCCTGTCTGCGCAACGGATCTGCACGCTTGACAAATGCGCCTGTGCCTGACCCCGAAGGCGTCCAAGGAGCCGGACCATGACCTCGATCTACGACTTTTCCGCTGTGGATATGACGGGCAAGGAAACAGCGCTCGCCGATTATCGCGGCAAGGTGCTGCTGATCGTGAACACGGCGTCGAAATGCGGATTTACGCCCCAATATGAAGGGCTTGAGGCCCTGTATCGCGACCTTCAGGACAAGGGGCTGGTGGTGTTGGGCTTCCCCTGCAACCAGTTTGGCGGGCAGGAGCCGGGAGACGCCGCTGAAATCGCCAATTTCTGCAAGCTGACCTATGATGTCAGCTTCCCCGTCTTTGCCAAGATCGAGGTCAATGGTCCGAAGGAAACCCCCCTTTACGCCTGGTTGAAGACCCAGGCGCCGGGCTTGTTGGGCAGTCGGGCGATCAAGTGGAATTTCACCAAATTTCTGGTCGATGCTTCGGGTAAGGTCGTCGCCAGGTACGCGCCTGCCGACAAGCCGCAAGCCTTGCGCGACGCCGTAGAGGCCCTGCTGCGCGCCGCCTAGGCGCGGTCGGACAATAATGGAACGGGAGGAACGACCATGACCGGCATTCTGCTTCACCAGTACGAGGGCTCGCCATTTTCCGAAAAAGTTCGGGTGTGCCTTGGCGTCAAGGGACTGTCCTGGGGTGCGGTGGATCAGCCGGTCATCATGCCAAAACCGGAGCTGACACCCCTTACCGGCGGCTACAGGCGCATTCCCGTCATGCAGATCGGGGCGGACATCTATCTCGACAGCACCCTGATTGTCCGGGAACTGGAGCGACGTTTTCGTGGGCCAAGCCTGTTTCCCTACGGCGCAGCGGGCCTTGACCAGGCCCAGGCGCTCTGGACCGACAAGGGGCTGTTTCAGGCGGCCGTGACCGTCATCTTTGGCGGGCTCGGCGACAGGGTGGACCCAGCCTTCATCAAGGATCGCGAGGCGCTCAGCGGCCAGCCGTTCAATCCCGCAGCCATGAAGGCGGCTGTTCCTGCGGCTCAGGCCCAGCTCAAGGCCCAGATCGCCCTGATCGCAGAACAGCTGCGCGATGGTCGCGCCTTTGTCGGCGGCGAGAGTCCGGGGCTGGCGGATGCAAATCTCTATTATAACCTATGGTTTGTCGCCAAGGCCTATCCTGCAGCGACGTCGCTCTATGCGGATGAAGCGCAGGTTCTGGCCTGGATGGAACGGGTCAAGGCGATCGGCCACGGGCGCCCGATGCGTGTCTCGCCCGAGCAGGCTCTGGCGACCGCCAGGGCGTCGCAACCGGAACCGGCCCAGGTGGCGACAGCGGATGAGGCGCTGGCCGGGCGCACCGTCACTGTCTCGGCGCTTGACTATGGCCGCGACGCGATCACCGGTGTTCTGGTCGGCTCATCGCCCTTTCATGTCGCGCTGCGTCGCAACGATCCAGAGCTTGGAGACCTTGTGGTCCACGCGCCTCGGATCGGTTACGCCCTCAGCGCTTGAACAGGGAACGGGGCATCAATCGCGGACAAGGTCCTGCAGCCATCCAGCGCCCCATCGCCCGGCACTTTCGGCCAGGACGTGCGGCGGTGGGTCTTTTGATCTTGTTGGACTTTTCATCTCACCGTGGAGATGGTGGTGGGGGCAGTCGGTCGCGAACAAGTCTCCGCCCATTCGACCGGTTAGTCGATCCGAACAGCCGAGGGCCAACGGCCGTTTTGTTCATGCGATGGCGGCCCCTTCCTGTCAGGTGTTGTGTCGACTGGCTGGTGGCAGCAAATTTGGATTGCGAAAACGCGGTGCCAAAAATACGCTCACAAGAGGCTTCGTTAGAGTTCGCTCTCCATGTCCGTATCTGAACGTGATCGCGACCGGCTGTTATTCGCCATTGGTCGTTCTGCATCTGATCCTGCGATCTGGACTGAAATCCTTCCGGACATTGCACGATATTGTGGGGGTTGGGGCGCGCAACTTGTCGGTGGATATCGATCCTCAGCCGGTGTGATCCCGGTCTATCATCACTCCAATTTCGAGCCGGAAAATGTCGCGCACTGGATCGACCTTGGGGGCCTGGATCCCCGGCTCAACCCGAGGACAAGGATCATGTTGCGGCCATCGAGTTTCGATATCCTCGCGGATGGTCATTTTGCCGAAAAAGACGAGATAAACAAAAATCCACTGTTCAACGAAGTATATGAAAAAATCGACGTCCAGAATATGTTGACGTCACTGTATTATAGAAACCAGGACTTGGGTAATGTCGTAGCTGTATTTCGGTCAAAGCGTCAGGGGGCATTCGAAATGGAGTCTAGTGCGCGGTTGCGGGATCTGCTGCCGCATCTGGCCGCGTCAATGGAGCTTCGTCTCTGGTTCGAAAACAAGGGCGCGCAGCTTCAGCTGGACGCGCTGGAACTCGTAAGCGTTCCGGCCATCGTGGTGACTGTTGATGCGCGCATCGTCGGAGCGAACGCGCCGGCCGAAAGCCTGATGAGATCGTCGCCCCATCTCGAGGTTCGAAATGGCCGACTAGCAACTGCCGATCCGACGTCCGCCATGGCGTTGGCGTCGGCGATCTCCGCCGCCACCGCGCCGGTGGATCGGGCCGTTGGACGCCGTCAGGTCAGTCGGGTGCGCGTCTCGATGGGAGACAGCCCGGCGATGGTTCTGCGGGTGGCCCCGATTCCATCCGACTCCCACGCATTCCACGCCCTGTCCGCTGCGATCATCTTGATCGAGACCTCGTCAGGAGGGTCTGACCAAATCGAACATCGCCTGTCGATATTTTCATTTACGCCCGCTGAGCGCCGCCTGGCCAGAGGACTGCTGGCGGGTCTTCGCCTCAACGACTACGCGGAGCGGTCTGGACTAAGTCTAAATACGGTCCGCAACCAGCTCCGGAGTCTGTTTTCCAAGACGCAGACATCGAGGCAGATCGAGCTGATCAATAAAATCCTTGGCAATTGAGATGTTGGCTCCGTTCTGAATTTTTCAGCTCCTCGGCCTGGGTCGGATCTTGAGCTCTTGCGCTACTGAGCCGCGAAGCGGCGTTTGGCAGCAGACCGAAGGCCATACTCATAACTGAATCTTAGGCGCGAATTTCAGGCGCGGCCGCCAGGGGCCAGCTCATGCCGTCCCGAATGTTCTGACAACGTACAATTTGTCTTAGCAATTTCTCCTTCGAAGAATTTCAATGAGCAGAAATTACAATTGAGATATAGGTAAAATATACTTAGGACTATCAAAATTGTTATTTTGCTCGAAATTTGAAATCATCGGAGCGGTCGCTGAAATTGCTCGGCGATGGCGGGCTAAGACGTCCAATAATTTCTCAGGACATAGTCAATTTGGGTCATGTGCATGTTGATGAAGGTTGCTAGCATCAAAGCGTAAACGGGAGTTGGGAGTGTGTTGTGACCGATTTCACAGGAAATATTTTTTATAACACGAGTTTGAGTGGCCAGAATTTGTCGGGTGACATATTTGACCATGCAAGTTTTTACCAGGCGAATTTTCAGAATAATAATGTCTCGGGAGCATCCTTTGTAGGAGCG
>CAIOJR010000064.1 GCA_903858685.1 uncultured Caulobacterales bacterium | reverse complement strand
GGCAAGTGGCCTTATGGCGTCAGGAACTCCAAGACCGGTCAGCTGAACGACCCTGCGACGGTCGTCGAAATTGACGTGCCCACGATCATCCCGATGGACCTGTTCGAGCAGGTGCAGGCGAAGCTCGCCCGGAACAATCCGAAGGTGAAAGAAGCAACAGGCTAAAGTCGATCGTCACTGATGCAACAGTGCCGATTGAACGGAAATTTGGAGGGCAATACCACATCCCAAACTGCCTCCACTTCATGTTCACGACCAACGAAGACTGGGCCGTTCCTGCAGGCGTTGGGGCAAGACGGTGGTTCGTCCTCGACGTCGATGATGCTCGGGCTCCATCACCCACCTGACCATGAGAGTGGACTTGGAACTGGTAGAGCGTCACAGCGGCTCCAGCGTGGTCCTGTGGAACCGTCAGTCGAGATGTCGCCGGATCGGCTGCGAGGGGGTGGTGGAGTTCAAAGGGAGACCGCCTAAGGTCCAGCATCATTTCCGCCTCTTCGCTGAGTGGCCTGGTCCTTGACGTGATTCAACCCAATCAATGGCCACTGGACACTCACGCCGCTTCCTATGCGCTTCCAATCGGCTTCCGTTCGGAAGCAGGAAGCTCGGCAGCCTTCGTAACAGTCTGATGTTGTTGGGGAAATTGGCGCGCCACGGAGAATGAAACGTCGAATACGTATATAATTGAAATTATTATGTAATTTCCGCCTATAATCAGAGCCTTGGGCTGCCGAGAGATGCGTTCGACGGGGGATTGGCTCATCGCGACTCGCTGTGCCGTCGGGAGCGTCCGCCGCCTGAGGGCCGCTTCATTAGGTCGCGGCCTTCCAGTCGCGGCGGATCTTCTTGGCCAATGACCATTTGTGCACTTCGGTCGGGCCGTCATAGATGCGGAATGCGCGGACCTCGCGGAACACCTGCTCGACAATGGTGTCTGTGGTGACACCCGACCCGCCCATCACCTGCACGCACCGGTCGGCGATACGCATCAGCGCCTCAGACACCGCCACCTTGGCCATGGAGCTCTCCACCGTGCCCAGCGAGCCGGTGTCTAGGACGCCGGCGCACCAGTCGATCATCAGCTCCGCCTGCTTCAGGTCGATCAGGTTCTCCGCCAGCATGAAGCCCACGCCTTCGTGGTCGATCAGGGGCTTGCCGAAGGCCATGCGCCGATTGGCGTAGTCGGTGGCGATCTCGTGGGCCCGGGCGCAGGCGCCGTGCCAGCGCATGCAGTGCGAGAGGCGGGCGGGGGCGAGGCGGATCTGGGCGTATTTGAAGCCCTCGCCGCTCTCCCCCAGCATCTGGTCGGCGGGAACCCGCAGATTGTCGATGCGGATCGTGGCGTGGCCGCCGGGCATGGAGCTGTCCAGGGTGTTGGGCACCCGCTCGATGATGATGGCCGGGTCGGGCAGGTCCACCAGGAAGAGGCACGCGCCCTGATCCGACTTGGCCATGACGATGCCCACCCTCGCCCCCTGGGCACCGGTGATGAAGGCCTTGCGGCCG
>CAIOJR010000063.1 GCA_903858685.1 uncultured Caulobacterales bacterium | reverse complement strand
CGCCGCGCGGCGGGCCTCGACACAAAAAGGGGCGCGCCGGTCAGGCGCGCCCCCAATCGCTTGCTGAAGTCCCACCCCCTTAGAAGGTGTAGGTAACCCGGCCGTAATAATAGCCGCCATTGATGCCGAACGGCGAGAACTGCGCCGGTTCGCCAAAGACGTTATTGCCGTCCGCCGGCTGCGCGCTACCACCCGAGACATAGTTCGGGATCTTGGTCGGGCGTTCGTCGGTCAGATTGTTGGCGCCGATGTTCAGGCGCAGCGATTCGGTGATCTTGTAGCCGATGTCGAGATCGGTAATCGCCGTGACGCCGATCTTCACATTGGTCGCGCCTGTCGACGTGGCGTTGCCCGTCTGGTCGAGGCTGACCCATTCTGCGGTCGACCCATAGACCGTTTCACGCAGGTTCACGCTCCACTTGTCGCGGGTCCAGAAGGCGCCAGCGACGATCTTTTCCTTGGGCGCGCCCGTGGTCAGCGAGCTGATCGCGTTGCGATTCAGCAATTGAGTCTGGCTGAAAGCGACGTTCACGTCCTGAGCCGGAAGCGCAACCTGCTTGGTGATCTTGGTCGTGTTGTAGTTCAGGCCCAAGGACCAGTCCACGTGACCCATGTCACCGAAGTCAGAGGCGTAGTTGGCGGTCAGCTCCACACCCTGTGTCTGGGTATTGATGCCGTTGGTGAACAGCTGGATACCGGCATAGCTGATGCCGCTGTCCAGGCTGCCGCCATGCAGGTGGCTGGAAATCGCGTTCAGAACCGCTTGAGATACGGTGGTCTGACCCGTTCCTGCCGAGTTCAGGACCGAGCCCAACAGGAAGCCACTGTCCACGATGCGGCTCTTGATGTCGATCTGATAGGCGTCGACCGTGATCTGCAGCTTGGACGCCGGGTGGAACACCAGGCCAAGACTGTAATTGGTCGACTTTTCAGGCTTCAGAGGCGCAAAGCCAGCCGATTGAGACGCCGTCGAATTGGCCGGCAGCTGAACCTGAGCAAAGCTCGGCGAGACATTGGTCCCGGAATAGTACTCTTCCGCAAGCGTCGGCGCCCGGAAGCCCGTGGAGACGGTTCCGCGAACGGCGACCATCGGGTTGAAATCATAGCGGCTGGTCAGCTTGCCGACGGTGGCGTCGCCGAAATCGCTGTAATGTTCAAATCGACCAGCAGCGTCCACATGCCAACCGGTGGCGATGTCCGCGGCCAGGTCGATATAGGCGCCGTAATTGGTGCGGGCGTGAACCCCGCCGTCATAGGTGGAGAAGCCCGGATAGGATTGGGCGCCCGCGCCATAATAGGAGCTCGGATCGCCCGAGCCGATCGCAAAGGTCTCGCGACGGTTCTCAAGACCTACGGCCACGTTCAGCGGCGAGGCCAGGCCCACCGTGAAGCTGCGGTCGAAATCAAGGGTGGTGGTCCACTGGGTGGTGGTGAACGAGCCGTCATAGAAGTTGCGTTGCGGCGCAATCGGCGTCGTGGAGAGGCTTTGCAGCGACTGGTACAGGTTCAGGTTGGCTGAATTGATCGTGGAGATCTTGGCGATGTCCGAACCATAGGTGCTCGACAGGTCCCAGTTCCATTGGGCCAGCTCGCCCTTCACGCCGCCGGTGAAGGAATAGTCCTGCTCCTTCGATTGCTCGCGCGGGCTGAAGCCCAACGGGAACGGATAGACCGTGGCGCCCGTTCCCGGCGAAATCGCGCCGGACGGCAGCACCGTGGCTTCCTTGCCGCTGATCTTGGTCGGCGAACGGAAGTTTTCAAAGCCGGAGGAAACCCGGTTGCCATAGCTGCCAAAGGCATAGGCCGACACGCCGCCGCCGAGATCATAGCCGGCGTTGAAGAAGACATTGTAGATGTTGGACTGCGGATCCCCATAGATGTTGTTCATGTTGGGGTAGCCCGGCACGGTGGTGACATTGGTCACGCCCGGCACGGTCCCGGCGCCGGTCGGCGCGCCGCTCAAGGTCGTGAACCGATGGTCAGCGCCGCCCTGGCGGCTGAATCCGTGATAGCGGTTTTCCAGGGTCACGTTCAGGAACCCCTTGTCGCCGATATCAAAGCCGCGGTTCAGGGAGATGGCGCCAGTGTCGCCGTCGCCTTCAAAATACTGACCGCCCGTGGCCGACAGCGTGCCGCCGGAAGAGCCCTTCTTCAGGATGACATTGACCACGCCGGCGATGGCGTCGGTGCCGTACTGGGCGGCGGCGCCGTCCTGCAGGACTTCGATATGGTCGATCGCGCCGACGGGAATGAAGCTCAGATCCGTGGTGGCCGAACCCGTATAGGGGCTTCCGGAATCGACGGCCAGGTTGGCGGTGGTGTGGCGGCGCTTGCCGTTGACCAGCACCAGCGTGTCATTGGGGCTCAGACCGCGCAGGGCGGCGGAGAGGGTCAGGGCGGCGGTGTCGGCGCCATATCCCTGGGCGTTGAACGACGGCAGACTGGACGACAGCGCCTGCATCAGGTCCGGCTGGCCCGTGCGCTTCAGCGCCTCGGCGCCGACGACTTCCACCGGAGCCGCAGAATCTTCGGCCTTCATGCCCGTGGTGCGCGTGCCGGTCACGATGACCGCCTGGACGTCGGCTGACGGATCAGCCGCCGCTGCGAAAGCCGCACCCGCAGGTGCAGCGGACGCGAGCGCCAACATGGAGGCGCTCAGCAGATACTTCTTCATAGATGATCCCCGTGGTTTTTTTGGGTTTGCTTGCCCATCCCGACGGCGCGCCCCTTCATGATGGCGGTCGCACGAGTATGGTGACATCAACGCAATACTCATAATGGTGAGGCCGGTTCGACGCATCGCCGAAAACTGACTGGCCAGGCCCGACACCGGTTCCGAATTCATCATTAACGTTTCCGGAACCTTTGGAACCTAGGCCGTTGATGACGCTTTTGCAACACGCGCCGCTCGCACTTTTCGCCTCGGCAACACTTTGAAAAGCCCAGATTTTCGTCACAAGAGCGGCGTCGACGCCGTCAGGCGTCACCCTCTCAAGCCCTTACAGCCCTTGGCCTGCACGCGATTGACAGCGGCTGAGCGTCACCGCCTAATAGGGCGCGGAATCAACTGTGGCGAATGTGACACATGGCTAGTGATTTTCCTGACGACATCCACACAGAGCCGTCTGATATCGCCGTGGACACCCTGGCCAATCTCGGCCCCTTGCGCCGGATGGCGGGGATATGGGAGGGGCACAAAGGCCTCGATATCAACCCCAATATCGATGGTTCAGGCCGTCAGGCCTATCTGGAGCGGATCGAGCTTCAGCCCTGCGACCCCCAAACGAACGGCCCGCAACTGCTCTACGGACTGCGCTATCACGTCTGCGTCCTGAAGCCGGATGCGCCGGAAACCTATCATGATCAGGTCGGCTACTGGCTTTGGGAGCCTGCGACCGGGCTGATCCTGCATTCCCTGACCCTTCCGCGCGGACAGGTCGTGCTGGCGTCGGGGCATGCAAGAGCCGACGCCGACAGCTTCGAGGTCACGGCGCGCCGGGGCTCTACAGAATACGGCATCTGCTCGACCGCGTTTCTGGAGCACGCTTTCCGGACGGAATCCTTCCTCATGAAGGTCACGTTCAACGCCGATGGAACCTGGTCCTATTTCGAGGACACCGAACTTCGGGTGAAGGGCCGCGACGCGCCGTTCCACCACACCGACCGCAACACCCTCGCCCTGGTTGCGCCGCCCACGCCCAACCCCCTGGCGCGCGCGGCGCAAACCTAGAGTTTCCATGATGGTCAAGCCACCTTTGGCGTCCAGGTTCGGTCCTGAGCGGTGAGGGCATTTGCGAGAATGATGAGTTTTCGCATGACGCCGGTGATGGCGCCGATGGCGGCGAGCAGGCGAGCGCTTCCCACGGCGTTGAAGGCGGGATCGCGCTTCAGCTTCTGAAGTCCGACGGTCCGGGCGACCGTCCAGGTCTGTGGCGCATCTCTCAGGACGCCAAATTTCGCCGCAGGTCGCTCGGGGAGGCTGCTCGGCAGTCTGTCGCGCCAGATCGCGTGCGGATCGCGCCGTCCCCTGCGCAGACGTCGGGGGTCTGGCGTGGTGAGCGCCAGATCCGCGCCCTCAACGGGTCTCGCGTTCGACCCCAGGGGAAGCCGTCCAGCTGGCCGCCACCGGGGCTGACCGAGCAGGCCAGACAAACCTAGTCGGCCACAAAGCCCTTCCAGGTCGCCATATAATCCACAAACACCGGTCCCAGCCCCTCCTGCCGCAGATAGTCCCGTGTGACGGGGGTGGCGGCCGGCGCGAAACCCGGGTCGACGGCGATCTGGTTGGGGTAGTCATGATGCAGGATGGCGGCGCGACCGATCAGCACGAAGTCGGCGCCCGCCGCCAGACAGTCCCGCGCGGTCTGGGCCGACATGATCTTGCCCGCCACGCCCAGCCGTGTGGCGCCGCGCGGCAGGTCGGTGAACCAGTTGATGAGGGGGCGGCCCTTGAAGGCCTCTTCCTCCGGGACCTTGAAAGAACTCCACAGGGACATGTCCAGATAGTCGATCTTGCCGGACAACATGACCGCCTCGGCCAGTTCGCGGATCTCCGCCAGCTTCAGGCCGAAGCGTTCTGGCGAGAGGCGAAGCCCCAGATTGAAGTCGGGGCCGCATCGCTGGCGAACGCCGTCGATGATCTCGCCGATCACCCGCCAGCGGTTTTCCAGTGATCCGCCGAAACGATCGGTGCGCTGATTAATCTCTGCGCTCAGGAACTGGCAAAGTACATAGCCATGGGCGCCGTGCAGCTCCACCCCGTCGAAGCCGGCCGTCTGGCAGCGCACGGCGGCGGCGATGAAGTCCTCGATCAGTTGCTCGACCTCGGCCTGGCTGAGGGCGCGGGCGCCGAACTCGGCATTGTCTGACGGGCAGACCGGCGCCTCGCCGATCAGCGCCCCGGGCGAACGCATGCCCGCATGATGCAGCTGCACAACGGCCAGACTGCCGGCCGCCTTGATGGCCGCCGCCAACCGCGTCAGGCCGGGCAGATGTTCATCCGAAAAGGCGCCGAGCTGTCCGGGGAAGCCCTGACCTATGCGGCTGACATGGGCTGCACAGGTCATGGTCGCGCCAAAACCGCCCTTGGAGCGCAGGGTCAGCCAGTGAAACTCGTCATCCGACAGGGTTCCGTCCGCATGGCTCTGGGAATTGGTGAGGGGCGCCAGCATGAAACGGTTCTTCATGGCCGCGCCATGGGAGAAGCTCATGGGTGCGAACAGATCGGTTGCGGTCAAGGACAGGCCCCTCGTGAATGCGCCGCCTCAAGGGCGTTTCGACGCCTAGACACCATGATGCCGCGCGACAGGCAACATGCCGTTGCGGCGCCATGCCAGACCCGCCGGTGATTGGAAATTTGGTCTTGGCCAACCTAGCGGAAGGCTTCTAGCATCTGCGCAAATGTCGGCGCCGGATCCGTCCGGTCGAAAAATCAGGTCGACACGTCGTTCAGGGAGCAGGCGCGGCCATGGATCTGGATTTCTCCGACGATCAGAAGATGTTGCGCGATACGGTGCGCCGCTTTCTGGCGGACCGATGCCCCTCCAGCGCCGTACGCGTCATCCTGGAAGGTCCGGAGCCCTACGACCGCGCCCTCTATGCCGGTCTGGCGCAACTGGGCGTTCTGGGCGCCGCCATTCCGGAAGCCTATGGCGGGGTGGGCCTTGGTCGTCTCGAGCTGTGCATCGTCGCTGAGGAACTGGGCCGTGCGGTGGCGCCTGTGCCGGTCGCCTCCTCCCTCTATCTGGGCGCTGAATTCCTGCTTGAAGCGGGCTCTGAAGCGCAGAAGACCGAATGGCTTCCCAAACTGGCCACCGGCGAGGCCGTGGCCACCTATGCCGAGGCTGAGCGTCCTGGCCGGGTCAAGGCCAGCGCCATCCAGGCCAGGGTGACGGACGGCAAGCTGACCGGCGTGAAGGTTCCGGTGGCGGACGGCGGCTGCGCCGATCTCGCCATCGTGGCCGCCCGGTCGGCAGACGCGATCTCGCTCTATCTGGTGCGGCTGGACGGCCCCGGCGTGACGCGCGAGGCGGTGGAAACCATCGACCCCACCCGCAAGCACGCCCGCCTTACTTTCGACGCCGCACCCGCCGAACGGCTGGGCGAGGCCGGTCAGGGCCTGGCCATCGCCGAGCGCGTCAAGGATCGGGCCGCCGTGCTCATGGCTTTCGAACAGGTCGGCGGCGCAGAGCGGGCGCTGGAAATGGCGCGGGACTACGCCCTGGAGCGGATGGCGTTCGGCCGCCAGATCGGTTCGTTCCAGGCGATCAAGCATATGCTGGCCGACATGTATGTCTCGGCCACGCTCGCCCGATCCAACGCCTATTACGGCGCCTGGGCGCTGTCAACCGATGCGCCGGAACTGCCCGTGGCGGCGGCGACAGCGCGGGTGTCGGCCACGCAAGCCTATCAGCACTGCGCCAAGAACAATATCCAGGTGCATGGCGGCATGGGCTTCACCTGGGCCTTTGACTGCCACCTCTTCTATCGCCGCGCCAATGGGCTGGCCCTGGCGCTGGGCGCCCTGTCCACCTGGGAAGACCTGCTGATTGCGCGCCTGCGCCGTCAGAACGAAGCCGCCGCCGCAGCCTGAGGAGATCGACAGATGAATTTCGACGATACGCCGGCTGAAGCCGCTTTCCGCACAAAGGTCCGCACCTGGCTGGACGCCAACGCGCCCCGCCATCTGGAGCCCGAACTCCGCAAGGCGGGCTTCGCCAGCATGGGCGTGACGAGCGAGGACCCCCTGGCCGCCAGCAAGGCCTGGCAAAGGAAGAAGTACGAGGCGGGCTACGCCTGTCCGCACTGGCCGAAAGACTATGGCGGCGGCGGCTTCACGCCGATCGAGCGCGTGATCTGGGGCCAGGAGGAAGGCCCCTATGGCGCGCTGGGCGGTCTGTTCACCATCGGTCATGGCATGTGCGGCCCAACCGTCATGGCCTGGGCGGATGAAGAAACCAAGCGCCGCATGCTGCCGCCTCTGGCCTCGGGTGAACAGGTCTGGTGCCAGCTGTTCTCCGAGCCTGCCGGCGGGTCGGATCTGGCGGGACTTCGCACCCGCGCGGAAAAGGCGGCGGACGGCTCTGGCGACTGGATCGTCAATGGCCAGAAGATCTGGACCAGCGGCGCCCAGAACTCCGACTGGGGCCTGTTGATCACCAGGACCGATCCGTCCGTGGCCAAGCACAAGGGCCTGACCATGTTCTATCTGAGCATGCGCACGCCCGGCGTCGAAATCCGCCCGATCAAGCAGGTCAACGGGCAGTCCGGCTTCAACGAGGTCTACTTCACCGATGTGCGCATCCCCGACAGCCAGCGCCTTGGCGCGGTGGGTCAGGGCTGGCAGGTCTCGCTCACCACCTTGATGAATGAGCGCCTGTCCATCGGGTCGGGCATGCCGACGGGCTTCAACGAGCTGTTCGACTATTGCCTGAACGCCGAGATCGACGGCGCGCCGGCAGTGGAGGATTCCAGTGTGCGCTCCCGTCTGGCCAGCTACGCCGTGCGCGCCAGCGGTCTGAAATATACCGGCATGCGCGCCATCACCGCCCTGTCCAAGGGCGAGACGCCGGGGCCGGAAAACTCCATCGGCAAGCTGGTGGCTGGCGCCATGATGCAGGACCTGTCCATGTTCGCGCTTGATCTTCAGGGGCAGGCGGGACTCATGTCAGGCCCGGACAGCGAAGTTGGCGGCCGCTTCCAGGCCATGCTCCTGCGCTCGCCCGCGACCCGGATCGAGGGCGGATCGGACGAGATCCTGCGCAACATCATCGCCGAGCGCGTGCTGGGTCTGCCCGGCGACATCCGCGTGGACAAGGACGTGGCCTTTCGCGACATCCCCACGCGCGGCGCGGCGAAATAGGCCGGGATCAGAGGGACGGAGACATGAGGGCGGAGAAATAAGGGGGGACGGCATGACAGCCGCCCCCTTCCTGACGCAAGCCTCCCGGCTGCAAGGAATGCCCCCTGAAACACCACGACCCTGTTCGGACCGGCTATTGGTTGCCGTTGCGCTGGCGCCCGAAAACGTCATGATCCCACCGAAGGGGAATATGAGCCCTGTTATGTTTTCGAGCTCACAAATATAACAT
>CAIOJR010000062.1 GCA_903858685.1 uncultured Caulobacterales bacterium | reverse complement strand
GC
Organism: uncultured Caulobacterales bacterium; assembly: GCA_903858685.1. GTDB lineage: Bacteria > Pseudomonadota > Alphaproteobacteria > Caulobacterales > Caulobacteraceae > CAIMFV01. Next base: position 28,831 of record CAIOJR010000062.1, on the reverse strand, counting down.
GCTGGCGGCGCAGCCGCACTGGATACTGGCGGACGAGCCCTTGAGCGGGCTTGACCCCGGTCATGCGCTGGATGCGCTGGACCTGTTCCGGGCCCAGGCGCGGCAGGGTCTCGGCGTTGTGTTGACCCTGCACGATCTGACATTGGCGGCGCGGGTCGCGGATCACATTGTGATGCTGAACGCCGGCGGCCTGGTCGCCGAGGGTCGGCCGGAACAGGCGCTGACGCACGCCAATCTCGCCCAGGTGTTCAATATCAGCGCCACCGTCGAGGCGGGGCCGGACGGTCTGCGGGTTGATGTCGCAGGCCGCCTCTAAACGGGCGGGCTGGCCGCGTCCATCAGAGCGTCGCGCACAATGTCAGGCCGTTCCATGGGCAGGAAATGGCTGGTTCCGGGAATGGTGGTGACGCTGGAGCCGCGATGGGCGCGCAGGAAATAGCGTCCGTCGCCTATCCCGCAGGTCGAGCCCCGCTCAGCCCGGAAGATTGTAATGGGCGCCTTCACCCGTCCCGCCACGCCCCAGAGATTATTGGCCTGGGCGGAGAAGTTTGACGCCTCCCAACCCGGGGAGCAGGCCAGGGCCACGGCGCCGTCGGCCTGCTGGATGAAACCGCCGGCCACATAGTCGGCAAGCACGGTTTCCGGCCAGCTTTTGAAGGCGCCGCGCCCGCGATAGGCGGCGAAGGCGTCGGAGGCGGATGGGAAGGTCGAACGTCTCGCCGCCGCCTTCCGGGCGATGGGCATGTGCCGCCAGGCTCGGCCCGAGGTCCAGGGCGCCAGAGCGTAGAGGGCGCGGAACCAGGTCAGAATCACCGGGTCGAACAGGACAAGCGCCCTGACGCGTGCGGGTCTGATGGACGAGGCCATGATGGAGGCTGTGGCGCCCATTGAATGTCCAGCCAGAATAACCGGCGGGCCGCCAATCTGGTCCAGCACCGCCGCCAGATCGTCGCGCAGGTCTAACCAGGAGCGACGACCTTCGGTATGGGCGGGCAGGCGGCTTTCGCCATGTCCGCGCTGATCGATCGCCACAACCCGCAGACTGGCCGAGATTGGCCCAAGGATCGAGCGGTAGGTCATGGCGTTGAAGCCGTTGGCGTGGGTGAAGATCACATCGACCGGACGATCGGGGTCGCCAAAATCCAGCGCAGCCATCTCCCCGTCAGGGAGTTGGAAGGTTCGCCGCCTGGGCGCATGGAACAGAGCCGCATCCATGACTGGCGCTCCCTCGACTGTCTTCATCAAACATTTAAGCCCAAAACCCGTCTCCACCAACAGACTTGGCGGGGCGCGGGCTGATTAGGGCGGGTTTTTCGTTCTTCGCCAATAGTCAACATGGATGACCTAGCGTCGTGCAAACGGGTTGGCGAGCGGTTTTACGGCTTTGAATTCAGGCCGAGGGGATGCGACACATAGGCTGATTGTCGTTTGGCTGTCTCCTCGCCTGCATTTTTGCATTGTAGGATCAGCCACAGATCGGCGTCGTCTTGAGTCGTTCGCCGTTCAGACCCGGAGTCTGCGTCTTGCCCAAGTCTCTTTGGCTGTATCTGGTCGCCGTTGTGGCGTTCTGCGGCGCCTTTTTCGCGCTGCGCACACCCGATCCCGCGCCCATTTCCGCCCCCGCTTCGGTCTTTTCCGCCGGGCGGGCTTTGGCCGATGTGCGCCAGATCGCGCGGGCGGCGCACCCGACGGGTTCGGTCGAGATTGTCAGGGTGCGCAGCTATCTGCTGGAGCGTCTGCGCCAGATCGGCCTGCCCGCTGACCTGCGGACCGGACAGGGCGTATCCAGCGGCGGCCTTGACCACAGCTATGTCGCCGCCGCCGCCGTTCAGAACATTGTGGGCGTCCTGCCGGGCCGCAACCCTGCCAAGCCGGCGCTGTTGATCATGAGCCACTATGACACGGTGCGAAACTCTCCTGGCGCTGCGGATGACACGGCGGGCGTGGCCTCCAGTCTGGAGATCGCCCGCCTGCTCAAGGCCGGTCCGCAGCCTGAGCGCGATGTGATATTTCTGTTTACGGAGGCCGAAGAGGCGGGTCTGCTCGGCGCTCAGGCCTTCTATTCCAGCGACCCCATGGCCGCCCATGTGGGCGTGGTGATCAATCTTGAGGCGCGGGGCGATGACGGCCTCGCCGCCATGTTTGAAACCGGTCCCGCCAATGCCGGACTGGTCGCCCTGATGGCCAGGACCGGCGCGCGGTTCAGCGCCACGTCCATGGCGTCGGCCGTCTATCACAAGATGCCCAATGGCACAGATTTTACGGAGGCTCTGCACAAGAACCTGCCGGGCCTGAACTTCGCCATCGCCGATGATCAGTTGGCCTATCACACGCCATTGGCCACGCCCGACCATCTGGACCCAGGCGCGCTTCAGCATATGGGCGACAGCGCCAGCGCCGTTGCGCGCGTTCTGGCGACGTCGACGGATCTGCCAGCGGCGCAGGGCGACGCCGTCTATGGCGATTATCTGGGCCTCTTTCTGATTCACTATCCGCCGGTGCTTGGTTGGTCCCTGATTGCGGCCTCGGCGGTATTTGCAGCCTTCGCCCTGATCCGCGCTGTCATGACGCAAAAACTGCGTCTGCTGGAACTGGCGAGGGGCCTCTGCCTGGTGGTCATGACCCTGGGCGGGGTGTGTCTGGCCTATGAATTGGTCGGCCATGTCGTGGGGCTGTCTGACTATGTGTCGATCTATGGCGCGCTGGTCCATGGGGAGGCTTTGTTGGGCGCTGTCCTTCTGGGCGGACTGGCGCTGAGCGTCGCCATGGCGGGCGCAGGGTCTTCGGCCAAGGGACGGATCACTCTGGCGATCCTGTGCGGACTGGCGGCGGCGCTCTCATGTCTGCTGCAGCATGGGCTTGACCTTGTGGCCACGGTGTCGGCGGTGGTGGTGGTGCTTCTGGGGCTGGCCTGTCTGGGCAAGCGCGTCGGCGTCTGGGGCCTGTGGGGCGGCGCGCTGTTACTGGCTGTGATGCTCGGGACAGCCTTGCAGGCGCTGGAGCCGGGCGTCACGCCCCTGCTGGTCTGGCCGTTGTTGCTTGGGGCCTCTGCTGCATTGGTCGTGACGTTTTTCGGGCGTGGCGATCCGGCGCGCAGCCCGGGTCTGTTGATTGTCGTGGTGATCGCGGCGCCGGGGCTGGCCATGGTCCTGACCTGGGGCGGATTTGTCTTCACCGCGATTGGGGCGAGCGCTTTGGCGACGAACACGCTGATCCTGTTGTCCGCCTTGCCGCTGGCGGCGCCCCTGTTCTGGACAGCTTCGCGTGGTCCGGTTGGTCGTGTCCTGGCGGTTCTGGCGGGATTGGGCGCCCTGATCTGTCTGGGAATGACAGCTCTGGGGCCGAACGCTGCTCGTCCCGGCCTGACCCAGGCCTTCTATCTGTCCGACCCCGACGCCAGGACCTGGCTGGTGGGGACCCGACTCAAGATCGATAGCTGGTCGCGCACTGTCATGGAGATGCAAGGCGGCAAGCCGGCGAACGTCACCGTCGCGCCCCTGATCACCACGCCGTTCAAGGCGGTTGCGGCCAAGCCCATGCAGACGCCGGGCCCCATGGTCAGCGCGGAGCGGATGAGCAATCGCATCATCCTGCGGGCCATACCGGCCAATGGCGGGGAGACATTGATCGTTCAACTGCGGCCAAGCGCCAATCTGGCCCATGGACGGCTGAATGGGCGTGAGATCAGCCTTGAAGCCAAGGCCGGACAATGGACAACCCTGACCTATGAGGCGCCGCCGCCGGAGGGGATCGTTCTGGCTCTGGATGGGCCCGAGCACGGGACGCTGGAGACGGCGACGACCGAGGTCGCAACAGGCTGGCCCAAGGGGCTCGGACCGATTGCGCCAAAGCCCGCAAACCGGATGGGATGGCGCTGGTCCGACGCCACTGTGGCGATCTCGCGACTGACAGCGAGCTGGTAGCCGGCCAGGCTCAGGCCTGGGCTGCGGCTCCCTCGCCTGGGGGGGCCATGCGACGGACCACGGCGCGCAGGCCGTCGAGCACCTGTTCGCGTTGTTCATCGGTCATCTTGTCGCTCATGGCGCGCAACAGCTTCAATCCGTTCAGATGGACCTCGACTGCGGCCCAGTTCCAGGACTTGGTCTCTACGAAAATGTCCAGCAGCTCGCACAGGCTGTAGGCGGCGTCGCCGACGGAGCCCAGTCCCACAACGCCGGCGACGCCGATCACGTCATTGGCCAGGTCGTACAGGGGTTCGATCGTGTCAGGTCCCGGCGCCGCCTTGAGGCGAGCGGCGGCGGCCGTCATTTCGGTGAGCATGGTGTCCAGGGCGGCCACCACGCCGTCCTTGATGACTTCAAGCTGCTCTTCTGCGGCAAGGACGGCTTCGCTGACCGTTTTGCCGCCGGGCATGCGGACCACCGCGGCGAGACGGTTCTTGACCTTGATGCGTTTGACGGCGCTCATCGTGTGGCTCTCTTCGGCTGCATCATTGCGTCAATATCGTCCTGGCTCATATTCGGTTCTGCGGCTTCGCCCACCTCAAGCGGCAGGTCGCCGGCGCGGCGTCCCTCGCTATTGGGCGGTGGGCCGATGGAGTGGAAACGCCGGTCCGGTCCCAAGTATGCCTCACAGTCAATGAACGGTCGGTTTTCACGCGCAACCCACACGACCCGGTCAATCATGACCTTTGGCGTCAGGGGCTTGGCCACGATGAAATTGGCGCCGCAGTCCCGGGCCTTTTGCACTTTGGACATCTGGGTGTGGCCGGTGATGATGATGGCGGCGGTGAAGCAGTTTGGGTCCAGCTTGCTGTGGCGCAGCCAATGGATCAGGTCATAGCCGTCCATGCCCTCCATCTGGGCCTCGCAAACGATCAGATCCAGATCCTGCTTCTTGATTACGGCCATGGCTTCTTCGGCGTCAGAGCAGCGGGTTGCGTTTCGCACGCCGAATCCGCTGAAAATCTGCGCCAGAATATCCATTCCATAGCTGTTCGGGTGGACCAGCAAAACCTTTGCGTTTTCGAGATTATATCTCGGCTTTGGCGCACCTTCCCGCTTCATGCCCTCGCCCCCGTGCAGTCCAAGGCGATCGCTTTTTCTGCGTTCGCGAAGGTTAGGTGGGCGGTCATTGTCGGGGCGGCGCCCTTTTGTTGTGCTTCAGAACCTATCCATTACACCCAGATACCTTGCGTAATTCCTACTGAGACAAAGGTCCGACTTTAAGAGGGCTTGCCGATCGCATTTTACCTGTTCAATAATTGAACAGCTCGGACATTATCGGCGTTGACAGGGTGAGGATTCAGGACTTGGACCATATTGAGCGTCGACGAAGAAGCCTGGCAGGACAGCTCTCTATCGATTTCGTGCTTGAATCCGTGCTTAGCCTTGCGCGGATTCACGATTTTGACTTCACCCAGACCATCATTTTTGGCGCCATCTGGCGGGCCAATATCAATGACCAACTGGGCAATCCCCTTGACGCCGACGGCCGCCCATGGCCGCTGGCCGATGAAAAGCGCCGCCGTGTCAGCATCCTCGAAATCTCCGGCACGCTTCGCATGCCTTATGAAACCGCACGCCGTCAGGTCAACAGGCTGATCGAACGCGGATTTTGCGTTCGCGATGAGGCGGGGCTGTATATTCCCCTGTCAGTGCTGATCCGCCCCGAACTGATCGACGCCCTGATCATCAATTATGATCTCGTTCTCAAACTGGTGAGCCGGGGTGTTGAGGGTGGTCTGGCGACGGAATCAGGGGTTGAGAGGCCTCGGTTGAACCGCGTCGATCTCGCACCCAACCCGTCCTAGGCAGGGCGGTCCATGGCGCGCCAGGCGATATCGCTGCGGCAAAAGCCCTGTGGCCATACGATGCGGTCAATCGCTTGGTAGGCCAGTTGGCGCGCGCCCGCCACGGTTGTCGCCCGGGCGCAGATATTGAGCACCCGACCGCCATTAGCCCGCAGATTTCCGTCAGCATCCAGCGTCGTGCCGGCGTGGAAGACGAAAACGTCCGGGCCAAAATCGCCGTCCGCACCGACAATGATGGACCCGGTCAGCGGCGCGTCGGGATAGCCCTGCGCCGCCATCACCACACAGATCACGGCCTCGTCGCGCCAGAGCAACGGGCCTTGCGCCGCCAGGTTTCCCGTCGCGCAGGCGTGAAGATAGGGCAGGAGGTCGCTTTTTAGCCTCAGCATCAGCACCTGACATTCCGGATCGCCGAAACGGGCGTTGTATTCTACCAGTTTAGGCCCTTCTGCGGTCGACATGACCCCGGCGAACAGGACGCCGCGATAAGGCGCGCCTTCGGTCGCCATGCCTGCCACCGTCGCCTCGATCATGGCGGTTCGCACGATTTCCAGCCGCTCCGACGTCATGACCGGCGCCGGGGCGTAGGCGCCCATGCCGCCCGTATTGGGGCCGGTGTCGCCGTCGCCGACGCGCTTATGGTCCTGGGCGGCGCCGAACATCAGACTGGTTTCGCCGTCGGAGAGGGCAAAGACACTGGCTTCTTCGCCGTCCATGAACGCCTCGATCACCAGACGCGCGCCCGCCTGGCCAAATCGTCCGCCCAGCATGTCGTCAATAGCGGCTTCGGCCTGTGTGCGATCCGTCGCGATCACGACGCCCTTGCCGGCGGCGATGCCGTCGGCCTTGATCACATAGGGGGGGCTGAAGCGGTTCAGCGCGGCCTTGGCGTCCGCAGCGTCGGAGAACTCTCCATAATCGGCCGTCGGAACCTTGTGGCGCATGGCGAAGGCCTTGGTGAAGCCTTTGGAGGTTTCCAGCTGGGCTGCCGCTTTGGTCGGGCCAAAACAGGCGATTCCCACCTCGGCCAGGGCGTCGGCCAGCCCGACCTCAAGCGCCGCTTCGGGCCCCACTACCACCAGATCCGCGTCCATGTCCTTCGCCAGCCGCACCAGACCGTCGGTATCGGTGACTTTCAGATCCACCCGTTGGGCCAGCCCCGCCATGCCCGGATTGCCGGGCGCGACGACGAGCCGTGTGAGCAGCGGGGACTGGGCGATCTTCCAGGCCAGGGCATGTTCACGGCCGCCAGAGCCCACCACAAGCACCTTCATCGGCACGCATCCGTCATCTGTCCATGGAGTGGACGGCTCCTACGCGCCGGGACAGCTTCGCGCAAGCGCCTCCCCTCCCCAAACGGTCCGGCCTCTTCTATGGTGGGCCGATGAGCCCTGACGACATGGCCGACCTGTCGGCATCCAACGCCCCCGCCTTTTCGGTGTCGGAGCTGGCCTTCGCCCTCAAGCGCACGCTGGAGGACGCCTTTGGCCATGTCCGCATGCGTGGCGAAATCTCCAAGGTCACGCGCCACGCTTCGGGCCATGTCTATCTGACGCTCAAGGACGACAAGGCCGCGATTGACGCCGTGATATGGAAGGGTTCGGTTCGCGGGCTGAAAGCCCAACCGGAACAGGGGCTTGAGGTGATTGTCACCGGCCGGATCACGACATATCCCGCGCGCTCCTCCTACCAGCTGATCATTGAGAGCCTTGAACCGGCGGGCGTTGGCGCGCTTTTGGCTCAGCTGGAGCGCCTGAAGGCGAAACTGGCGGGCGAGGGGCTGTTTGATGCCGCACGCAAGCCCGCCCTGCCGCAAATGCCGGCCGTGATCGGCGTCATCACCAGTCCGACCGGGGCGGTGATCCGCGATATCCTGCATCGGATTCGCGAACGTTGGCCGGCGCACGTCATGGTCTGGCCGGTGGTGGTGCAGGGCGATCAGGCGGCGGCGCAGGTGGCGGCTGCAATTGAGGGCGTCAATGCGCTTGCCCCCAACGGGGCGGTTCCACGTCCGGACGTGATCATTGTCGCGCGGGGCGGCGGTTCGATCGAGGATCTCTGGCCTTTCAATGACGAGCGACTGGCGCGCTGCGCAGCTTGCAGCCTTATCCCGCTCGTTTCCGCAGTGGGACATGAGACCGACACCACCCTGATCGACTATGTCTCGGCGCGCCGGGCCCCGACTCCCACAGCGGCGGCCGAAATGGTCACGCCCGTCTTGAGCGAGCTGAAATCCTCTCTGTCCATCACCAGCGCCAGACTTGATCGGGCGAGCGCCGGGCTGATGGAGGGACGACGCGCCCGGCTAGTCGCCGCCTCTGCGGCCCTGCCGCGCCTGACCGATCTGGTGGAGCTTGCGGCGCAACGCTTCGACCATGCCGCCAGTCGGCTGAGCGCAGGCCTGTCCGTCAATATCGCGGTCCACGCCCAGGGGCTGACGGCGACATCGGCCCGACTGCAACCGGGTCTGCTGGCGCGCCCTGTCGCTCACAAGCAGGATCGTCTGAAGGAGTTGCAGGCGCGTCTGAGCGACGCCGCTGTTCGACGCGTCCGTCTGGCGGGTGAGCGCGCTGATCTGACGGGCCAGATCGGGCGGGCGCGCAGCGCCATGAACCGACGGTTGGAGGTCCAGGCGCAAGGCCTGGCGCGACTGGATCAACTGCGCCGCTCCCTCGACCCTAACCGTCCCCTGACGCTGGGCTTCGCCCGGGTCCATGCCAAGGACGGCGCCCTGATCCGCTCCGCTGAAAGCCTGTCGCCCGGCGACGGGGTGAAGCTGGTCTTCGCTGACGGCGTCAAATCCGCCCATATTGATGGCGAGCCGCTCAAGCCGCGCAGACCGACCGGTCCTGCGCCGCGCAGCGGCGGGACGGGTCAGGGCAGCCTGTTTTAGAAAGACCACCAGGACGGGGCGGTTTGAGGATTTGTAGAAAAGTACTTTACATTTTAAAGTTCACGTCATATCAGACTTCATCAACTTCACACAGGAGCAGTGACATGACCGACCAGATGCAAGGCTTGAGGAATGACCTGGCCTATATGAAGGCCCTGGCGCGGGAGGGGCGACATGCGCCCCTGGTCGGCGGCGCTATCCTGGTGTTGGCCGGATGCGTGTGGGGGGTGGCCAGTCTGGTGATGTATCTGACGTTCAAGGGACTTTTGCCAGGAGGCGGGACAACCGCGAACCTGACCTGGGGCGCGGCCGCGATTATATTCGCCGTCGGTCTGTTCGTCATGAAGGGCCGGGCTCAGTCTGTGCCCGGGGCCCATGCCATCAATAATCGCGCCCTGTCGGCGGTCTGGAAGGGCTGCGGCATCGGAATCTTCGCCCTGATTGTTGGTATTGCCCTTGTGGCTTATCGGCTGCACAGCGATGCGCCGCTGTGGTTGATCGCGCCGTCTATTCTGATGGTCTATGGCGTCGCATGGACGGTGGCCAGCGCCATGTCAGAGGTGAAATGGCTGAAATTCATGGGTCCGGCCTGCTTTATCGGCTGCGCAATCCTATCCGCCATGGCGACCCTGCCGGAAATGTTCCTGGCCTATGCGGGCGGGCTTTTCCTGCTCGCCGCCTTGCCAGGTTGCCTTCTGATGCGCGCCGAACCCTCTGACCTGGTCTGAGCCTCATGGACGGGTTCGATATTGATCAGATCGACGAGGTGATCCACGGTCGTGTGCGGCTGGGCGTCATGGCCTATCTGGCCAGCGCCGGACAGGCGGATTTCGGCGAGGTGCGGGTCAGGCTCCAGACCACGGACGGCAACCTCTCGGTTCACCTGCGCAAGCTCGAAGAGGCAGGCTATGTGGCGGTGGAAAAGACCTATGCCGGGCGAAAACCCCTGACCCGCATCGCCATTACCGACCAGGGGCGCGCCGCCTTCGACAAGTGGCTGGCGGCTATCGGCGCCTTGGTGAACGCCCAACCCGCCTGAATGAGTTTGAAGGCTGGCCAAATGGATCAAGGCAGGGCAACCTCCCGGAAAATCCCCGGGAGGTCGCCTTGTTTCATTTGTCTCGCCTTGTCGTCACGGCGTTGGCCGCCGCCCATCTGGCCCTTGCCGCCAGCGCGGCGTCTGCGGCCGAGCCCGCCCGACCGGTCGTGAAGACCGAGGACGGCGCTGTGGTGGGCGTGGTCGATGATGGCGTCGCCGTCTTCAAGGGCATTCCCTACGCCGCCCCGCCGGTCGGCCCACTGCGCTGGCGCCCGCCTGCGCCCGCCATCCGCTGGTCCGCTCCGCGCGACGCGTCCCAGTTCGGCGCTGTTTGCCCTCAGCCGGTCAGCAGGGGCTTTACCCTGAAAGTGGAGCCGACCAGTGAGGACTGTCTTTTCCTCAATGTCTGGGCGCCCGCGAAAAGGACCGCCAAACCCCTGCCCGTCATGGTCTGGATCCATGGCGGCAGCTGGACGATCGGCTCTGGATCCAAGGGCATATATGACGGCGCCAGCTTCGCCCGTGACGGCGTGGTGACGGTGACGATCAATTATCGTCTGGGCGCCTTGGGCTTTTTTGCTCACCCGGCCCTGACGCATGAGGCTGGCGCTGATGCGCCCCTGTTCGCCTACGGCCATATGGACGATATCGCCGCTTTGAAATGGGTGCAGCGCAATATTGCCGCCTTTGGCGGGGACCCGTCTCAGGTGACCGTCTTTGGCGAGTCCGCCGGGTCTGGCAGCATCCTGTTCCTTCTGGCCACACCTTCGGCCAAAGGGCTTTTCGCCAAGGCCATTCTTGAGTCTGCGCCGGGTCTGGTCCTGCCCAAGTCCTTGTCGGCGGCGGAAGCTCAGGGGGTGAAATATGTCGCGCGACACGGGCTGGGGGCTGACTCCACGGTGGAGCAGCTTCGCGCCATGCCGGCGGCGGACCTGGTGGGCGACTATGACGCCACGCCGATTCCCGATGGTCGCCTGACGCCGGAGCCGGTCGATAAGGCGGTGATCGCCGGCCATCTGATTTCCGTGCCCATGATCATCGGCACCAATGGGGATGAAGGCTCGCTCGTTCGGGAGTATCCGGCCATTCCCAACCAGCTTCTGATGATCTTCTCGCCGCGCAAGCCGGAACTGAAGTCCGTTTACGGGGCGGAAGCACCAGACGACTCCTCGCTTGGAAGATTGTTGTTTGCGGACGCCGTCTTCGGGGTTCCGGCGCGCTGGATCTCTGCGAAATCGGCGAGTCCTGTCTGGCTTTATCGCTTCAACTATGTGGCCGACAGCGAAAGGGCGACCGCGCCCGGCGCCTATCATGGCGGCGAATTGCCGTTCGTGTTCGATACGCTCAAGGCGAGCTGGATCAAGACCCCGACGCCGGCGGATCAGGCCGTGGCGACGCGCCTGCACGCCTGCTGGTCGGCCTTTGCAAAGTCTGGCGCGCCCTGCGCGGGCTGGACCGCCTATAGCCGCGCGGAGGACGACACCCTGGTCATGGACGCCAGCGGGACAGCGGCCATGATGACCGGCTATCACCGCGCCGCCTTTGACCTGATCGAGGGCGCCCTGTTTGATCGCAGGCCTGCAGCCAGCCCGTCGGGCCATTAGGTTCGGTCATGACGTCCAGGCTGGATTGAGTTTCGAGGCGACTTGGTTGCAAGCTGCCCGTTCAGGATCGGCGATGGGCCGGGATCGGGAACGGGGGCTTGCAATGAAAAACTGGCGTATTCCTGGGGCGAGCGTGGCGGTCGCCGCGCTCTTCGCCTTTGGCGCAGCCCATGCGGCGACTGCGCCGGACTTCAGCCTGCCCGATGCCCTGTCCTATCCTTTCATCAGCGGGCTGGTCAGCGCCAGCGCAGCTGATCGCATTGCCTGGGTCAGGATCGAGCATGGGGTCCGCAATATCTGGGTTGCGGATGGTCCATCCTATCTTCCCCGTCAGGTGACCCAGTTCACCGAGGATGACGGGCAGGAGCTTACCCAGCTCACCTTTTCGCCCGACGGCGCAGCTCTGGTCTTTGTGCGCGGCGGCGATCACGACTCCAACTGGCCCGCCAAGGGCAATCTTCAGCCCGATCCCACCTCCAGTACTCAGGAACAGAAGATCACCCTGTGGAGCGCTGATCCCGCCGCCGCCAAGCCTGCGGCGAAAATCGCAGAGGGCGATGAGCCAGCCCTGTCCGGCAAGGGCGTCCTGGCTTTTGTGAAGGATGGCGCGGTCTGGACGGCCAGACTGGATGGCTCGGACGCGCACCGTCTGTTCTTCGACCGGGGCAGGGACCAGTCTCTGGTCTGGTCGCCCGACGGGATGAAGCTGGCCTTTGTCTCCCAACGCGATGACCACAGCTTTATCGGCGTCTATCAGACGGACCAAACGGTCCTGAGCTGGGAAGCGCCCTCGACCCATTTTGATTCAGAGGCGGTCTGGTCGCCGGACAGCGCCAGCCTGGCCTTCAAGCGACGGTCCGGCTCTGGCGGCGCGCCAGAGCCGATGCTGACGCGCACGCCGCATCCCTGGTCGATCTGGACGGCGAGCATTGCGACGGGCGCGGGACATCTGGCGTGGGAAAGCCCCAAAACCTTGCGGGGCTCCTACCCGAATGTCGCGGGCGAGGCCAATCTGAAATGGGCCGCTGATGGGCGACTGACCTTCCTGTCGCTGGCCGATAATTGGCCGCATCTCTATTCAGTCCCAGCCCAAGGCGGACCGGCCAGCCTCCTCACGCCCGGGGCCTTCATGGTGGAGCATGTGGCGCTCAGTCGTGACGGCAAGGACCTGATCTATTCGGCCAATACGGGCGCTGCGCCGGATGATGATGATCGCCGTCACCTGTTTCGCGTCCCAGTGTCAGGCGGCGCACCCGTCGCCCTGACGGGGGGCGACAGTGTGGAATGGACGCCGGTTGGCCTGTCCGGCGGCTTTGCCTTTGTCGGCGCCGATGCGCGCCGTCCGGCGGCGGTGGAGGTGGCGAGCTTCAACCAGCCCCATCCCCGCATTCTGGACCGGCAGCCGGTCGATTCCCGCTTCCCCCAGGCCCGGTTTGTCACGCCGAAAAAGGTGACCTTCACCGCGCCAGACGGCCTGTTGATCCATGGCCAGCTATTTCAGAGCGCCGATGGCCCCGCGGTCAAGCCCGGCCTGATCTTCGTTCACGGCGGACCCCCGCGCCAGATGATGCTCGGCTGGTCCTATATGCGCTACTATTCCAACGCCTATGCAGTGAACCAGTATCTGGCGGCCCATGGCTTTGTGGTCATGTCGGTCAATTATCGCCTGGGCATCGGATACGGCTATGATTTCCAGCATCCGGAGCATGGCGGGCCGTCGGGCGCGTCTGAATATCAGGATGTGCTGGCGGGCGGCCGGTTCCTGCAAACGCTCAAGGGCGTCGACCCCAGCCGGATCGGCATCTGGGGCGGTTCCTATGGCGGGCTTCTGACGGCTCAGGCCCTGGCGCGCAACTCCGACCTGTTCAAGGCGGGCGTTGATTATCACGGGGTGCACGACTGGTCTTTGATTCTGGCCGAAGAGGCCGGGCCGCCGCCCGTTCGCTATGAAAAGGGTGATCGAGAGGCAGCCACCACCGTGGCCTGGACCTCATCGCCGGTCGCCGATCTGGCGGGCTGGACCTCGCCCGTCCTGCTGATCCACGGCGATGACGATCGTAACGTGAAGTTCAACCAGACCATCGACCTGGCGCGTCGCCTTGAGGCCAAGGGCGTGGCGTTCGAGGCGCTGATCATCCCTGACGATATCCACGACTTCCTGCGTCAGGCGTCATGGACGAAGGCCGATGCGGCGGCGGCGGACTTCCTGACTCGAAAGCTCGGCGCCTTCCCCGTCAAATAGGCCCTCAGAACGGCAAGACGGCGATCAGAACGGGAATGATCGCCCCAACCGCCAGCAGCGCCCAGGAGATGGCGCTGCGGCGGGCATGGCTGACGCCAATATAGACGCCAAAGGCTGTCGAGGCCGCCAGACCCAGCGCCACTCCGAGGAAAAAGACCTTCAGCGCGATCACATGGACAGGCGCCGCCTTGTCCTTGTCCTTGTCCGCCGGCTTTACCTGTCCGGGCGACGCCGGCTTGGATGCAGCCGGAGGCGCCGCCCTGTGCTGCTTGACCTGAAAGACCTGATCCTTGTGCACCATGCCAAGTTTTTCGATGATGACAGCCGGCTTGTAGTCGCCATGCGCCTCATGAAGGCTGAACAGTTGCAGCGCGCCGGTCAGGGCGAAGAAGATCACGCTGGGCGCGATCAGCAGGCCGATATAGTGGTGCAGCATTCGAATGGTCGCCATGCGCATGAGGCTGTGTCTCCCTGGATGCGTCAGACGAGCCTGGCGCTGCGCCTTGTTTAGCGAGATTTTTGGCGGCGCGCTTTGGGCGTTTCGGTGAATTTGGCGGTTTTTTATGATGCTCGGAGGGTACAGGTGCGGTCTCTGCGGTCGATGCGGACGCAAAGCGTTTCGCCTGACCGGGTCGTCAGCACCAGTTCGAAGCCTTCCGCGTCTGACCAGTCATGGGGCGCCATGCTCGCTCCGGTCAGGTCCAGCCAGTCGATGCGGACAAGATCGGCGCCTTGATCGAGAAAGTCCGGTGCGCCGAGTTGAGGATGATTGGCGCGAAACGCGGACAGGGCGGCGGTAAAGTCCTCAAGCTCGATATCGCGCATCGCCCAGTCAATCCAGGTGATGGGATTGTCCTGGGCATAGGCGTTGTTGTTGCCGCGCTGTGTGCGCCCGAACTCGTCTCCCGCTGTCAGCATGATCGCGCCGCGCGAGGCGAACAGGGTGGCCAGCAGGGCGCGGATGTCGCGCTGGCGGGCGGCGGCGATGGCGGGGTTGTCCGTTTCGCCTTCCGCGCCGTTGTTCCACGAGAAGTTTTCTCCGTGGCCGTCGCGGTTGTGCTCACCATTGGTCTCGTTGTGTCGGCGTTCGTGGCTGACCAGATCGGCCAGGGTGAAGCCGTCATGCGCGGCGAGGAAATTGACGGTTCGGCTCGCTCTGGCGCCGCGCGCCGCAAAGATGTCGGCCGATCCGGCCAGTCGGGTCGCCAGATCGCCCGCGCAATGGCGGTCCCCGCGCCAGAATCGGCGCACATCGTCGCGATAGCGGTCGTTCCATTCCAGAAAATTGTCGGGAAAGGCGCCCAGCTGATAGCCGCCCGGGCCGCAGTCCCACGGTTCTGCGATCATGATCCGGTCGGACAGGACCGGATCGTGGCGGATGTCGTCGAACAGGGGCGCTGTGGCGTCGAAACCCGTGGGCGTACGCGCCAGGATAGGCGCCAGATCAAACCGAAAACCGTCGATCCCGGCGTGGATCACAAAGTGGCGCAGCGTATCCAGCACGAGCTGGCGCACAACAGGGCGATGGCAGGCCAGCGTATTGCCGCATCCCGTATCGTTGATCAACAGGCCGGGGTCGTGGGGATCGTGGGCATAATAGGTCCGGTTATCCAGCCCCCGCATCGACAGGGTCGGGCCGAACCGGTCGCTCTCGCCCGTATGGTTGAACACCAGGTCAAGAATGACTCCGATGCCGGCGGCGTGCAGCGCCTCTGTCGCCGCGGCCAGTTCCGCGATCCCGCCGGGCGCCAGACCCGGGTCCAGCGCCATCAGAGCGACGGGATTATAGCCCCAGGCGTTGCCGAGACCCAGCGGCGTCAAATGCCGCTCATCGATCCAGGCGGTCACCGGCATCAACTCGACGGCGCAGACGCGCAGCTTTTGCAGATGGGCGATGACCGCAGGGTGCGCGAGGGCGGCGATTGTTCCCCTCTGCGGCTCGCAAATGTCGGGGTGCAGGCGCGTAAATCCGCGCACATTGATCTCATATATCAGGCCATCAGGGCGCAGCCGCGGCCTCGTCTTCGGCGCCGGGTCAAGGGTCCGTACGATCGCCTTGGGGACGATCGGAGCCGTGTCGAAACCGGAACCCCGCGGCAGGGCCAGGCGGGCGTCATGGGCGAAGCGTCGGTCCAGTTCGACGGCGTAGGGATCGACCAGCAGCTTGTCAGGATCAAACCACAGGCCCTGATCCGGCGCGTAGACGCCATCCGCGCGCAGGCCATAGCGGGTTCCGGCGCCGGCGTTTGCGACCTCCAGCGCGAAAAGGTCGCCGCTCTGGCGGACCATTGGCAGTCGCGTCTCACGCTCGCCTTCGAACAGGCACAGGGTCAGCGCCGTCGCGTCGCTGGAGCGGGCGCAGAAACGCACGGGATCAGGCCGCGGTCAGGCGATGATAGAGGTCGGCATAGAGCTGACCGCTGCGCCCCCAGGAAAAATCCGCCTTCATTCCCTGCTTTTGCAACGACGCCCAGACCTTGGGCTGAGCAAAGGCCGCCACCGCGCGCTGCAGGGCCCGGATCACAGCATCATGGGTCACGCCATGGAACTGGAAGCCGGTGGCCACTCTGGCGGCAAGTGCGGCCTCATTGGCGTCGATCACCGTATCCGCCAGCCCTCCCGTGCGCGCCACGACCGGCACGCAGCCATATCGCAACCCGTAGAGCTGGGTCAGGCCGCAGGGCTCGAACCGCGACGGGATGA
Organism: uncultured Caulobacterales bacterium; assembly: GCA_903858685.1. Taxonomy (GTDB): domain Bacteria; phylum Pseudomonadota; class Alphaproteobacteria; order Caulobacterales; family Caulobacteraceae; genus CAIMFV01. The sequence goes on along the minus strand of CAIOJR010000062.1, from coordinate 12,577 downwards.
GGATGGCGTCGGCGCCGGCCTGCATCAGATGCGACAATGGCTCGTCATAGCCGATCCGCACGCCGATCCGACCCGGATGACGCCCCGCCGCCGCCATGAAAGCGGCCTCCAGCGCGGGGTCGCCGGAGCCGAGCAGGGCCAGCCTCGCCCCCATGCCGACAAGGCTGTCGGCCACGTCCGCCAGCACATCCATGCCCTTCTGCCAGGTCAGGCGGCTGACCACGCAAAAGATCGGGCCGTCGCCTTCCGTCAGATCAAAGGCGCTTTCGACGGCGCGGCGGTTGGCGACGCGCTTGCTCAGGCTGGACAGGGCGTAGGGCGCGGCCAGGTGCGGGTCGCTGGCCGGGTTCCAAACCTCGGTGTCAATGCCGTTGACAATGCCGCTGACCACGTCGCGTCTGGCGCTGACCAGTCCCTCCAGACCCATGCCGAATTCGGGGTCCCGGATCTCGTCGGCATAGGTGGGGCTGACCGTTGTAATGGCGCTGGTCGTTTGCAGGCCCGCCTTCAGAAAGCCCACCCCGCCAAAATACTCCACGCCGTGAATCGAGAAGGCCTCTGCGGGCAGGCCGAGACGGGGGAAGATGTCGGCGCCGAAACGTCCCTGAAAAGCCAGATTATGTATGGTGACCAAGCTGGGCGTGCGGCCGGCGCCGGTAAATTTCATATAGGCGGGCGCCATGGCCGCCTGCCAGTCATGGGCGTGGACCAGATCAAAACTGAGGTCGGGAACGAGTCCGTCCGCCAGATCCGCCGCCGCGCGCCCCAGTGCGGCGAAACGGCGCCAGTTGTCGGGCCACTCAGCGCCATTGCGGTCTGAATAGGGACCGCCGTCGCGCGCAAACAGGGCGGGCGCATCCAACAGGATCAGCTCAAGCGCGCCCAACCTGTGACGCACCAGTCGCGCCTCGACGCCGAGCAGGTCGGCATAGCGGTGCATGACCTTGCCCTTCGCCTTGCCCAGGCTGTGAACCACAGCGGGATAGGCGGGCAGTAGCGTGGTCATGGCCACGCCATGGGGGGCCAGCGCGCCCGGCAAGGCGCCCGCCACATCGGCCAGTCCGCCGGTCTTGATCAGCGGATAGGCTTCCGAAGCGACGGACAGGACGTGCAGGCTCATGCGCCGAGCCGGTCGATCATGTTCTGTGTGATCAGGCATACGCCCTTGTCGGTACGGCGGAAGCGCCTGGCGTCGAGCACCGGATCTTCCCCGACGACCAGTCCGTCGGGGATCATGACGCCGCGGTCGATCACCACCTTGCTCATCCGCACATTGCGGCCCACCGTGCAGCGCGGCAGGATGACGGCCTGATCCAGCGACGAATAGGAGTGCACATGGGCCTCGGTGAAGACGAGGCTGTTGCGCACGGTCGCGCCGGATATGATGCAGCCTCCAGACACCAAAGACGCCACTGCGCTGCCGCGACGCCCCTCGATATCGTGCACGAACTTGGCGGGCGGAGTGATTTCCGAATAGGTCCAGAGCGGCCAGCTGCGGTCATACAGGTCAAGATGCGGGACGACCTGGGTCAGGTCGATATTGGCCTCCCAATAGGCGTCGACCGTTCCCACATCGCGCCAATAGGCCTCCGCCTCGCCCTCTGAGCGTACGCAGGAGGCGGAGAAACGGTGCGCCACCGCCTTACCGTTCTTCACAAGATTGGGAATGATGTCCTTTCCGAAGTCCCGGGTCGAGCCGGGTGTCGCGGCGTCGCGGCAAAGCTCCTCGAAGAGGAATTTCGTGTGGAAGACATAGATGCCCATCGACACCAGAGAGACGTCCGGTTTGCCCGGCATGGCGGGGGGATCTGCGGGCTTTTCGATGAAATCGGTGATGTCGTCCTTGTCATTGACGGCCATGACGCCAAAACCCGACGCCTCCTTGCGCGGGGCCTCCATACAGGCCACCGTAACATCGGCGCCGGAATTGACGTGCTGTTGCAGCATCAATTCATAGTCCATCTTGTAGATGTGATCCCCGGCCAGAATGACCATATATTCCGGGCCGTAGCTTTCGATGATGTCGATATTCTGGAACACGGCGTCCGCTGTGCCGTCATACCACTGGGTCTCTGACACGCGCTGGGACGCGGGCAGGATGTCGAAGCTTTCGTTCCGCTCCGGGCGGAAGAAGTTCCAGCCTCTTTGCAGGTGGCGGATCAGGGAGTGGGCCTTGTACTGGGTCGCCACGCCAATGCGGCGGATGCCTGAGTTCAGGGCGTTGGACAGGGCGAAATCGATGATGCGCGACTTGCCGCCGAAATAGACGGCCGGCTTGGCGCGGATATCGGTGAGTTCGTTTAGCCGACTGCCGCGCCCGCCCGCCAGAACATAGGCCATGGCGTCCCGGGCCAGGGGTTGGTGAAGTCTTTGGTGCATGTTGTTCCTCCCCCGTGGGCGAACGCGTCAGGGCGCGTGCTCCAGTATGATTGTCGCCAATGGCGGCAGTGTCAGCTCGGCGTAACCGTCCCTCGCCTCCACTGCGCCATAATTCCCCGCGCCCGTCCCGCCATAGGTCTGGGCGTCGCTGTTGAGGACTTCGCGCCACGTCCCGCCTTCCGGCAAGGGCACGCGATAGCCGTGGCGCAGAACCGGAGTCATGTTGGCGACCACGGCGACCGGCGGCGCATCAGGCGCGCGCCGCGTCCAGGCGAAAACAGCATTGGCGGCGTCGTCTACAATCGCCCATTCGAAGCCCTCCGGCTCACAGTCGCGGGCGTGCAGGGCGCGACAGCTGCGATAGAGGGCGTTCAGGTCGCGCACCAGCCGGCGCACGCCCTCATGGGCCGGATCGCCAAGATGGCCCCAGTCGAGGGCGCGGTCCTCGCTCCATTCCCGCGACTGGGCGAATTCCTGCCCCATGAACAGCAGTTTCTTGCCGGGATAGCCCCACATCATGGCGTAATAGGCGCGCAGATTGGCGAAGCGTCCCCAGGCGTCGCCGCTCATCTTGTTGATCAGCGAGCCCTTGCCATGCACCACCTCGTCATGGCTCAGCGGCAGAACGAAGTTCTCGCTGAACGCATAGGTCAGGCCGAAGGTGATGTCGTTATGATGATAGCGCCGGTGGATGGGATCACGCGCCATATAGGTGAGCGTGTCATGCATGAAGCCCATGTTCCACTTGAAGCCAAAGCCCAGCCCGTCTTCATGCGCCGGTCGCGACACGCCCGGCCAGGCGGTGGATTCCTCGGCCACGGTGAAGACGCCGGGATGGGCCCCATAGAGCTCCTTGTTCATGCGGCGCAGAAAGGCGACCGCCTCCCAGTTTTCCCGACCGCCTTGCGCATTTGCGATCCATTCGCCCGCTCGGCGCGAATAGTCGCGATAGAGCATGGAGGCGACGGCGTCCACGCGAAGCCCGTCCACGTGATAGGCCTCGGCCCAGAACAGGGCGTTATTGACCAGAAAGGCGCAGACCTCGCGCCGTCCGAAATTGTAGATGGCGGTCTTCCAGTCGGGATGATGGCCCAGACGCGGGTCTTCGTGCTCATAGAGGCAGGTGCCGTCGAAGCGGGCGAGGCCGTGGGCGTCCGTAGGGAAGTGGGCGGGAACCCAGTCCAGCAGAACGCCGACGCCCGCCCTGTGGGCGCCGTCCACAAATCTTGCAAAACCGGCAGGCTCCCCGAACCGGGCGCTAGGGGCATAGAGACCCGTCGTCTGATAGCCCCAGCTTGCGTCCAGCGGATGTTCGCTGACCGGCAGAAATTCGATATGGGTGAAGCCCATATCGACCACATAGGGAATGAGCTGGTCCGCCAGCTCGTCCCAACTCAGAAAACCGTCGCCATCGCCGCGTCGCCATGAGCCGGGATGCACCTCATAGATGCTGATCGGCTGCCGGCGCGGGTCGACCTTGCGCCAATGCTCGCGATGAGCCGCATCGCCCCACAGATGGACGTCGGGATCAGGCGTGACCGACGCGGTGGCGGGCCGATATTCGGCGCGAAATGCATAGGGGTCGGCCTTCAGCGGCTGCACGACCCCGTCAGCGCCGAGGATTTCATACTTGTAGGTCCGCCCGGAGCCGATATCGGGAACGAAGATTTCCCACACCCCGACATCGGCCCGACGGCGCATGACGTGGCGGCGACCGTCCCAGTCGTTGAAGTCCCCCACCACGGAGACACGCTCGGCGTTGGGCGCCCAGACGGCGAAATGCACGCCGGACGCGCCTTCATGATGGATGAGATGCGCCCCCATCTTGTCGAACAGACGCAGATGGTTGCCCTCGCCCATCAACAGATCATCGACCGGGCCAAGGACGGGGCCAAATGTATAGGGGTCTGTGAAGGACCACTGCGTCCCATGTCCCCGGGCTGTGTAGCGCAGGGGCTCGCGCGACTTCAGGTTCAACTGGCCTTCGAACAGGCCGCGATCATCTATGCGCGACAGAACGCCCGCAGAGGCGCCGGCCAGGGTGAAGGCCTCGAGCTGTTCCGCGCCGAGTGCGAGCGCACGGGTGAACAGTTTCTTGCCATTGGCATAGAGCCCGAGGATGGCGAAGGGATCATTGTGTCGACCGGCGCAGAGCGCATCGATCTCGCCGGTCTTTAGCGTCACATCATGCCCCAGATTTCACCGGCATATTCGCTGATGGTGCGGTCGGACGAGAACCAGCCCATATTGGCCGTGTTGCGGATCGCCTTGGACCACCAGTCTTTCGGCTGGTTCCAGACAGTGTCCACCTCACGCTGGGCCGCCGCATAGGCGTCGAAATCGGCCGCCACCATGAACCAGTCGTGATCATTAATTCCGCCCACCAGATCAGCGTACCGGTTGCGATCATCGGGCGCAAAGACGCCAGACGCAATCGCATTGAGCGCCTGGGTCAGTTCACGAGATTGTGCAATGAACTCGCGCGGCGCATAGCCGCTTTCGCGAAGCCTGGACACCTCGTCTGCCGTGTTGCCGAAGATGAAGATATTGTCCGCCCCGACCCGGTCGCGGATTTCAATATTGGCGCCGTCCAGGGTTCCGATCGTCAGGGCGCCATTGAGGGCCAGCTTCATATTGCCCGTGCCCGACGCCTCCATCCCTGCGGTGGAGATCTGTTCGGACAGGTCCGCCGCCGGCACGATCATTTCCGCCAGGGACACATTGTAGTTGGGGATGAACACAACCTTCAAAAGACCGCGCACGGCCAGGTCGCCATTGACCCGGCGGGCCACGTCATTGGCGAGTTTGATGATCAGCTTGGCGTTGTGATAACTCGACGCCGCCTTGCCGGCGAAGATCTTCACGCGCGGCGTCCAGTCCCGCTCCGGATGGGAGCGGATCTGGTCATAGAGCGCCACCGTCTCGATGATGTTCAGAAGCTGGCGCTTGTATTCGTGAATTCGCTTGATCTGCACGTCGAACAGGGCGTCCGGGTCGATGCGAACGCCCATGGTGCGGCGAATATATTCGGACAAGGCCACCTTGTTGGTCCGCTTGATCGCGGCGAACCGGTCCTGGAAGCCGGCGTCGTCCGCGAACGGGTTCAGCGCCGCCAGCTTTTCGGCCTCATCCAGGAATTCCTCCCCAATGGTCTCCTTCAACAGTCCGGTCAGGCCCGGATTGCACTGTTGCAGCCAGCGCCGCGGCGTGATGCCGTTGGTCTTGTTGTTGATCCGGTCGGGATAGAGGGTGTGAAGGTCGTGAAAGACCGTTTCCTTCATCAACTGGGTGTGAAGGGCCGCCACCCCATTGACGCTGTGTGAACCCGCAAAGGCCAGATTGGCCATGCGCACCCGCCGCTCCCCGCTTTCGTCGATGAGCGAGACGGCCGCGATGGCCCGGTCGTCCAGCAGCCTGGTCCGTCGCGCCTCCTGCAGAAGCTTGGCGTTGATCGCATAGACGATCTGCATGTGGCGGGGCAGCAGGCGCTCAAACAGCGGCAGGGGCCAGCTTTCCAGCGCTTCGGGCAACAGGGTGTGGTTGGTGTAGGAAAAGGTGGTGCGGGTAATCCGCCAGGCTTCCTCGAATGGCAGGTCATGCACGTCGATCAAAAGACGCATCAGTTCCGCCACTGACACCGCCGGGTGGGTGTCGTTCAGCTGGATCGCCGCCTTGTCGGGCAGGGTGCGGATATCGCCAAAATACTGGATGTGACGGCGAACAATGTCCTGCAGGGAGGCGGAAGAAAAGAAATATTCCTGCCTCAGCCGGAGCTCCTGGCCCGCGGCGGTGGAATCGGCCGGATAGAGCACGCGGGTCAGGCTTTCGGCCCGGTTCTTCTCCTCAAGCGCGCCGATATGGTCGCCGGCGTTGAAGGCGTCCAGCCGGATGGGGTCAAGCGCACGCGCCGTCCAGAGCCTGAGCGTATTGACCCGCTTGCCGCGCCAGCCGACCACGGGCGTATCGACCGCCTGAGCGATCAGACGTTCTCCCGGCGCCCATTTGGTGACCCCGGTCTCGTCGGTCTGGACCTCGCCGCCGAATGAAACCTCATAGCTGCTTTCGCGGCGCTCGAACTCCCAGGGATTGCCATAGGCCAGCCAGGTCTCCGGCAATTCGACCTGCCAGCCGTCGTCGATGCGCTGGCGGAACATGCCGTTCACATAGCGGATGCCGTAGCCATAGGCGGGCAGGTCCAGCGAGGCGAGGCTCTCCATGAAGCAGGCGGCCAGTCGACCCAGCCCGCCATTGCCCAAGGCTGCATCGGGCTCGATCTCGCGCAGCACGTCCAGTTCCACGCCCAGAGTGTTGAGCGCCGCAGCGATCTCCTCCATCAGGCCCAGATTGGACAGGCTGTCGCGCAAGAGCCGCCCGATCAGAAACTCGAGGCTGAGATAATAGACCCGTTTTGCGCCGGCCGCATGGGCTGCGCGGGTGGAGGCCATCCACTTGTCGATGATCTGGTCGCGCACCGTCAGCACGGTCGCCGCCAGCCAGTCATGGGGCCGCGCGGCGCGTGTGTCCTTGCCGATGCGATAGATCAGGGCGTTGACAATCCGGTCCGCCAGAGCGGTCGCCGGATCCTCGGCCGTTTTCGCCGAAGGGGATTTGTTGGTCGCCGCGCCTTCTGGCATTGTGTTCACCTGCTTTTAGATACCCAACACCGCTGCAATTCTATGCGGTTATGCAAACGATTGTCCAGTGATCCGCCTCACCCGCTCGCCAGATCTGCCTTGGTCGGGTCGACCGGGTTGAAGAAAGCCCGCACAATCGCTCTCAAAGCGCATCTGCCTTATCGTCCAGTCGCGGCCAAGCAGAATGTGAACCGGCGTGATTTTAAGGCGTCCGTGGCGAGAGATTGAACAGACGCAGCCCCTTTTGGTCCGATCGACGCCCATCACGGCGGGAAAGTTTTCGGCAGGGTGGCAGACTGCGCGAATCCGTCCGGATCTGCGCCCATGCTGGTGGCTGGCGAAGGGACGCCGCCGGTCCTGGTTTTCAATCCCAGCCGGGCGGCTAGCGCGGCTCCAGTTGCAGGGCCAGAGCGGCGATATGCTCCGGCCCCACGCCGCAGCATCCGCCAATGATGTCCGCACCCGCTTCGACCCAGGCCTGTGCAAACCGGACATAGGCTTCGGGCGTCAGGTCCTCGCGAATGGGGTCAAGACCGTCATTGGCCGTCGCGTCCTTGGGCTGAGGCGGAAAGGCGTTGGCGTAGACGCCGAGGCCTTGCTCACCGGCGCCGATCACGGCGCGGGCCGTCCGCACAGCCTCCAGCATGGCTTCCGGCTGGCTGCAGTTGAACAGGACCGCCTCGGCGCCCAGTTCCAGCGCGCTGCGCACAGCCTCGATGACCGTTTCGCCGGAGCGCAGGCGCGGCGGGGTGTGCTCGCCGTCATCCTGGAGCGTGAATGACAGCCAGAGCGGGAGGGGCGCATCGCCCAGCACGGCGCGCACCAGTCGCGCCTCTTCGATGGCGCTGAGGGTTTCGGCCAGCCACAGGTCGATATGCGGCGACAGGCCCCTCGCCAGAGCTTCAAGGATCGGTCGCGCCAGGGCGGAATCAAACAGGTCCGGCCGGTAGGAGCCGAGGACGGGCGACAGAGACCCCGCGAGTCGCCCAGGACCGGAGCCGATCGCCTCGCGTCCCAGACGTCCCGCGCGGTCCGCCAGTGCGACGCCCGAGGCTGCAAAGCGCGCCTGGCCAATATGGAAGGGCGTGACGGCATAGCTGTTGGAGGTGATGATCTGCGCACCGGCCGCCAGATAGTTGCGGTGCACCTGCACGACCGTTTCCGGCGCCTCGATCAGGGCGAGCGCAGACCATTCCGGCTGGCGAAACGGCGCGCCAATGCGTTGGAGTTCGCGGCCTGTGCCGCCGTCGAGAAGGGTGATGGGGCGTGTCATGGTCAGGGCTGGCTCACGAACCTGTATCCCACGCCAGGCTCTGTGATCAGATAGCGCGGGGCGGCGGGCTCCGTCTCCAGTTTTTGTCGCAGGTGACCGACAAAGACGCGCAGATACTGCACATCATCGGCGTTGGCCGGTCCCCAGACCGCGGTCAGAAGCTGGCGATGGGTCAGAACCCGGCCATTGCCCTCCACCAGCGCCGCCAGAAGGTCATATTCGCGAGGCGACAGGCGCACAGCCTCGCCGCAGCGCGTGACCAGCCGCCGAACCAGATCGATGTCCAGATCGCCTGCATGGACGACGGGTTCGCTGGCGTCGCGCAGCAGGCGATTGCGCAGGGCCACGCGCAGTCGCGCCAGAAGTTCTCCCACACCGAACGGCTTTTCCACATAATCGTCCGCGCCATTGTCAAGCGCGTCGATCTTTTCGATCTCGCGGTCGCGGGCGGAAAGGATGATCAAAGGGCCGTCATAAAAGGCGCGCGCCTTCTTCAGCACCTCCTGTCCGTCCATGTCCGGCAGACCCAGATCCAGGATGACCGCATCAGGCGGCTTGCGGGCCATTTCGCTCAACCCCGCCGCAGCGGTGTCGGCGCGCAGGGGCTCATAGCCCGCGGCGTCCAGAGCTGGGGTCAGGAAGCGGTGAATCTGCGGTTCGTCGTCAATGACGAGGATGCGGGGACGGGAGGCGGACAGGCGCGCAGTCCTTCGGGTCGGGGGGCTAGAGGAGCATATGGTGGGTCTGGGTCTGTTTTGGCAGGCTGATCAGGATGCGCGTTCCACGCGCGCCCTTGTGCGCATCGGCATGTATCGGACTGGCGGCGGCGATACGCCCGCCCATGGCCTCGACAAAGCCCTTGGAAATAGACAGTCCAAGACCCACGCCCTGCCCCCGGTCTGAAGCGGCGTCCAGACGGCGAAACTTGTCGAAAACCCGTTCCAGCTCCGCCGTCGGGATGCCCCGCCCCTCATCTTCAATACTGATGACGATATTGGAGCGGTCTTCATAGGCCGCGACCTCGATCGGCTCATTGTCCGGGCTATAGGCGACGGCGTTCTCAAGAATGTTCACCAGCGCCTGTTCCAGAAGGGCGGGGTCGGCCTGGACCGAAGACAGTTCAGCGGGGAAGTCGCGGGTAAACCGCCGGTCCGGCGCGCGACGGGCGACGCGGTCTATCGCGCCGGCGATGACGTCACGCACATCGGTCCACTCGCTGCGGGTCTTCAGGCCGCCGCCTTCCAGCCGCGTCATGTCCAAAAGGTTGCCGACATAGCGATTGAGGCGCTCCGCCTCCTCCCGGATCGACAAGAGCAGGTCCTGCTTGACCGCTTCCGCCAGAGAGCCGCCGTAGTCGATCAGGGTCGTGGCGGCGCCCAGCACGGTGGACAGGGGCGTGCGCAGATCATGGCTGATGGAGTTCAGGAGCGCGGCGCGAAGCTGATCGGATCGGCGCACAGTCTCGTGCTCGACGGCGCCCGCCGCCAGTTCCGCCCGCTCCAGCGCCACGGCCCCCTGTCCCAGAAGGGCCAGCAACAGACGCTCTTCCTCAGAGCCGCGCCGGACGCGATTGGCCTCCACGCCCGCCACGCCCGCCCGCGCCTTGAGCCCCTGAAGCGGAAAGAAGGTCCATTCGACGCCGGGCAGGGTGCCGGTGCCGTGGCCCGCCGCCTCGCCCTTTTCCCATGCCCAGCGGGCCGCCGTCATGGCGGTCTGGTCCAGCAGGGGGCGATGCGGCGCTCCGGCCAGCACCTGGAGCTCGCCCTCGACCGGCAGAAGCACGACCGTGGCGCCAGATGCGGCGGCGGCGGTCTGTTCCGCCAGGGTCTGGGCGGCCTCGGGGCGTTCAGCGGCGGCCGACAGGCTGCGGCTGGCGACCAGCAGGGCCGTGACCGCGGCGGCGCGCCGGGCGGCGGCGGCGGCCTGATCGCGGACTCGTCCCGCAAGTCCGCCCGTCACGAGCGCCACGCCGAAAAAGACGGCAAAGGTGAAGAGGTCCGCCGGATTGCCGATCGCAATGGACATGCGCGGTTCAAGGAAGAAGAAATTATAGGTGAAGGCGGCGACCGCCGCCGCCAGCACCGCCGGCCAGAGACCATAGCCCAGTCCCGTGATCAGCACGCTGACCAGAAAGATCATGGCCAGATTGGCCCCGTGCGAGAACTGGTCCACCAGCATGGCGATGATATTGGCCAGGCCGACCGAGGCGATGGCGACCAGCGGCCCGCGCCAGCTCTGTTTCAGGTCGAGCGTGGCCCGTGGACGGCGATCGCGCGGGTTGACGGACTGGTCGGTCACGATGTGAAGCGCTGCGCCGGACGCCCGCTCCATCAGGGCCTGGGGCAGGGAGGGCCGCAGGAGACCGGATGGAAAGGGACGATGCGTCGCACGGCCGATGACGATCTGGGTCACGTTCTGCCGACGGGCATAGTCCAGCACCGTCTCCACCAGATCTTCGCCCGACAGGATTGTGGTGGCCGCGCCCAGTTGCTCAGCCAGTCGAATCGCCTCCGCCCGCCGGTCCACGGCCAGGGCGGCCAGAACCGGATGACTTGGGCGCTCCACGCTCGCCACCGTCCAGGGCGCGTCGCCGATCATGTCGGAGATGCGACGCCCTGTCCGCACCAGACTGGCGGCCATGCTGTCGGCGCCGATCAGGACGAGTATGCGCTCGCCCGCCGCCCAGGGGCCGGTAATGCCCTGACGCCGCATGACCCCGACCAGTTGGTCGTCCACGGTCTCGGCTGCGCGACGCAGCGCCAGTTCCCGTAGCGCCGTCAGGTTTTCCGCGCGGAAAAACCGTTCCGCCGCCAGACTGGCCGTTTCGGGCACATAGACCTTGCCCTGGGCCAGCCGCTCGCGCAGTTCCTGCGGCGTAATGTCGATCAGTTCGATTTCATCGGCGCTCGACAGGACCGAGTCAGGCACCGTCTCGCGCTGCATGACGCCGGTGATCCGGAAGACCACGTCCACAAGGCTTTCCAGATGCTGCACATTCAGCGTCGTCCAGACATTGACGCCGGCATTGAGCAGTTCATCCACATCCTGCCAACGCTTGGGATGACGCGAGCCCGGGCCGTTGGAGTGGGCGTATTCATCGACCAGCAACAGTTGCGGATGGCGGGTCAGGGCCTGATCGAGATCGAACTCCATCAGCTGTCTGCCCCGATGCTCGATCACCCGGCGGGGCAGGACCTCCAGCCCATTCAGCAGGGCGGCGGTCTCTGCGCGGCCATGGGTCTCCACCAGCCCCACCACCACTTCGACGCCTTCAGCCTGACGGCGGGCGGCGTCGATCAGCATTTCGGAGGTCTTGCCCACCCCCGGCGCCATGCCCAGATAGACCTTCAGCCGCCCGCGACCGGCCTTGTTGGCTTCCGCCAGCAGGGCGTCAGGGTCGGGCCGGTTGGGATCGCGGTCAGTCATCTGTCCTGTGTCAACTCCGCGGGGCCGTGACGGGCCAGCGTTGATCCAGAGCGATATTGACTGCAAGCACATTGATGCGCGGCTCGCCGATCACGCCCAGCAGTCGGCCCGTGATGTGGCGTTCCAGCAGGGCCTGGACCTCCGGCAGAGGGGCCCGGCGCGCCCCGGCGATGCGCGCCGCCTGAAGCTGGGCGAAGGCCGGCGAAATGTCCGGATCAAGGCCTGAGGCCGACGTGGTGACGGCATCGGCCGGAATCAGGCGCGGATCCCCGCCGAGCGCTTTGGCCGAGGCCGCGATGCGGTCCGACAGCCTGGGGTCGAGCGGCCCCAGATTGGACCCGCCCGACTGGGTCGGGTCATAGCCGTCGCCCGCGGCGGACGGCCGACCATGAAGATATTTGGCGCTGGTGAACACCTGTCCGATCAGCCTGGAGCCGACCACATGGCCGTTGACGCGCACCAGGCCGCCATTTGCGGGGTCTGGCGCCATGGCCTGGGCCAGACCTGTCAGGGCCAAGGGATAGGCCAGGCCGAGCAGAACCGTCAGGACGGCGACGGCGGCGAGGGCGGGACGGATTTGTTTCAGCATTGGAAGTTCTCCTCGAACCTGGTTTGACCGGTGCGCGACCCTCAGGCCAGACCCAGGCCGTGCACGATCAGATCGATCAGCTTGATGCCCACGAAGGGCGCCACGACCCCGCCCAGACCATAGATGGCCAGGTTGCGCGCCAGCAGCGCGCCTGCGCCGATCGCGCGGAACCTGACGCCGCGCAGGGCGAGTGGGATCAGGGCCACGATCACCAGGGCGTTGAAGATCACGGCCGACAGGATCGCGCTTTGCGGGCTGTGCAGCTTCATGATGTTC
>CAIOJR010000061.1 GCA_903858685.1 uncultured Caulobacterales bacterium | reverse complement strand
GGTTGTTCTGTTTCTCCATCGCTCGACCTCTGAAGTGGCCGTGGACCGGATCTATCACTACGCGCCGCCGGCCGTAGGCTGCGCAATCGGAAACTATGTGGGCAACCTCGGCGTCCAAGAGGGTCGCACTGATCTCCAGGCCTTCGCGGGCGTCACTCTGCTGGCCTGCATCGCCTACATCTTCCATATCCTGCGCCCCTTCCGCAACGGCGCCGGCGGGACCGGGTGATGGCGCACGGGCTACCGCCTGCAGACCAGCGTCAGCGCCACGCGCCGTCTACGCCCCAGACCGGCCAGAGGCAGCGGCATTGACAGATCGCGCCGCCCCGGGCGATGGGCGCGTCGAGAACGCCGCTGCGCTCCGCCCGCATCGCAGGGGATCGGGGATCTACCTGCTGGGATCTTTCACGTCTCAGGCCTGCGCGCTCATCCGCTACACGGTGCTGGCGCGCATGCTGGGGCCCGAGCAGCTCGGCCTTGCGGCTACTCTGGTGCTGACTGCCCAGTTCTTTGAATCGCTGACAGAAAGCGGGAGTGACCGGCTCCTGATCCAGGATCCGGACGGGGATGCTCCGGATGTCCAGCGTCTAGTTCAACTGGTCTTCGCGGGCCGCGGATGCCTCACGGCGGCGGCCTTGGCCTTGATTGCGGCGCCGGTCTCGTTGCTGCTGGGCGGCGCAACCCTCGTCCCAGGGTTTCTGGTGCTGGCCCTCTCCCCGCTGATCGCCGGCTTTCTGCATCTCGACATGCGGCGCGATCAGAGACTCCATGACTTCCGCGCGGAGGGCTGGGGCATGGTCGCAAGTGAATTGGCGGGCATTGTTGTGACGATTGCCGGTTGCATGCTCCTCCGGACCTTCATGGCGGTCCCCTTTGGCCTTGTTGCCCGAAGCGCCGTGATGGTCCTGACCTCCCACATCCGGGCCGGCCGCACCTATGAGATCGGGCTGGCGCGGGCCTTCCTGCCTAAGTTGACGGCCTTTGCCCTTCCCCTGATGGCGAACGGACTGCTCCTGTTCGGTGCCGGTCAAGGGGATCGTGTGCTGATCGGGGGGCGGTTAGGGCTTGTGGAACTGGGCTTCTACTCGGCGACGATCCTGTTGATCTTCTATCCCAGCGCCATGATCCAGCGCTTCCTCACGACGATCGGCCTCCCCAGGATCGCCAGAGACCATGCCAATCCCGATCAGCAGGACCACCACATCAGAGAGTTGCTGGGCGTGATCGCCCTGATTGCGATGGCGATGACGATCGGCTTTTCCGTTGTCGCAGGCCCCGCATCACGAATATTGTATGGGCTGAAATATCGGCAATCAGATGTGACGATCGCCTTGGTCGGCGTGCTGCAGGCGACGCGCTTCATGAGAACATTTCCTGTGGTGACCGCCCTGGCCCTCGGCCGAAGCAACGTGGTGTTGGCCGGGACCGTCGCCGCGCTCAGCGGATGGCCTCTGGCCCTGCTGGGGATGGCCACCCTCGGAGGCCTCAACGGGCTGATCACGGGATTCATCATGGGAGAGGCCCTGGCCCTCATCCTTGCGACGGGCCTGGTGGATCGCCGTCATCTCGGCCGAAACTTCAGTGTGATCTTGATGTTTATCGCCGTAGGCGGCCTCGTGCTCGGATGGCGCGTTGAACTGGAGACTCCCAGCGCGATCCAGCTCGGTGGCCTTATGATCGCGTCGCTGCTCGCCGCAGGCTGGATCCTGCCGGCGCAGGCTGCGACGGTCCGCGGGCTCTTCGCCTCTATCAGCGCCTGGGCACAGATGTCTCGGCAACGCCTCGGGGGATGGCCGGGTTTGAAGCGGGGGAGGCCTCCATGAGTCAGGCAGCCGCCGTACAGAAGCAAGGCAGGGACTGATGCGCCCACCCGCAATCTTGAGTCTGGGGCGTCAGCCCCCGAAGCCCACAATGCCCGAGTACACGCCCTCGTCCCGTGGCCGAAAACTGAGCGCCATTCGTCTAGGCGCGGTCCTCGCCCTGGGCCTGTTCGGCCTCACCTATGGAGCGAGTTTCGCGCTCGTCGCGCCCTACCTGATGCTTCCGCTCCTATCTCCCCTGGTCGTGACAGCGGGCATCATGATCTGGGCGCTCCCCCAGTCAGACCGCACGCCGGATCGCACGATCGCTGCCCTTCTGTGTGCGTTTCTGGTCGGACTGGCCCTGTGGCCGAACTACCTTGCGATTGCGCTGCCGGGATTGCCTTGGATCACGGTCATTCGCATTGTCGCCGCACCACTCAGCGCTCTGCTGCTCGTCTCCGCCTCCAGCTCGGCGCGATTTAGACGCGACATATCGCTCGCCCTCAAATCGAGCAAACCCATTGTGG
>CAIOJR010000060.1 GCA_903858685.1 uncultured Caulobacterales bacterium | reverse complement strand
TGACCGCGTCGCCGGCCCGGGCCGAGTTCACGGGCCCGCCGGTTCCGATCCTGATGCTGGAAACGGTCGATTCGACCAATGCGGAAGCGCGCCGCAGGGCCGAATCCGGCGAAGCGGGTCCCCTATGGATCTCGGCCTTGAGCCAGACCGCGGGGCGAGGCCGGCGCGGAAGAGCCTGGGAAGGCGGTTCGGGCAATCTGGCGGCGACGCTCTTGATCACAACGCCGCGCGCACCAGCAGATGCGGCAAGAACGTCATTTGTGGCGGCGCTGGCGGTGGCGGATCTGGTGGCGACCTATGCGCCTGATGAACTGGTGCGATTGAAATGGCCCAATGATGTGCAGCTGGACGGCCGGAAGGTGAGCGGCGTTCTCATCGATTCCGGACGCATGACAGGGACGCAAGCGCTTTGGCTGGCCGTCGGGATCGGAGTCAATCTGAACTCCGCGCCGACCGGACTGGAAAGGCCAGCGACATGCGTGGCCGACCATTTGCGGATGGAACATGAGGCCCCGCCGAGCCCAGCCCAGGCCTTGGCAGTGCTGTCGGCGGCCTTTTCCAGATATATGGACCTCTGGGACCGGTCTGGATTTCCGGCCATTGCCAGCGCCTGGACGCGTCGTGCGGAAGGGCTGGGCCGACCCTGTGTCGCCCGGCTCGAACAGGAAACCATCAGCGGCGTGGCCGAGGGACTGGACGAGGACGGGGCGCTGCGACTGCGGCTCGCCAACGGCGCCATCCACCGGATCAGCGCCGGAGACGTGTTTTTTTCGAGGGATTGAGCCATGCTTCTCGCCATCGAACAGGGCAATACCAATACGCTGTTCGCCGTGCATGACGGGGTGCGGTGGTCCGCACAGTGGCGCTCGGCCACGGACAGCTCGCGCACGGCTGACGAATATGCGGTCTGGCTGTCGCAACTTTTGCAGATGCAGGGTCTGGGGCTTGGAAGCCTGGATGGATGCATTATTTCCAGCGTCGTGCCCCAGTCGATCTTCAATCTGCGCAACTTCTCACGGCGCTATCTGCATCGGGAGCCTCTGGTGATCGGGGAGAATGCAAGGCTTGGGGTGGAGGTGCGCATCGACAAGCCTTCGGAGGCGGGCGCAGACCGACTGGTCAATGCGATCGGGGCGCATGTGGCCTATCCGGGCGTGCTTCTGGTGATCGACAGCGGCACCGCCACGACATTTGACGTGGTGGCCGCAGACGGCGCCTTCGAAGGTGGTGTGATCGCGCCCGGCATCAACCTTTCCATGGAAGCTTTGCACCTCGCCGCCGCACGCCTGCCGCGTGTGGCGATTCAGAAGCCCCGACAGGTGATTGGCCGTGATACGGTCAGCGCGATGCAGTCTGGCGTCTTCTGGGGCTATATCGCCCTGATCGAGGGTCTGATAGACCGTATCCGTACGGAATATGGCAAGGCCATCACCGTCGTCGCCACTGGCGGCGTCGCGTCCCTGGTCGAGGGCGCCACCGACAAGATCGATATATTCGATCCCGACCTGACCATTCGCGGCATGCTGGAAGTATGGCGCCGTAACCAAGTGAGTACTTCATGACCACCGCCCCGGACGGGGCCGAGCTCGTCTTCCTGCCACTCGGCGGTTCAAACGAAATCGGCATGAACTTTAATCTTTATGGCTATGGCCCGCCGCATGATCGCAAATGGATCATCGTCGATGTCGGCGTGACCTTTGGCGATCTGACCACGCCGGGGGTCGAGATCATCCTGCCCGATCCGACCTTTATCGAAGACCATGCCGACGACATTCTCGGCATTGTCCTGACCCACGCGCACGAAGACCATATTGGCGCATTGCCCTGGCTGTGGCCGCGCCTGCGGGCGCCGCTCTATGCGACGCCGTTCACATCCTTCCTGATTCGCGAAAAGCTGCGCGACGCGGGTATTCTGGGCGAGGTCAGCCTGACCGAGGTGCCGCTGAGCGGCAGGTTCCAGATTGGTCCGTTCGATCTGGAACTGATTACCCTGACCCACTCGATCCCGGAGCCGAACGGGCTGGCGATCCGCACGCCGCTGGGCACAGTCCTGCATACCGGCGACTGGAAGATCGATCCCGATCCCATGCTGGGCGAGGTGACCGATGTCGAGGCCATCACCCGTCTTGGGGATGAGGGCGTTCTGGCCATGGTCTGCGATTCCACCAATGTCTTTGTGGAGGGGGAGGCCGGGTCCGAGGCGGACGTGCGTGTGGCGCTGAGCGCCCTGATCAAGAGCCTGACCGGCAAGGTCGCCGTGGGCTGCTTCGCCTCGAACGTGGCGCGGATGGATACGATTATTCGGGCGGCGGAAGCGGCGGATCGCAGGGTCTGCCTTCTGGGGCGCTCCATGCACCGCATGTCGGCGGCGGCCAAGTCGGTCGGCCTGCTCAGCGATGTGGCGCCCTTCGTCAATGACAAGGAGGCGGGCTATTTCCCTGCCGACAAGATACTCTATCTTTGCACAGGTAGTCAGGGCGAGGTGCGCGCGGCCCTGTCGCGCATCGCCGAAGGCAATCACCCCCATGTGACCCTTGGCGCCGGAGATTCCTGCGTCTTTTCGAGCCGGGTGATTCCGGGCAACGAGATCGCCATCCGCACACTCCAGAACCGTCTGGCGGACCGCGGCGTGCGCCTCTACACCGACCGCGATCATCCGGGCATCCATGTTTCCGGCCACCCGTGTCGCGACGAACTTGCGCGCATGTACAGCTGGGCGAGGCCCCGGATCGCGGTGCCGACCCATGGAGAGCGTCGTCACCTTCTGGAGCACAAGGCCTTTGCCCGCGATCTTCAGGTGCCGGAGCAGATTGCGCCGCGCAATGGCGACATGGTGCGTCTGGCGCCGGGCCGCGCGGCCATTATTGACGAGGTGACCGCCGGTCGTCTGTTCGTCGATGGCGGCGTGGTGACGCCTGAAAATAGCGAGCCCCTCCGCGAGCGCCGTCATGCCGCCCAAAATGGCGTGCTGATTGTCTCGGTCGTGATGGACAAGCGCGGACGGCTGTCGGAGGGCCTCGAAATCCGCTCTGTCGGCCTGCCCGGCGATCTGGAAAATCCGCTTGAAGATGCGCTCGACGATGTGGCTGACATGGTCGAGGCCGCCATCAACCGGATGGACCGAGACGAGCGCGATGACGACGAACGGGTTGAGGCGGCGGTCAATCGCGCCGTGAAAAAGGTCTCTCAGCGTCTGTGGGAACGCAGACCGGTGGTCGAGACCATTGTGGTTCGGGTATAGGACCGCTCAAGGGCCGGAGGAGACGACAATGATGATCGGCAAGCTGAACCATGTGGGCGTCGCCACGCCCTCGATCGATGAGTCCGTGAAGCTGTACCGCGACGTGCTCGGCGCAACCTCCATCACAGACAAATGGGTGATGGAAGAGCAGGGCGTCTGGGTCTGCTTCGTCAACCTGCCCAACAGTCAGATCGAACTGATCGAACCCTATGGCGAAAAGTCCCCGATCAACGCCTTCCTCGCCAAGAACCCGGCGGGCGGTCAGCACCATATCTGTTATGAGGTGGAGGACATTATCGCCGCACGTGACGACATGGCGGCCAAGGGCTGCACGGTTCTGAACAATGGCGTGCCGCGCATCGGCGCCCACGGCGTTCCGGTGATCTTCGTCCATCCCAAGAATATGGGCGGCGTTCTGGTGGAACTGATGGAAACGCCCAAGGACGGCGCACACTAGGTGGGCGATCTGGTCTGGATCCTGTCGAGCTATTTTGTGATCTGGTGGCTGGTGCTGTTCACCATCCTGCCTCTGGGCGTGCGCAATCACACCGAGGCGGGCACGGCCCCGATGGAGGGGCATGATCCCGGTGCGCCGGTCAATCCGAACCTGAAGCGCAAGGCGATCACGACCAGCTGGGTCGCCGCCATCGTGACCGCCGTGATCTGGACCGCCTTCAAGACCCATCTGGTGCACCTGGAGCCGTAAAGGGCTCATGCGGCCATCGTCCGCCTCAAGTTGCCAAGTCGGGCGACGCCGGGCTAAGTGCGCTTCACCTCATCTCGAACCTATGGATTACGCCATGCGCCTGTCGCGCTTCTTTCTGCCCGTCCTGAAGGAAAACCCCTCGGAGGCGCAGATCGTCTCGCACCGCCTGATGCTGCGGGCGGGCATGATCCGGCAGGAGGCGGCGGGCATCTATGCCTGGCTGCCGCTCGGCCTGCGCGTGCTGAAGAAGATCGAGGCCATTGTCCGTGAGGAAATGGACCGGGCAGGCGCGATCGAACTCTTGATGCCCACCCTGCAGCTGGCCGATCTTTGGCGCGAAAGCGGTCGTTATGACGATTACGGGCAGGAAATGCTGCGCATTCAGGACCGGCATGAGCGCGAACTGCTCTATGGACCGACCAATGAGGAGATGGTGACGGAGATCTTCCGCGCCTCGGTGCGCTCCTACAAGGACCTGCCCAGGAACCTCTATCACATTCAATGGAAGTTCCGGGACGAGCAGCGTCCGCGGTTCGGCGTGATGCGGGGTCGCGAGTTCCTGATGAAGGACGCCTATAGCTTCGATGTGGATGAGGCGGGCGCGCGCAGGTCCTATAACCGCATGTTCGTGGCCTATCTCAACCTCTATGCGCGCATGGGGCTGAAGGCGGTGCCGATGCGCGCCGACACCGGCCCGATCGGCGGCGAACTGAGCCATGAATTCATCATCCTGGCCGAGACGGGCGAGAGCGAAGTCTTCTGCCACAAGGATCTGATCGACATGCCGCCACCCGGTGCAGACATCGACTGGGACGGCGATTTGCAACATCTGGTCGATCAGCGCACGCGCCTCTATGCCGCCACAGAAGAGATGCATGATCAGGCCCGGTTTGAAGCCGAGGCGCCGCAGGACAAGCGGCTTTCGGCGCGCGGTATCGAGGTCGGTCACATCTTCTCGTTCGGTGAGAAATATTCAAAGCCCATGAAGGCTGTCGTGGCGGGTCCCGACGGCGTGGAGCGGCCTGTGCAGATGGGCTCCTATGGTGTTGGCGTGTCGCGTCTTCTGGGCGCGATCATCGAGGCCAGCCATGATGAGAGCGGCATCATCTGGCCAGACTCGGTCGCGCCGTTTGGCGTCGGGATCATCAATATGCGCCCCGGCGATGAAGCCGTGGACGCGGTCTGCGCCGAGGCTTACGCCGCCCTGACAAGTGCGGGGCGCGAGCCTCTGCTGGACGACACCCATGAGCGCGCGGGCGGCAAGTTCGCCACCATGGATCTGATCGGCCTGCCCTGGCAGTTGGTTGTCGGGCCCAAGGGCGTGGCGCAAGGCATTGTGGAGCTGAAGCGCCGGGCGACCGGCGAGCGTCAGTCCGTGCCTCTGGCCCAGGCGCTGGAGATCATCGCCGGATGAGCCCCAAGGCCGACGCTGCGGGGAGCCTGCCCAGCGGCGCGCCATTTGGCGTGTGGGAGCGCACTCTGGCCTTTCGCTACCTGCGGGCCAGACGCAAGAACGGCGGCGTGGCCCTGATCGCTCTGATCAGCTATGTGGCGGTGACGCTGGCGGTCGCGGCCCTGATCATCATCATGTCGGTGATGAACGGGTTCCGATCCGAAATCGTCTCGCGCATGGTCGGCTTCAACGGCCATGTCTATGTTCAGGGACCGGCCACCAACGCCCTTAATCGCGACGCCCTGATCGCCCGTATTCGCGCGGTGCCCGGCGTGGTGCAGGTGGCGCCGGTTATTCAGGCTCAGGCGCTGGTCATGGGGCCAGGTCAGGTCACGGGCGCGATCGTGCGCGGCATGACCGCAGCCGACCTGCGGGCAACGCCGATCATCGCCGATCATATCAAGGACGGATCACTCAAGGGCTTTGGCGAGGGCGAAGACGGCGGCGATCTGGTTCTGATCGGATCGGGCATGGCCGAACGGCTGTCCGCCCATTCCGGCGACGCGGTGACGGTTGTGTCGCCCAATGGGGCCGCCACAGCCTTTGGCTCGACTCCGCGCCGAAAGGTCTACACGATTGGGGGGGTCTTCAATGTCGGTCTGACCCAGTACGACAGCGCCTTTATCTATATGCCTCTGGATCAGGCTCAGCTGATGTTCGGGCGTGGGGACAGCGTGGACCTGATCGAGGTCAATCTGGACAATCCAGATCGCATTGATGAGCTGAAACCCGCCATCAAGGTCGCCGCAGGACCTGGCGCGATCCTGAGCGACTGGCGCGACGAGAATCACGCCTTCTTCAACGCTTTGCAGGTCGAACGGGTGGCCATGCGCATCATTCTGATGATCGTGGTGGCCATCGCCATGCTGAACATCATTTCCGGCCTGATCATGCTGGTGAAGAACAAGGGGCGGGATATCGCCATCCTGCGCACCATGGGCGCCAGTCGCGGCGCCGTAATGCGCATTTTCATCATGGTGGGCGCAGCGATCGGCCTGTCCGGCGCGGCCACCGGCCTGACCTTCGGAACCCTGTTCTGCGTCTATATCGACCCCATCCAGACCGTGGTGGAGAAGATCACCGGCGTCGCGGTCTTCTCGCCTGAAACCTATTTTCTGCCGCGTTTGCCAGCCCGCGTAGAGCCGGTCGAGGTGGTGATGGTCGTGGTCTGGTGCATCCTGATGAGCCTTGTCGCGGCCATCATGCCCGCCTGGCAGGCCTCGCGTCTCGATCCGGTGGAGGCGTTGCGTTATGAATAGCCCCGCCGCGCTTTCGTTGCGCGAAGTGACGCGCGCCTATCCGGTCGGCGACGGCCGCACGCTTCACGTGCTGCGCGGCGTCGATCTGGATGTGCGCCCTGGGGAAATCATCGGCCTCATCGGCCCCTCGGGATCTGGCAAGTCGTCGCTTCTGCACGCGGCCGGTCTGCTGGAACGCCCCACCAGCGGCAAGGTGTTCATCGACGGCGCAGACTGCACCACCTTGAGCGATGCGGCCCGCACCCGGCTGCGTCTGCACCGGATCGGCTTTGTCTATCAGTTCCATCACCTGCTGCCGGAGTTTTCGGCGCTCGACAATGTGGCCCTGCCGCCCATGATCGCCGGGCGGGGGCAGGCGGAATGCCGCGAGCGGGCGCGCGAACTCCTCACCCGTCTGGGATTGGCTGAGCGCCTGGACCATCAACCCGCGCAACTGTCAGGCGGGGAACAACAGCGCGTGGCCATAGCCCGGGCTCTGGCCAACCGGCCCGGCCTTATCCTGGCGGATGAGCCGACCGGCAATCTGGATCCGACCACGTCAGGCTCGGTGTTCCGTAATCTGCATGATCTGGTGCGAAACGAAGGCGTGGCGGCCCTGATCGCAACGCACAATCTGGAACTCGCCTCTTTCATGGACCGCGTTTTCGCCCTGCAAGACGGCCGGTTGGTCGAGCGCGTCGGCTAGCCCCGTTCAGTCTGTTCATAAAATGTTCCACAGGCGTGTGAATTTCACTTGAAATGAGAACAAAGCAAGAATAAGAACAAAGGACGAACTGACCGCCCAACTGGGGAGAAAGCAATGATCCACTTCGCTCGTGAAACACTGGCGCTTGCGTCTGTCGCCAGCTTCGTTTGGATGATGGTTCAGGTCGCCCATCTGTTCGGGTGACGATTCGGGTCTTTTGACCGGAGGCGCATTCCGTGAGTTCGGCCAGCGACACCTTTATTCATCTCCGGTTGCGCTCGGCCTATTCGCTGCTCGAAGGCGCCATAAAACCCTATGACATCGGCGCACTGGCGGCGGGGCAGGGCATGCCGGCCGTGGGTCTGGCCGACCGGGCCAACCTCTTCGGCGCGCTGGAGGTGTCCCAGCTCTTGAAGGACAAGGGCGTACAGCCCCTGATCGGGTGTTCTCTGCCCGTCAGCGGTATTGGAGAGCGCGGAACGGAGCGCTGGTCCCGGCAGCCGACGCTGGTGCTGTTCGCCCAGTCCGAACAGGGCTGGCTCAATCTGATGCACCTGTCGTCCCTGGCCTATACGGCGTCATCGCTTGACGGCGAGCCCTGCGTGGACTGGAACACGGTCGTCACCCATGGCGAGGGCCTTATCCTCCTGTCAGGCGGGCCGGACGGTCCGGTCAACCTGCTGTTCGCCAATGGTCGTGACGAGGAGGGGGCGATTGCGCTGAACGCGATGCATAAGGCGTTCGGCGACCGCTTCTATATCGAATTGCAGCGCCACGGCATGCCGGAAGAACTGGCGTCGGAGGCGGGGCTTGTGGCCTATGCCTACGCCCATGATGTGCCGCTGGTGGCGACAAATGACGTCTTCTTCGCCACCCGCGACATGCACGGCGCGCATGATGCGCTTCTGTGCATCGCGGACGGGGCGTTTCTGGGTCAGGATGAACGGCGGCGTCTGACGGCGGACCACTATTTCAAGTCTTCGGCCGAGATGCGCGCCCTGTTTGCTGACCTGCCGGAGGCTTGCGACAATACGGTGGAGATCGCGCGGCGCTGCGCCTTTCTGGTGTCCAAGCGCGATCCGATCCTGCCAAGTTTCCCCTCGTCCGCCGGACGCACAGAGGCTGAGGAACTCGCACATCAGGCGCGCGAGGGACTGAAGATGCGGCTGGCCGCCGTGCCGCCCTGCCTGCCGGAAGAAGACTACTGGAAGCGTCTGGACCGTGAACTGGACGTGATCAACCGGATGGGATTTCCGGGCTACTTCCTGATCGTGTCCGACTTCATCAAATGGGCAAAGGCGCATGGCATACCCGTGGGGCCCGGACGGGGATCGGGCGCCGGTTCGCTGGTGGCCTATTCGCTGACCATCACCAATCTCGACCCACTGCGGTTTGGCCTGCTGTTCGAACGGTTCCTGAATCCGGAGCGGGTCTCCATGCCCGACTTCGATATCGACTTCTGTCAGGAACGGCGCGAGGAGGTGATCAACTATGTGCAGCAACGCTACGGCGTTGAGCGCGTGGCCCAGATCATCACCTTCGGCACGCTGCAGGCCCGCGCGGTGCTGCGCGACGTGGGGCGGGTCATGCAGCTTCCGCTGGGCATGGTGGACCGGCTGGCCAAGATGGTTCCGGCCAATCCCGCCAACCCCGTGACCCTGGCTCAGGCTATCGAGATCGAACCGAGACTGAAGGAGGCCCGCCGCGAGGACGACAGCGTGGCGCGGCTTCTGGAAACAGCGCTGCGCCTTGAAGGCCTGTTCCGCAACGCCTCGACCCATGCTGCGGGCGTGGTGATCGGCGACCGCCCCCTGACCGAGCTTGCGCCCCTCTATCAGGACCCGCGATCAGAATTGCCCGCGACCCAGTTCAACATGAAATGGGTGGAGAGCGCAGGCCTGGTCAAATTTGACTTTCTGGGTTTGAAGACCCTGACGGTGCTGGATCGGGCGTGCAAGCATCTGGCCAAACGCGGCGCCGATCTCAATCTGGACACGCTGGAACTGTCAGACGAGCGCACCTACGCCCTGCTGGCCTCGGGGCAGACAATTGGCGTGTTCCAGCTGGAAAGTCAGGGCATGCGCGACACGCTGCGCAAGCTGCGGTGTTCGTCGATCGAGGAAATCACCGCGCTGATTTCGCTCTATCGACCGGGTCCGATGGACAATATCGACACCTATGTGGACCGCAAATTCGGCCGCGCGGCGCTTGACATGCTGCACCCGTCCTTGGAGCCCATCCTGAAGGAGACCTATGGGGTCATCATCTATCAGGAACAGGTGATGCAGATCGCCCAGATCCTGTCGGGCTATTCGCTCGGCGAAGCCGATCTGCTGCGTCGCGCCATGGGCAAGAAAAAGAAAGAGGAGATGGACTTCCAGAAGGCGCGGTTCATTTCCGGCGCTTCGGAAAACGGCGTCGATCCACAGCGTTCCGACTTCATCTTTGAACTGGTGGCCAAGTTCGCCGGCTATGGCTTCAACAAGAGCCACGCCGCCGCCTATGCGCTGATCGCCTATCAGACGGGCTGGATCAAGGCCAATCACCCGGTGGAGTTCTTCGCAGCGTCGATGAGCCTGGATCTGTCGAACACAGACAAGCTTGCGGTCTTCTATCAGGACGCCAAGCGTTTTTCGGTGAAGATATCACCGCCCGACATCAATCGCTCCGGCGCCGATTTCGAAGTGGAAGACGGGGCGGTGCTCTATGCCCTGGGCGCCATCCGCAATGTCGGGCTGGAGGCGATGAAACATGTCGAGCAGATCCGCACCGAGGGGGGCAGGTTCAAGGACCTGTTCGACTTCCTGGAGCGGATCGATCCGCGTCAGGTGAATAAGCGGGCCATCGAAAATCTGGCGCGGGCCGGGGCTTTTGATCAGATGCACAAGAACCGCGCCCAGATTGTCGCCGCATCGGATCTGTTGATCGCCCACGCCCAGAGCGTGAGCGCGGATCGGGCCTCTTCACAGGTCAGCCTGTTTGAGGATGCCGCAGTGGCGAGGCCGCGCCTGCCCAATGTCGAGCCCTGGAGCGGGCCGGATCAGCTGGACGAAGAACTGGCGGCAGTGGGCTTCTACCTGACGGGCCACCCGTTGGAGGACATGACCGAGGTCATGCGTCGCCGCCGCGCTGTCCTGATGGCGGAGGCCATGGAGCGGGCCGAGGCGGGCGAGGAGGCGTTCCGCATGGCCGGTATGGTGCGCCGCCGGCAGGAGCGGGCGTCGCAATCGGGCGAGAAGTTCGCCTTCGTCTCCCTGTCCGACCCCACAGGGGAATATGAGGTGATGTTCCCGCCGGAATCGTTGAGGCGTTGCCGCGAGGTGCTGGAGCCGGGACGCGCGGTAATGATCAAGGTCCGCGCCAAGGCCAAGGATGGCGAAGTCCGATTTTTCGGCGATGACGCCGAGCCGATGGAAAAGGTGGTGGAAACCGCCGTCGCCGGTCTGCGGGTCCATGTGGCGCCCGGACCGGACGGGGTGAACAGCCTTCGGCGCCGTCTAGAGGGCGCGCGCACCGATCGGGGCGGGGAGCTTGTGCTTGTCGCGGCTTTGGGGCAGGGCCGGGAGGTTGAGTTGAAACTGCCGGGGCGCTTTACGCTGGACGCCTCCCTGCGCGGCGCCTTGAAGACCGCGCCGGGTGTTGTCTATCTGGAAGACGTCTGATCCGGCTTTCATCGCAGGAAAGGGGTATGCGAACCGTCGCCCTGCGCCTTTAGGCTTGATTTTCCTTCATTTGCGGCCTAGTTAGCCGCCCATTCCACACGCAGACGTTCGGCGGCTGTGCGGGCTTGCGCCTGTATATGCTTCCGTTCCGGCGCCCAAAAGGCGGTTTGTCTGCGGAGGTCAACCGGAAGAAGGAACAGAATCCATGGCGCTTCCCGACGTATCTATGCGTAGCCTGCTTGAAGCTGGCGCTCACTTTGGTCACCAGACTCACCGCTGGAACCCCAAGATGGACCGCTACATCTTTGGTAGCCGGGCCAATATCCACATC
>CAIOJR010000059.1 GCA_903858685.1 uncultured Caulobacterales bacterium | reverse complement strand
TGGTCCCAAACCAGATGCGCTACCAGGCTGCGCTACGCTCCGATCAAGGGGGCTGCTAGTGACACGTTGCGACGAGAAGAGCAACTTAGCGATTGCGTCAGGGATGGAATATCCGGGCGTCGGTGATCTTATCCCCCGCTTTTATGCCCAGACGCACGGCCAGACCGGCATTGATCTCCAGAACGGCGCGCGCATCGCCGGCTGACGGCAGCGGCGTTTCATCAAAGGGCCGGGCGTTGGCGGCGACGTTCAGGATGCGCCCATCCTGGCCGATGAAGATGATGTCGAGCGGTAGAACAGTATTTCTCATCCAGAAGGCGACCGGCTGGGGCTGGAAGAACTCAAAGATCATCCCCTCTCCCGCCGGCATGTCTTTTCTAAACATCAGACCGATTTCCCGGGTCTGTTCCGTGTCGGCAAACTGAACCTTGAAAGCCTGAGGGCCATGTGTGGTGTGCACCACCAGCGGCTCCGTCTGCAGGTGCTGCGGCTGGCCGCTTGGTGCAACCGTCGACTGGGCCCGGGCAGACCCGCCAGCGCCCATGGACGTAAATCCAATACCGGCCGCCAAGATCATAAACCCTGCCGCCACGGCGGCCATTCTGGCGCGAATCATCTGCCTGTCCCTCAATTGACAGTGCTCAGTATCAGGAATCGCCTCGAATTTCGCGCAGGCGCGCGCCGTCCGGACCTCCGCTCAGTGGGTGGCTTGCGGCTCGATCTCAGCCACAACCAGCCCCTTGGGCCCAGAGGCGAAACGCACCATCACATCGTCCCCCGGCTGAAGATCGTCAAAGCCGCAGCGGCGCAGGGTCTCGATATGAATGAAAATGTCGCCGGGTTCGGTCTCACGCACGACAAAGCCGTATCCCTTTGTGCGGTTGAACCATTTGACGCACGCTTTTTCGAGGGGGCCGTCGGCGACAAGGGAGCGGCGGACAATGCGCCCGCCATTCAGTTCCGCCCGCTCCAGATCGCGCCTGCCCGCCCGAGCGACAAATTCACCGGGCGCGTCAACAGCGTCCATGACGGGCGTGGAGGTCGATTCGTCCAGGGCCTTGACGGTGGCCACCTGCCAGCCCTTGGCGCGCCGCACAGCCTCGCAGATGATTGTAGAGCCTTCGGGCGCCGCTTCCCGTCCCGTCTGCCGAAGACTGGTGACATGAAGAAGCACGTCTTTCAGGTCCGTCAGTTCGGGTTCATCCGGAACAATAAAGCCATAGCCCTTGCCCGGGTCGAACCATTTTACGCGACCGCTGATGGTGACGGGCACGCTTTCTGCGTCGTCACCTTCTGAAACTGAACTCGACATTCCGCCCCTCGCATCCGCCGGAACAAGGCGAACAACACATTTACCCTGCGGCAGGTTAGCTTGAGATTTGGAGAAGGTCGATTATTGGACGCGCAATTTGCCTGCGTCCGTTCGTCGCGTGGTACGCCCTAGGAGAGTCGAACTCCTCTTCCCAGAATGAAAATCTGGTGTCCTAACCGATAGACGAAGGGCGCGTCTGCGAGGAGCCGCGATATACAAAGCCCCGCAGGCCGATGCAACCCCGTTGTGAAGGTTTTTTCGCAGAGCCTGTGGATGAGTTCAAACCTGCCGCGGATCGGCGGCGTCTTCAATTTCCATCTGAACGCCTTCGCGCCCTTGCCAGTCATCGGCCTTCAGCTTGCCCACGACATGCAAGGCCCCCTCGCCCGACAACAGCCGCGCGCCGAGCGCCGTCTCTTCAACGCGCCAGGCCACGGCGCGCAATTTGTCGCCGCGCACGTCGGTCAGCTCGCAGCGCACATGGCCGCCGCGCATCGACATGGCGCGCAGGGGGCGAACATTGGCGAGCGCGAACACCGGCTCCGGATTACCCGGCCCGAAAGGCGCCAAGCGACCGAAGTCGTTGAGGAGGGCGCGATCTGCAGCGCCGGGCGTGATCAGCGCATCGATGTCCACCGCATCCATCCGGGTCGCCTCAGCCGACTCCGCGCCAAGCGCATCCACCAGAAAGGCGTTGAGGTCCTCAATCCGCTCCCGTCGGATGGTCAGTCCCGCCGCCATGGCGTGGCCGCCGCCCGCCAGCAGAATGCCCGCATCAAAGGCCCCCTGTATGGCCCGCCCGAGGTTCACGCCCGGCTGTGAGCGACCGGAGCCCTTGCCGAT
This sequence comes from uncultured Caulobacterales bacterium, assembly GCA_903858685.1. Lineage (GTDB taxonomy): Bacteria > Pseudomonadota > Alphaproteobacteria > Caulobacterales > Caulobacteraceae > CAIMFV01. Next base: position 9,193 of record CAIOJR010000059.1, on the reverse strand, counting down.
CCCGGTTTCCGGGTCAACGCCGATCACGATGACGGGTCGTCGAAACCGCTCCCTCAGCCGCCCCGCCACGATGCCCACCACGCCAGGACGCCATTGTTCGCCCGAGGCGATCAGCACAGGCGCGTCGGGCCGCGCGCCGAACTGACGTTCCGCCTGCGCAAGGGTGTCGGCCTCGATGGCCTTGCGCTCATGATTGAAGGCATCGAGTTCCGCCGCCAGAGCCGCCGCCTCCACCGGATCATCCGTCGACAGGAGACGCGCCCCGACATCGGACCGGCCAATCCGTCCACCGGCGTTGATGCGCGGTCCCAGCACAAAGCCTGCATGAAAGGTCGTCGCCTCTCCCGATGCGCCAGCAATATCCGCCAGAGCCTTCAGTCCGGGATTTTTCCAACCCGACAGAACCCTCAACCCCTGGGCGGTCAGGGCGCGGTTGAAGCCGGTCAGGGCGGTGACGTCGCAGACAGCGCCGAGCGCGGCAAGATCGAGCCACTGTCGAATGTCCGGCTCGGGGCGGTCGGAGAACAGGCCGCGCCGCCGCGCTTCACGGTTCAGCGCCGCCAAAAGGACCATGACAACGCCCGCAGCGGCCAGATTGCCCTGCCCGGAGGTGCAGTCCCAGCGGTTCGGATTGACCAGGGCCGCAGCCGGCGGACGATGGTCGCGCATCAGATGGTGGTCGATCACGACGACGGGCAAAGCGATTTCCGCCGCCGCTTTCAGCGCATCTTCCGCCGCAGCGCCGCAGTCGACGGTGATCACCAGAGCAGCGCCTTCGCGCTTCAGCTTGCGGAAGATCGAGGGCGTGGGGCCGTAGCCTTCAAGCTCACGGTCGGGCACATAGATCGACAGCTCGCGCCCCATGGCCCGAAACCAGCGGACCAGCTGGGCGGCGCTGGTGGCGCCGTCGACGTCATAGTCTGCAAAGACCACGGTGGGACGGCCATCCTCCACCGCGTCCACCAGAAGACGCGCGGCGTCGTCCATCTCCACGAAGCTCGATGGGTTGGGAAACAGACTCTTGAGCGTGGGGTTCAGGAAGTCATCGGACAGGGCTTCAGAAATGCCGCGCGACGCCAGGGCCCGCGCCAGAGGCTCGATCAGCCCGTGGCGCCGCATGATGGCGCGCACGACCGCAGGGTCCCCTCCCCGATCCCGCCATCGACGGCCAGACAGGGACTGCTCCACCGACAGGAAGGCCGGCCGGTCGTCCCCTTCAGGCAGGGCGGCGGCGTCAGACATGGTCAGAGTTTATGCTTTGTGCGGATCTCTCGCACAGTCCCGGTGGCGGAGGTCATGACGAGGGTATGGGTCTGGACATATCCGGCCGACCGCACGACGCCGTCCAGCAAGGGACCGCTGGTCACGCCGGTGGCGGCGAAAACCGCGTCGCCGCTGATCAGTTCGTTCATCTCGTACTTGCGGTCGAAATCCGCTTCCTTCAGTCCGACGCGGCGGGCGCGGGCGCGCTCATCCTCGTTACGCAAAACCAGACGTCCCTGAAACTGACCGCCGACGCACTTCAGAGCCGCACAGGCCAGCACGCCTTCCTGGGCGCCGCCAAGGCCCAGATAGATATCGACGCCTGTGGCTGGATCGCCGGTATTGATAACCCCAGCCACATCGCCGTCCGAGATGAGATGGATGCGCGCACCGACCGTGCGCAGACTGGCTATGATGTCCTTGTGACGCGGCCGGTCGAGGACGCAGGCCGTGATCATGTTGGCCGCCACGCCCTTGAAACGGGCCAGCGCCTCGATGTTCTGTGCAGGCGTGCGGTCCAGATCAACAATGCCCGGAGGAAAACCCGGCCCGACGGCGATCTTGTCCATATACACGTCGGGCGCGTGCATCATCGAGCCTCTGGGCGCAAAGGCCACGACCGCCAGCGCATTGGCCTGGGCCTTGGCCGCCAGGGTCACGCCTTCGAGGGGATCAAGGGCGACGTCGATCGCCGGGCCTGTTCCAGCGCCCACGGTCTCGCCGATGAAAAGCATCGGGGCTTCGTCGCGAACGCCCTCGCCGATCACGATCACGCCCTGGATGTCGAGGCTGTTCAGGGTGGCGCGCATGGCCTCGACCGCCACCAGATCGGCGGCCATCTCGTCGCCACGGCCCGCCAGACGTTCGGCGGCGATGGCGGCTGCTTCTGTCACCCTGGCAGCATCCATCGCCAGATTGCAAATTCTGGCCGCCCCGGCGTCCGAGGCTGATTTCGCCGACATGGGCGCTACTCCGAAGTTCCAGAAAGTTGGATAAGCCGTTCTACATCGAATATGGCACGGTATAATTAAATCTGCGCGATGCGTATCATTCGTGGCCGTTCGATCACAACGTCCAGCGCCGCTATATGCTCAATAGCCTCATCCACCGAGGATTCCAGCGCTGGCTGAGTGGTCAGCACAATCGGCACCAGTCCAGTATCCTGCACGGAGCGTTGCAGAAAGCTGTCAATGGACAGCCCCGCCTTGGCGAGCGCGTCGGTCACCGCCGCGATCACGCCGGGCTTATCGGCCACCAATAGTCGGATATAGGCGGCCGTCTTGCGATGCGCGTGATCGGCCGGGCTCAGTCGGGCCAGCAATCTGGCCGGTTTCTGGAACACCGGGCGGCGGGCGCCGGTCAGAAGATCGGCGATGTCGGCGGCGACGGCCGCGGCGGTCGGTCCAGCGCCCGCGCCCGGTCCTTGCAGAAAGATCCGGCCAATGCGGTCGCCCTCGATGAACAGCGCATTCAGCGACCCGCCCGCCTGGGCCAGCGGATGGCTGAGCGGCACAAGCGCCGGGTTGACCCTGACACTGGCCAGCCGTCCCTCTCGCGTCGCCTGAGCGATCAGCTTGATCCGAAACCCCAGTTGTCGCGCCAGTCGGATATCGAGCAGCTCCACCTGGTCAATGCCTTCAATCTCGGCTGTGGAAAAGTCAGGCGCACCGCCGAAAGCGAGGGCTCCCAGAAGGGCGATCTTGTGGCCGGCGTCAAAGCCGCCGATATCGGTGGTGGGGTCCGCCTCTGCAAAACCGCGGGCCTGCGCGTCCGCCAGAACGACATCAAAGCTGAGTTCGCTGGCCTCCATCTCGCTGAGAATGAAATTGCAGGTCCCGTTCAGGATACCGGCCACGCGCGACACGTCGTCGCCGACCAGTCCTTCGCGCAACATCTTCACCGCCGGCGTGCCGCCCATGACGGCGGCTTCAAACAGCAGGGCCGCACCTGTGGATTCCGCCAGAACGGCCAGATCATGACCGTGCACCGCCAGAAGCGCCTTGTTGGCCGTGATGACCGGCTTGCCGAGCGAAAGCGCCGCCTCCACCGCCGTGCGGGCCGGCCCCTCGGAGCCGCCGATCAGCTCGATGAAGACGTCGTTGCTGTCGGACATGGCAAGCTCTACCGGATCGTCGAACCATACGAGGTCCGACAGGTCCACCTCGCGTTGACGCTCGCGGTTGCGGGCCGAGACGCCTGTCACGACCACGGTTGCGCCAGCCGGCGCAAAGTCTGGACGCTGCGCCAGGAACTTCAGCAATCCCTGTCCCACCACGCCCGCCCCGGCAAGGCCGATACGGAGCACTTTTTCGCTCTTGGTCATGTCAGTCCTGTGAAATTCGTCCGGTCGCGCCGCCTGGATGGGACGTCACTGTGTGGGGGGCGCCGAGACCGGTGCAGCGGCCGGAGTCGGGATCGCCCGGCTCGTCGACGCGGGGGGGGCATCATTGTCTCTCGGCGGCGCGGCCAGGGCCCTGAGCTTGGCGACATAGGCGTCCGTCTGGTCAGACTGATCGGCTGCGGGCGGCTTCAGGCCAAGCTTCAGGAGTTTTTCGCTGTTGGTTCTGGCGAAAGCTTCGGTGTCGGTCTGCCCGGCAGGCAGGCTTGCGGTCTGGCGTTCCAATGTCCGGCGGCGGCCGACCATGTCGCTGACCTGCGCCTTGAAGTCGGACGCCGGACGCAGGTCCTTGGGCAGAAGGGGCGCCTGCTGGAAGGGGATATATTTCGCGTCAGTCCGGGAGGCCGCCACTGTCCGGGCGGCGACGGGCGACGCAGGGTCCACGCCGCCGGGGTCAAGCGACATCACATTGCGCAGGTCGGCGCACCCCGCCACGCCCGCCAACAGCAACAGTGCGCACGCGCGAGCTATCGCGCGGGCCGGTGTTCGGCTAATGGCCATTGGAGGGCCTGCTGATGCTGAAATGTGGATCATCTGGATTCTGGTCTTATGCGATGATCGACGCCAATGCAAAGAGTGCTAGGCTTATCAAGACCACAACGAGGAGAAGCCCCATGGCTGACAGAACCTCTAACAGGAAGAGCAGCGCCAAGTCTGGCAAGTCTTCGGGCAAGACGCCTGCGAAAGCGCCCGCTCCGGTCGAAACAAAGACGCCCACAAAGGCTGAGGGAGGTCCCCCCGCCAAGACCCGAAGCGCGCCCAAGGCGGCGGCAAGGGCCGCTGCGGCGCCCGCCAGAAAGCCTGTCCAGGCGCCCGCGGCGGCGGCGGCGGTGTCTGCGCCCAAGGCGAAAAAGCCTGCTGCTTCAAAGACCGTAAAATCTACGGCATCGGCAAGGACGGCCCCGCAGCCGGACGCCCCCCAGGCCCCGCCCCCCCAGCCCGAGAAGGCCAAAGCCAGCGCCAGTCCAGAGGCCCCGTCCAATCCGTTCAGCGCCTTCACCAACCCCGCATTCCAGGGCGCGCCATTGGGTGCAGGACTTGAACAGCTTCAGGCCATGACGCCAGAGCAGCTGAAAGGCCTGGAAACCCTGTCAGCCAATCTGGCCAAGGCCGCAGTGACAGCTCAGGGCGCCATTGCCGAATCAGCATTGCGTCAGGCTGAGCGGCCTGCGGCCCTCTCGCCCGACCCCTTTCACGTGGGCCCCGCGCTCGCAGAAGTCATGGGACAGTTGGCGAACCAGCCTGAAAACCTGATGCGCGCCCAGGCTGACCTGTTCCAGCGCTACATGCAGCTCTGGAGCAACACCTCCAAGCGCATGTACGGGCAAGAGGCGGAGCCGGTCGTGGAACCGGCGCGGGGCGACAAGCGCTTCAACGATCCCGAATGGCGGAACAATCCCGTTTTTGACGTGATGAAACAGTCCTACCTCGTCACATCAAACTGGCTGAATGACATGGTTGGCAGCGTCGAGGGGGTGGAGCCCCTGGCGAAACGGCGGGTCGAGTTCTTCACCAAGATGCTGACGGACGCGATTTCGCCCTCCAACTTCCTCATCTCCAACCCTGCAGCGCTGAAAAAGGCGATGGAGACCAACGGCGCCAGTATTCTCAAGGGCGCGGAAAACTTCGCTGAGGATCTGATGCGCGGCGGCGGCCAACTGGCCATCAGTCAGACCGAAGCGGATCGCTTCAAGGTCGGGGAGAATGTGGCGACGGCGCCTGGAAAGGTCGTCTTCCGCAACGATCTGTTTGAACTGCTGCAGTTCACGCCAACGACCGAGACGGTTTACGAAACGCCGTTGCTGATATTCCCCCCCTGGATCAACAAGTTCTACATTCTGGACCTGCGCGCTGAAAACTCCATGATCCGCTGGCTGACCGGCCAGGGCGTGACCGTGTTTGTGACATCCTGGGTCAATCCGGACGCCCATCTCGCAACCAAGACCCTTGAAGACTACATGTTCGAAGGCATGTACGAAGCCGTGGCCCAGGTGAAGCGCCAGTGCGGCGTCGAAGCTGTCAATGCCGTAGGCTACTGTATTGGCGGCACGCTGTTGTCCTGCACCCTGGCCCATATGGCCGCCAAGGGGGACAAATCCATCAACGCCGCCACCTTCTTCGCCGCCCAGCAGGACTTCGCCGAGGCGGGCGACCTCCTGCTCTTCACCAACGAAGAGTGGTTGAAGGACCTTGAAAAGCGCATGGACGCGTCCGGCGGCGTGTTGCCCGGCGCAGCCATGGCCGAAACTTTCAACATGCTCCGCGCCAATGACCTGATCTGGTCGTTCTTCGTCAGCAACTACCTGATGGGCAAGGACCCGACGCCCTTTGATCTGCTGTTCTGGAACTCCGACCAGACGCGCATGCCCAAGACGCTTCATCTGCAATATCTGCGGAAATTCTATCAGGAAAACGCGCTCGCCAATGGCGTTCTGGAATTGGCGGGCGTGAAACTGAACCTGAAAGACGTCAAGATCCCGGTGTTCATCCAGGCCAGCCGCGAAGACCATATTGCGCCCATGCGCTCGATCTATCGCGGCGCCAAGCTGTTTGGCGGTCCCACCGAAATGACCCTGGCCGGTTCAGGTCACATTGCCGGGGTCGTGAACCATCCGGCCGCAAAGAAATATCAGCACTGGATCAATCCCGCCCTTCCCGACACCCTTGAGGCGTGGCTGGCGGGGGCGAAGGAATATCCCGGCAGCTGGTGGCCGCACTGGGATGTTTGGCTGTCAAAACATTCGGGCGAGAAGGTTCCCGCGCGCGACCCATCCAAGGGGCCATTGACGCCGCTGGAGGACGCGCCGGGCAGCTATGTGAAGGTCCGCTCGGACGCCTGATTTCCGCCGCAGAACGGGGCTCCAAGAATGAAGTCGAAATTGTTGTTCCTGTTGTTCGCCATCAGCCTGGCGACAACAGTGCACGCCGCCGGACCGGTCTATGCTCCAACCCCTGCAGACTATGTGATCCCGGATTTCAAGTTCCGCTCGGGAGAGCGCCTGCCCGCCCTCAGGATCCATTACGCCACACTTGGCCAGCCCCATCGCAACGCCAAAGGCCGGATTGATAACGCCGTTCTGCTCTTGCATGGCACTGGCGGCGACGGACGCCAGTTCCTGCGCGCGCAGTTTGCTGACGAATTGTTTGGCTCTGGCCAGCCGCTCGATCTGGCCAGTCACTACATCATTCTGATCGACGATATCGGCCACGGCGCCTCATCCAAGCCAAGCGACGGGCTTCATGCGCAGTTCCCCCATTATGACTATGCCGACATGGTGGAGGCCGAGCATCGCCTGACGGCGGAGCATCTGGGCGTGGCGCGCCTGCGGTTGGTGCTGGGAACCTCGATGGGCTGCATGCACGCCTTTCTGTGGGGAGAGACCTTTCCGGACGGCGCCGACGCGCTCATGCCTCTGGCCTGCCTGCCGAGCCCGATCGCCGGTCGCAACCGCCTGTGGCGCAAGATGCTGATCGATGCGGTGAAGAAGGATCCGGCCTGGCAGGGGGGGGAATACAAGACCCCGCCGGTGCAGGGCCTGCGCACCGCCGCCGATCTCCTGGCATTGGCGGGATCGGCCCCGCTTCAGAACCAGAAACAATGGCCTATGCGCGACGCCGCTGATGGCTATGTCGAGGCCATGGACAGCGCCATTGCCTCGGGTCCAGACGCCAATGATCTGATCTATCAGGTGGCCTCGTCGGGCGACTACGACCCGTCTGGCGGTCTGGAAAAGATCACGACGCCTCTGGCCTGGGTGAATTCGGCTGACGACTTCATCAATCCGCCGGAACTGGGCATAGCCGAAAAAATGGCGCCGCGCATCGCCAAGGGACGGTTCGTGCTTCTGCCGATCAGCGACAAGACCCACGGCCACAGCACCCATACCTGGGCGGCGGCCTGGAAGGATGTGCTGGTCGATCTTCTGAAGCGATCGGAACCGACAAGCTGAAATCTGTCAGGGAAAGGGGAATCCGGTTTTTCCGCCCGGATAAACGCCTTTCCAAATGTCAGACTCAGTTTGAACCCGGCAGGCTCTGGAGCCCGGCTCCCTCGTCCAGCCCGGCAAGCAGGTTCAGGTTCTGAACCGCCGCGCCGGATGCGCCCTTGCCCAGATTATCCAGAAGCGCCACCAGTCGCGCCTGTCCGACGGCAGCGTTGCCGAAGACGAACAGCTTCAGACCATTGGTTCCGTTCAGCCCTTCCGGATCAAGCGTCTTGACGGCTGCGCACTCGGCAAGACTGGCCACCGTCACAAAGCGCTCGCCCTCATAGGCGGCGCTGAGCGTGGCTTGCACCTGTTCCAGGGTTGGCCTGCCCGGCAGGGCGAACAGTTGCAGCGGAACCTCGACCAGCATCCCCTGGGCGTAGCGACCCACAGCAGGCGAAAACAGCGGCGGATGGGCCAGACCGGCATGGGCCTGCATTTCCGGCACGTGCTTATGTGTCAAGTTGGTGGCGTAGATCCGCAGCGGGGTGCGCGTGTAATTTTCCGCGCCCACATGCTCAAACTCAGCGATCATCGCCTTGCCGCCGCCGGAATAGCCGGACACGGCGTTGACCGTCAAAGGCCAGTCGGCTGGAACCAGCCCGGCCGCCACGAGTGGACGGATAAGCGCCAGAAATCCTGTCGGGTAACAGCCCGGATTGGACACGAACCGCGCAGAACGGATCGCCTCGCGCTGGCCCGGGCGCAGTTCGGCAAAGCCATAGGTCCAGCCTGTCGCCGTGCGATAGGCGGTGGAGGCGTCGATGACCTTGGTCCTGCCATTGCGGATCAGGCTGACCGCCTCGCGCGCAGCCTCGTCCGGCAGGCACAGGATCGCCACATCCGCCGCGTTGAGCGCCTCAGCACGCGCCGCCTCGTCCTTGCGGCGGGCCGGATCGATGCTGATCAGGTTGATGTCGGCGCGAGATTCCAGGCGCTCCCGGATCTGCAGACCCGTGGTCCCGGCCTCGCCGTCAATAAATACCTGAACCGCCATGATCTGCTCCTGATCCTTGGGTGCGGGGTGTTCCAGAATGCACAAAGGGCGCTTCGGTCTCCCGAAGCGCCCCCTGGCTGTATCGAGCCTTTGTGACGGGCTTAGCGCTTCGAGAACTGGAAGCTACGACGCGCCTTCGCACGGCCGTACTTCTTGCGTTCAACGACGCGGCTGTCGCGGGTCAGGAAGCCATGCGGCTTGAGGACGGCGCGCAGGCCGGGCTCGTAATAGGTCAGCGCCTTGGAGATGCCGTGACGGATGGCGCCGGCTTGGCCGGACAGGCCCGAACCCTTCACGGACACCACGACGTCGAACTGCGTCGCGCGGTCAGACACGGTCAGGGGCTGGGCGATCATCATCCGCAGAACCGGGCGGGCGAAATAGACCGTCTGGTCGCGATCATTGATGGTGATCTTGCCGGAACCCGGCTTGATCCACACCTTGGCGATCGCGTTCTTGCGCTTGCCGGTCGCATAGGCGCGACCATATTTGTCGATCTGAGGTTCCTTCGGCGCCGAGGACTCGGCGGCGACGGAGCCCAGGCCCTTC
>CAIOJR010000058.1 GCA_903858685.1 uncultured Caulobacterales bacterium | reverse complement strand
GTGCAAATGTTCCGATGCAAACAGGCGAATCCGAAGTCCTGAAATGGCCCAAGAGAGAGGGGCGTTCCAGGAAGGGTGTTCGGGCCAGATCAGCGGCCAAACAGGTCGGCGAGAGCCGCCACGTGATGCGGCGAAGCGTGCTAACCCACGGTAATGGCGGGAGAATTAACGCCACCCTAGCAAAGCCCGGGTTCGCGCATGTCCGCATGGTGGTTGGGGGCGGGATCGAACCGCAGACCTGTGGGTTATGAATCCACCGCTCTAACCATCTGAGCTACCCAACCGCGCGAGGCAGGCCGTATAGCTGCAAAGTCGGGCGACCTCAAGCGCCTGCGCGTGCAATGTGACAACTTGTACGTCATCGGACCCGCAAGGTGATGGCCGTCATGGTCGCCGCTGCAAGATGTGACTCTGCGACAGATGAAGGTGAGAGGCGTCTGCGGGCGTCTGCCCCATGCTGACCGTCCTCCTGACGCCGTCTGGCGCTTTGGGGTCGCGAAGGGGCGTCGGGCCTGCTAAACCGGCGCAGATGATCCGCCCCGCCCCAAGCCCCTGCGCGCTCCGCAGCGCCTGCCCCGCCCGGCTGGGAGGCCCGCCATGTGCGGCATAGCGGGCGTGCTGGGCGCGACTGACCATGACGCCGCCGAGATCGAGACCCGGCGCATGATCGCCGGCCTGACCCATCGCGGGCCGGACGGCGTGCGGGTGGAGCGGGTGCGCGGCGGGTGCGTGGCCCATGCGCGCCTGTCCATCATCGATCTGGAAGGCGGCTGGCAGCCCCTGCATGCGGCGGGCGCCACCATCATCGGCAATGGCGAGATCTACAATTATGTGGAGCTGCGCGAGGCCTTCGGGCTGACCGATGCATTGGCCACCGGCTCCGACTTCGAGCCGCTGGCCCACCTCTATGGGCGTGAAGGGGCCGCCGCCTTTCACCGGCTGCGCGGCATGTACGGGCTTTGCCTGATCGGCGCCGACGACCGAACCTGGCTGGTGCGCGATCCGTTCGGCATCAAGCCGCTCTATGTGCGCCAGACCGATAATGGCGTGGCCTTTGCGTCGGAGCCCGCCGTTCTGGCGCCGCAGCCGCGGCCGCCCGTGACGCAGGAACTGGGCGAGGACGTCCTGACCCTTGGCTATCGCACCGGCGCCCCCCCCTTTGGCGTGGACGCGCTCGCGCCGGGCGAGGCGGCGCAGATCGTAGACGGCAAGCTGGTGCGCGGCGCCGACTGGCTGGCCCGCACGCCCTCGCCCCGCCGCACCGCGCCGCGCGAGGATGCGCAGGCCGTGGCGGCGCTGGACAAGGTGCTGGAGACCAGCGTCGCGGTGCATCAGCGCTCCGACGTGCCTTATGGCCTGTTCCTGTCCGGCGGCGTGGATTCCAGCATCATCGCGGCCCTGATGGCGCGGCTGAATGCGCGCCCCGTCACCGCCTTCACCTGCGGCTTTGACGCGCCGGGCGCAGCAGATGAGCGGCGCCAGGCCGAGGCCGTCGCCCGCGCGCTCAATCTGGACTGGCGCGAAATCACCTTCACCGAACAGGACTTCTGGGCCACCGCGCCCAGGATCGCGCGCGCTCTGGACGACCCGACCACCGACTTCGCCTGTCTGCCGACCTACAAGCTGGCCCAGGCCGCGCGGGGGACCCTGACCGTGGTCCTGTCGGGCGAGGGCGGGGACGAGCTGTTTGCCGGCTATGGCCGCTATCGGCGCGCCCTGCGCCCCGCCTGGCTGGGCGGCCGTCCCGCACAGCCCCGCGCCCGCGTGGACGCCCTGCCCGACCATGGCGCGGCCTCTGTCGCCCGCTGGCTTGCGGCGGGCGCCAATCAGGCCGCCACGACCCTTGGCCGCGCTCAGGAGGCCGATGTACGGACCTGGCTGCCCAATGACCTGTTATTGAAGCTCGACCGCTGCCTGATGGCCCACGGGCTGGAGGGCCGCACCCCGTTTCTGGACCGCGAGGTGGCCGATTTCGCCGCCGCCCTGCCCGACCGGCAAAAGGTGCACGGGCGCATGGGCAAGTGGCTCTTGCGGCTATGGCTGCAGACCCACTGCCCCGTCGCGGCCCCCTTCGCCCGCAAACAGGGCTTCACCGTACCGGTCGACAGCTGGATCGCGCCGCACGCCGCCAGGCTCGGCCCTCGCATCGCTCAGATAGAGGGCGTGCGCGCCCATTGCGACCCGGACCGTGTGCGCGCTGTGTTTGACACCGATGCAGGGCTTGGCCAGCGCTGGCCCCTGATGTTCTTCGCGCTCTGGTGGCTGATCCACCATGGCGGCGCGTCGGATGCGGAGGCGATGAGAGAGATTGGAATTGGCGATATCTGAGCAGCGAAGCGCTAAACCTAGCCGTCCATCGTCCATCGTCCTCTAAGGTGTCGCGCGCCTTCCGATCAGGACTTCGCTGATCCCACCCCGTGCGGACAAACTGATGATGAGGAGATAGACGCTCAAAAACATCGAGCCGCCAAAAAAGGCCAGCAGAGCCAGCCCGAGCCCGGCGGGTGTGAACCGGTGGCGCCATGCCACCCACACGGCGGAAAGCCCGAGCATGCACATGAAGTCCAGATTGAACTGACCCGGCCACGCCATTCTCGCCATGTCGCCGAAGAACACAGGCAAGAGGTTCGCGCCGTGGGAAGCGATCACGACGCCTGTATAGGCGCCGATGACGCCCATCATGACGATCAAAAATCCCTGAAATAGCCTCACAGCGCGCCCTCCGGTTGGTGTTCCCGATAGGCTGGCAATCTATCGGATGCTCTGCAATTACCTCAAAGGTCATTGAATCGATGCGGACGCCCCGTCACCGTGCGATTGAACAATGGGGGATCAGGGTGGCTGCATCAAAAGACCCGACGCCGTCGGGCAGGATCGGCGGGTTTTCCGGGCTGCTTCGCGAGTGGCGACAAAAGCGGCGGCTGTCCCAACTGGATCTGGCCTTGTCGTCCGGCGTATCGCAGCGCCATGTCAGTTTCCTTGAGTCCGGACGCGCCAGACCAAGCCGAAGCATGGTGCTGCAACTCAGCGAGACGCTGGAAGTTCCCCTTAGGGATCGCAATGTCTGGCTGACCGCCGCAGGCTTCGCGCCCGTGTTTCAGGCACGGGCGTTGGACCATCCGCAGATGAGCCAGGTGATGGGCGCTGTGCATATGATGCTGAAGGCGCACGAGCCATTCCCTGCTGTCGCCGTTGACCGTGCCTGGAATATCAAAATGGCAAACGCTCCGTTTGAGCGGCTCGGCGCAATGCTGGGGGACGACATCTGGACCCGTGTCACGGGCGATCAGCCGAACCTGATGCGTCTGTTCTTTCACCCTGACGGCATCAGACCTTTCGTCACAAACTGGAGCGCTATCGGCCCTCTGATGTGGCGACGTGCGCTTCGCGAGGCCGAGGCGGTGGGCGGTCAGGAAATGCAGGCGGTGCTGGACGAGCTGGCCCCGCTTCAGGACGCCGAACTTTTAGGGTCGCCGGTAGATATGGTGCTTGTGCCGGTTATGCCGATTGAATTGCGCGCCCATGGCCAACGCATGTCGATGTTCGCCGTCGTCGCAACCTTTGGCACCGCCCAGGACGTAACAGCCGATGAACTGCGGATCGAGACGCTGTTTCCCGCAGACGCTGAGACCGAAACTCTGTTTCGCGGGACCGCCACAGGCCATTCATGACCTGAGGCGTAATTGCGAAGCAGGGACAAGCGACGGCAAAAAGGGCGACGATTTCAGGAGCCAAAGCCCATGCCGAACCAGACCCTCGCCCCAGTCGACACCGTGCGGAACTTCATGAAGCTGATGGAGCCGTTGAACTATTACGAGGCGGAAAAACTGCTTTCCAGTGACGTGGAATACATCAACCCTCCCCCTATCGGAACGGTCCGGGGTCCGGCTGGAGTCCGCGCCCTTCTGGAGCCCTTCTTCAGCCCGACCATCGAGAACGAGTTCCGTATCTTGCGCTGGGCCGCCAACGGCCCCGTGGTCACGCTCGAACGGCTGGACCGACACCGGCTCAAAGACCGCTGGGTCGAATTGCCGGTGACCGGCGTCTACGAGGTTCACGACAACCGCATCACCCATTGGCGGGACTATTTCGACGCCGCCACCATCCTGTCGCAATGGCCCGCCGGATAGGTCTCAGCGCCCGCCCATCAAGGCAGAGGCCTGCGCAATATCCACCGCCGCATCCGCCTCAACCTGCGCCAGCGCGTGGGCAGCCAGAAGCGCTCCATTCTGAGGGTCTCATGCCAGAAGACCGGCCAGATTTCGCGGCGCAGCAGACGGCGCAGGGGAAAGACCCATCGGGGGTAGCGGCGTTGCAAAAGGATGAAGCGGCGCCGCCAGCGTAGGGAATTGCGCAGGACCACGATCAGGCCGACGATCAGCAGCACCACGCCCAGATGGGTCGGCAGCAGCGCTGTCGGAATCCCCAGAGTTATGAGTACGAGACCCAACACCGTAAAGACCGGACGCAGGCTTCTCAGAATCCTCGCCGGCAATAGGCAGCCTCCCAGGCGCAACCCCGCCAGACAGGCGTGTTCGCGGTTTCTTTGCAGAATGGAAATATGCGCACAAGCCCTATGAAAAAAGGGTTTGGGAACATGAAATTATCGTCACCCACCGGACTCTGCGCCCGGTGGGTGAGGGCTTAGCACGAAATCACTCGGCGGCTATGGCCTGCGGCGCCGGTTCGGTCCATTTCAGCCGGGGCTTGCGCGCGGCCTGCGTCTCGTCCAGTCGACGGCGCGGGGCGTGGAAGGGCGCGCCCTTGAAGCGGTCCACATCCCCGGCCCTGACGGCGCCGGCGAGGGCCTCGACCATGTCGCAGAACCGGTCCAGCTCGGCCTTTGACTCCGTCTCGGTCGGCTCGATCAGCATGGCGCCATGAACCACCAGCGGGAAGTACATGGTCATGGGGTGGAAACCCTCGTCAATCATGGCCTTGGCGAAGTCGAGCGTGGTGACGCCCGTATCCTCCAGCCAGTGATCGTCGAACAGGGCCTCATGCATGCAGGGCCCGTCAGGGAAGGCCGGGCTCATCACCTTGGACAGGCGCGCCTTGATATAGTTGGCGTTGAGAACCGCATCCTCCGCCGCCTGACGCAGGCCGTCCGCGCCGTGGCTGAGCATATAGGCATAGGCCCGCACGAACATGCCCATCTGGCCGTTGAAGGCGCACATGCGGCCAAAGGCCTGGGCGTCAGCCTCGCACAGATCAAAGCCGTCCGGCCCGTGGGTCACATAGGGCACCGGCGCGAAGGGGGCCAGCGCCGCACTCAACACCACCGGCCCTGCGCCCGGTCCGCCGCCGCCATGGGGCGTGGAGAAGGTCTTGTGCAGGTTGATATGCATGGCGTCCACGCCCAGATCGCCCGGACGCACCCGCCCGACAATGGCGTTGAAATTGGCGCCGTCGCAGTAGAAGAAGGCGCCCGCCGCATGGGTCAGTCGGGCAATCTCGCGCACCTCGCGCTCGAACAGGCCGCAGGTGTTTGGATTGGTGACCATGATGGCCGCCACATGGGGGCCGAGCTTGGCCTCCAGATCCGCCAGATCGACCCGTCCGTCCGCCGTCTGGGCGATTTCCTGAACCTTGTAGCCGACAAAGGCCGCCGTCGCCGGATTGGTGCCGTGGGCCGAGGTGGGGACAAGCACCGTGTCGCGCGCCGTATCGCCCTTGGCGCGATGGGCGGCGGTGATGGCCAGAATACCGCACAGCTCCCCATGGGCGCCGGCCTTGGGCGTCATGGCCACGGCGGGCAGGCCCGTCAGGGTCTTGAGCCAATGGGCCAGTTCGTCAATCAGTTGCAGCGCCCCCTGCACCGTGGAGACCGGCTGCAGCGGGTGGATGTCGGCAAAGCCCGGCAGGCGTGCCATCTTCTCGTTCAGGCGCGGATTGTGCTTCATGGTGCATGAGCCGAGCGGGTAGAGCGCCAGATCAATGGCGTGGTTCTGCTGGCTGAGCCGCACATAGTGGCGCACGGTTTCCGGCTCGGACAGGCCGGGCAGGCCGATCGGCTCGACGCGCAGCAGATCGCCCAGATCATCCTCGGCGAAGTCGGCGGGAACCGGCGGCAGGTCGACGCCGGTCTTGTCCCAGCCGCCCAGCTCGAAAATCAGCGGTTCGTGCTGCAACAGCCCCTCGGCGCCCGTCAGGGTCGCGGGGCGGGTAATCACCTGTTCTGGCCGGGTGGGGCGGCCGGTGGAGAGCATGGACATCAGGCAAGCACCTTTGACAGGGCGCGGGACAGGAAGGCGATATCAGAGTCGGGCGTGGTTTCCGTGGCCGCCAGCAACAGCACGTCGTCAAGGCCGGCATTAGGCGCCAGACGCGACACCGGCACGCCCGCCAGAACGCCGTTGGCGGCCAGGGTCTCCACCACCGGGGCGGCGGCGACCGGCAGACGCACGGCGATCTCGTTGAAGAAGCGCGGCGTCAGCACCTCCACGCCCTTGACCTGCGACAGGGCCGCCTTCAGGGCGCGCGCCTTGGCGTGGTTCAGGGCTGCAAGCTGACGCAGACCCGTCTCGCCCAGCAGGCTCATATGGATGGAGAAGGCCAGGGCGCAGAGCCCTGAATTGGTGCAGATGTTGGATGTGGCCTTGTCGCGGCGAATATGCTGCTCGCGCGTCGACAGGGTCAGCACAAAGCCGCGCCGGCCGTCGGCATCCACCGTCTCTCCGCACAGCCGACCCGGCGCCTGTCGCAGATGCTTTTCGCGCACGGCGAACAAACCCACATAGGGGCCGCCATAGTTCAGGCCATTGCCGATGGACTGACCCTCGGCGGCGACAATGTCTGCGCCCATGGCGCCCGGCGACTTCAACAGACCAAAGGAGACGGCCTCCGTCGTCACCACGATCATCAGGGCGCCCGCGGCGCGGGCCGCCTCCCCGATCCGGGTCACATCCGTCGCCGTACCGAACAGGTTGGGGGTCTGGACCACGACGCAAGCGGTGTCGGCGTCTATGGCGTCCAGCACCTGCGCCTCTGCATCAATGGCCAGCGGCAGGGCTTCAACTGTCAGGCCGGCGGCTTCGGCCATGGTCCGGATCGTGTCGGCATAGTGCGGATGCAGACCGGGCGACAGGACCGCGCGCGTGCGGCGGGTGACGCGCGAGGCCATCATGACCCCTTCGGCCGCCGCGGTTGAACCGTCGTAAAGAGAGGCGTTGGCGACGTCCATGCCCGTCAGGCGTGCGACCTGGGTCTGGAACTCGAACAGCACCTGAAGCGTGCCCTGCGCAATTTCGGGCTGATAGGGCGTGTAGGAGGTCAGAAACTCCGAGCGCTGGATCAGGTGATCCACGCTCGCCGGCACCTGATGGCGATAGGCGCCCGCGCCGCAGAAGAACGGACCCTCGCCCGCCGTGCGGTTGCGCCGCGCCAGACCGGCCAGCTTGCGCTCCACCTCCAGTTCGCCCTGCACATAGGGCAGGTCCACCGGCCCCGACAGCCGCGCGGCCTGCGGCACGTCACAGAACAGCTCGTCAATATTGCTCGCACCGATGGTCGCCAGCATCTGGGCGCGATCATCCGGCGTCAGGGGCAGATAGCGCATGATGCTTCAGAGCCCCGCCAGATAGTCTTCGTAGGCGGCGCGGTCCATCAGCCCGTCGAGTTCAGACGGGTTGGACAGCCTGACCTTCGCAAACCAGGCCAGATCTTCCGGCGACTGGTTCACCCCTTCAGGATTGCCGCTCAGTTGCTCATTGATCTCCACCACCTCGCCGGAGATGGGCGAATAGACGTCCGAGGCCGCCTTGACGCTTTCCACCACCGCCAGACTGTCGCCGGGCTTCAGGGTGCGGCCGACCTCTGGCAGTTCGACAAACACCACATCGCCAAGCTGTTCCGCGGCGTAGTTGGTGATGCCGACCGTGGCCACGTCGCCGCTCTGGGCGATCCATTCATGATCCTTGGTAAAGCGCATTGGGGTGATCTCCTCAGACCTTACGCACGTAGCGATGGGCGACAAATGGCAGGGGTACGACTTCAGCGGCGGCGGCCTTGCCGCGCACAATGACCTTCAGGCGCGAGCCGAGGCCTGACAGTTCCGGCGGCACGAAGCCCATGGCGATGGGATAGCCGAGGCTGGGCGAGGGCCCGCCAGAGGTGACGCGGCCTATGACCTCGCCCGCCTCGTCGGCAATGTCGGCGCCCTCACGGGCCGGCGCGCCTTCCAGCACGCGTAGGCCCACGCGAACATGGTCCGGCCCGTCCTCAAGCTCCGCCAGAATGCGCGATGCGCCGGGGAAGTCGCCCGCCAGACGGCGGCGCTTGGAAATGGCGAAGGTCAGCGCGGCCTCCACCGGCGAGACGGTCTCGTCGGCGTCGTGGCCATAGAGCGGCAGGCCCGCTTCCAGCCTCAGACTGTCGCGCGCGCCCAGGCCGACCGGCTTGACGCGCTCATCGGCCAGAAGCTGGTCCCAGAAGCGGGCGGCGGCGGCGGCGGGAACCAGCACCTCGAACCCGTCCTCGCCCGTATAGCCAGAGCGCGCCACGACCAGTTCATGACCCTGCCAGTCCAGGCGGCGGTGGGTCATGAAGGTCAGGCCGGCGGCGTCCGGAACCATCACGGCGAAGGCCTGCGCAGCCTGTGGCCCCTGCACGGCCACCAGCGCGCGATCGTCGGCGCGCTCCAGCCTGGCCCGTCCGGCGGCGGCGGCGGCGATCATGGCGAAGTCGCCATCCTTGGTCCCGGCATTGACGACAATATAGAGCCCGCCCTGATGCTGCGGCTCGAACGGGCGGGCGATCATCAGATCATCGACCATGCCGCCTTCATCATTCAGAAGCAGGGTGTAGCGGATCTGGCCCGGCTTCAGACCGGCGATGTCGCCGCAGATCAGGGGCTCGATCACAGCGGCGACGGCGGCGTGATCCTTGTCGGCGTCGCCGGTGCGGCTGATCAGGGACAGAAAGGAAGGGCCCATGTGGCTGACGTCAAACGCGCCTGCAGACTCGCGGGTCCAGCGATGCTCGGCCAGCACGCCCTCGCGATACTGAACCGGCATGTCATAGCCGCCAAACGGCACCATGCGCGCGCCAAGGGCCACATGCGCGGCGTGCAGAACGGTCTTTTGCAGGTTGATTTCATCAGACATGGCAGGCCCCGGATCACGGTTCAGAACGCAGATTCGTCCCGGCGCTAGATCGCCGCGATGTCTGCGCCCCCGCTGTCCATGGACCTGAGAGATTCCGGCGGCCGCATTTATGGCTCGCCTTGCTCCTTCGGCGAGGCGCGCCTGACGGCGAGCCTGCTTTCCAGCGTTGTGTTCCTTCTTGCGGTCCGTTTGCCTGAGCGTTTCCGGGGCGGTTGCGCCTTCGGCGCCGATGCGGTCTGAAGGTCAGACTCACCGGACTCTCCCGCAAGGAGATCACTTTAACTGCGAGAACTGGTCGCCAGAGTCAAGCTTTCGCATCCACTTTCGGCCCATGCCCCTTGACGCAAGCGGTCAGCCCTGACACCTCGACACATCGCTCGGGGGGGCGATGGAGGTTGCTGCGCATGCGTCCACGCTTCGCAAGCTGTTTTCTGGTCGTTCTGTTGCTGGCGGCGAGTGCGGCGCCCGCCCGGGCGGAGCCTGGCTGCAACGCATCGGACGTGGCCCAGTCGCAGCTCAAATCGCCCCTGATCAAGTCCAGCGACGACGCCATCGCCATGGCCAAGAACTATTTCAGCCTGGCCACTGATCAGCGCGACATGTTTGAAAAGCGCAGATACGCTTTCGACGTGGCCCATACGGGCGACACCTGGTCCGCCAGCATTATCTTCATGCGCCGCCCCCGCTATCCGTGGGACGACTGGAAGCGTCGCGGTCGGGTCGGCAAGGTCACCCTGTGCGGTTTTGACGGGCGGCTGATGGGACTGGAAACGACCTATTAGACGATCGAGATCAGGCCCGCCCCGCCTGACCGGACAACCGATCCGGGCTGACGCCCAGTCGGGCAAGCGCCCGCGACCATTTGGTCTGGTGTTCGGCGTCAAAGATGATCGACAGGTCGGGGTCCGCCGTCAGCCAGACATTTTCCGACAGTTCCCGCTCCAGTTGGCCCGGCGCCCATTGGGCGCATCCGAGCGCCAGAGCCGCGCAGGCCGGGCGGCGCGCATCATCGCTCAGGGCCGCCAGAATCTCCCGCGTTGCAGTCAGGGACACGCCGGCCCCCACAGGCAGGGTGGACTCAAGCGACATGTAGTCGTCGGTGTGCAGCACGAAACCGCGCTCCCGCTCCACCGGCCCGCCCGCCAGAACCGCCTGTTCCGGCGCATCCTTGGCTTCGCTCATGCCCAGCTTCGACATCAGGTCGCGCACAGACAAGGCCTCCATCGGTCGGTTGATCGTGATGCCCATGGCCTGATCGGGAGAATGAACGCACATCAGGATCACGGCCCGGTCGAAACGCGGGTCGCCGATATTGGGCATGGCGATCAACAGCCGTCCGGCCAGGCTTTCGCCCCCCAGAGCATCGCCCCACGGGTTGAACGTGTCGATCTCCATGTCGTCGTCGTCGTCGTCATAGGTCTGCATGAGGCAAACATCATATCTTGCACGGCCGATAGCAAGACTTGACCCGGCTGAGGGCGCATATGCCGCTGTTGGGTCTTGCGCTCGCCCGTCTGGTGTTCCTATCTCGCTGACAGGCGCGTCGACAGCGCCCCAACCACACCGCGCGCCGCCGTGACCGGCGCCTAAGGAGACGAGCCCATGACCATCAAAGTCGGCGACACCCTGCCAACGGCCACCTTCATGACCATGACCGCCGAAGGTCCGCGTCCCGTCACCTCTGACGACATCTTCAAGGGCGCCAAGGTGGCGCTTCTTGCGCTGCCGGGCGCCTTCACGCCCACCTGCTCCGCCCGCCACCTGCCCGGCTACAAGGACAAGGTCGCCGAGTTCAAGGCCAAGGGCGTCGACAAGATCGTCTGCGTCTCGGTCAATGACGTGTTCGTCATGGGCGCCTGGGCCAAGGATCAGGGCATTACCGACGAAGTGACCCTGCTGGCCGACGGCAATGGCGACTTCACCCGCGCCGTGGGTCTGGAGTTCGACGGCTCCAAGTTCGGCATGGGCCTGCGCTCGCAACGCTATTCGCTGGTCGCCAATGACGGCAAGGTCGAGCACCTGAACGTGGAAGAAGGCGGCGAGTTCAAGGTGTCCGCCGCCGACTACATGCTGGCCCAACTCTAGGCCTTCAGTTTCGGACGACCTAAGACCCTCTCCCGCCTGCGGGGGAGGGTTTTTTGTTGGGTTCAGCTACACCACCTCCGCCAGCGCTGCC
>CAIOJR010000057.1 GCA_903858685.1 uncultured Caulobacterales bacterium | reverse complement strand
CGGTATTCAATTCTGCTGTTTCCCGGTCCATTCTACTGGGCTCAGCATTTGATAGTTAACGCACCGTTAACTTTTGCGGTCAAGTTGAGGCTGATCACGATTTCACGATGTATTTTTGACAGGGTTACATTCCGCCGTCCGTTTAATTACAGAGAACAGCTTTCAGGGGTTGAACATGTAAAGAAATCTCAATCGCATCAGACGGTTGAAATGTGGCGATTCTTCTGGACGCGCCTCCTGACGGTCGCAAGCCATGTCGCGCATCACGGCGCGCCACCCCGCCTCTGCGTCCGGGCCGGCCCGGTCGAATACGGCTTGCAGGTAGCGAATCTGGGCGCCCGTCAATTCCTGTTCCAGGGCCTGTCCCGCCTCGGTCAGGCTGAGCTGCTTGATTCGCCGGTCCAAGGCGCCGGGCTGAAGGTCGATCAGGTTCAGCGCCCTCAATTGTCGCAACGGCGCGTGGATCGCCTGTTTGCTGACGGCCAGGATATCGAGCAGGCCACTGACGCAGATCTGCGGATTTCGTCCCACGAAGTACAGGATGCGGTGGTGCACCCGGCCCAGTCCCTGCCGCTCCAGAATGCGGTCGGGCAGGTCGGTAAAGGCGCGATAGGCGAAGAACAATTGCTCGATCGCCAACAGCAGGTGCGGTGAGGTCGGGATGTCGGAAGCGCAATCAGGGTCAACCATATTGACACATTAGAGAGGGGGTTCTAGCCTGTCGATAGGTCAATATTATTGACTTAAAAATCACGACCGAAGAAAAGGAAACGGTCATGGCGCGCCTGTCGGAGCGACTGGACAATCTGCACGGCTCGCCGGTTCGGGCCATGCTGACGGCGGCGCAACAGCCCGACATGGTGTCCTTTGCCGGCGGCCTGCCCGCGCCCGACAGTTTCGCTGATCTCAGCTTTCCGCCTGCCCCGCTTTCGGCCATGCAATACGGCCCGACCGAGGGGGAGCCGGACCTGCGGGCGCGGATCTCGGTGGAGCTGGCTTGTATCGGCCTCGACTGCCCTGCGCACCGCATCATGGTCCTGTCCGGCTCGCAGCAGGGCATTGATCTGGCGGCCAAGCTGGTGATCGACGCGGGCGCGCCCATTGCGGTGGAATCGCCCGCCTATCTGGCGGCCTTGCAGGTCTTTCAGTTCTTCGGCGCCCAGATGTCGTGCCTGTCGCCCGCCGATCCGTCAGCGGGCTGGGCGGAGGCGCCGCCGCGTCTGGCCTATGTCACGCCCACCTTCCAGAACCCCACAGGGCGGTGCTGGTCAGGGGCGGAGCGGCGGGCCCTGGCCCAGGCCTGCGATGCGCATGACGTGGTTCTGTTCGAGGACGATCCCTATCGTGATCTGGCCTATGACGATTGCGAGCGCACGCCTGTCGCGGCCATGGTCGAACAGGCGGACTGGATCTATCAGGGCTCGTTTTCCAAGACCGTGGCGCCGGGCCTGCGTCTGGGCTTTCTGGCGGCGTCGGAGGGGGTGTTCGAGCAGCTGGTGCATCTGAAACAGGCCGCCGATCTGCACACCAACCGGCTCAGCCAGTTCTATGTCCTGCACTATCTGAACGACCCCGGCCGGGCGCAGCGCATGGGGCGACTGGTCAATCTCTATCGCGAACGGCGCGACATGTTCGAAGCTGCGATGCAACACCATCTGGGTGGGCTGGCGGACTGGTCCTCGCCGGCGGGAGGGCTGTTTTTCTGGGCCGTCCTGCGCGGCGGGCTGGACGCGCAAGCCCTTTTGCCAAGGGCGGTGGCGCGCGGCGTCCTGTTTACGCCGGGCGTGCATTTTCTGGTCGATAGCGGTGCGCCGTCCGGCGCCATGAGGCTCAATTTCAGCCATGCGGATGCATCGGCGGCGGATCGCGGCCTGAAGGTGCTGGGCGCGGTGATTCGCGAGGCTCTGGGCTGACGGGTCTGCGTTCACCCCGGCCTTTGGCCGGGATGAGCGGATAAGGGCGGGCGTCGCGGCAAGGTCAAATCCGATCTGATTGGATCGAATTTTACACATAACCCTATATAATTAGAGCATTTTTTGCGACGAACCGGTGTCCGCTTCGTCGAACAATGCATCAATGAGCCTCGTCCCAGTTGGCGGCGGCGCGGGCTTCGACGATCAGGGGCACGGACAGGCAGAAGGCCGGTTCGGCGGCGCGTTCCATGACGCGTTTGGCCAGGGTGCAGACCGCATCAGCCTCATCTGCAGGCGCCTC
The DNA here is from genome assembly GCA_903858685.1 of uncultured Caulobacterales bacterium. GTDB lineage: Bacteria > Pseudomonadota > Alphaproteobacteria > Caulobacterales > Caulobacteraceae > CAIMFV01. Next base: position 8,373 of record CAIOJR010000057.1, on the reverse strand, counting down.
GAAGACCAGTTCGTCGTGCACCTGCAACAGCATTCGCGCCTTCAGACCCTCCTGTGAAAGGGCTGCGGGAATGCGGGCCATGGCGCGGCGGATGATGTCGGCGGCGGAGCCCTGAATGGGCGCGTTGATGGCGGCCCGCTCGGCGAACTGACGCTGGCCTGCGGCCTTGGCGGCGATGTCGGGAATATGGACCTTGCGCCCGAACAGGGTGGAGACGAAGCCCTGCTCGCGCACCTGGGCCTTGGTCTTGTCCATATAGGCGCGAATGCCGGGGAAGCGCTCGAAATAGGTGCGGATATAGGCGCCCGCCTCGTCCTGCGGGATGGACAGCTGATTGGCCAGTCCAAAGGCGGATATGCCGTAGATGATGCCGAAATTGATCGCCTTGGCCCGACGGCGCACATCCGACGGCATGCCCTCGATCGGCACGCCGAACATTTCGGACGCCGTCATGGCGTGAATATCGAGACCGTCATGGAAGGCGCGCTTGAGCTGCGCGATATCGCCGATATGGGCCAGAAGCCGCAGCTCGATCTGGCTATAGTCGGCGCTGATCAGCACATTGCCCGGTTCGGCGATGAAGGCCTTGCGGATCTTGCGGCCTTCCTCCGTGCGGATCGGGATGTTCTGCAGGTTGGGATCGGTGGAGGACAGCCGCCCGGTCGAGGTCGAGGCCAGCGAGAACGAGGTGTGGACCCGGTGCGTATCGGGCGAGGCCGCCGCCATCAGGGCGTCGGTATAGGTGCTCTTCAGCTTCTGAAGCTGGCGCCAGTCCAGCAGGGTGCGGGGCAGGGCGTGGCCCTGAACGGCCAGATCCTCCAGAACGCTGACATCGGTGGCGAAGGCGCCGGTCGCGGTCTTCTTCGCGCCGGGCAGGCCCAGTTCGCCAAACAGCAGATCTCCGATCTGCTTGGGGCTGCCCAGATTGAACGGGTGACCGGCCTCGGCATGGGCCTTGGCCTCGTACTCTGCCATGCGCATGGCGAAGTCCTGGCTCAGATGGCGCAGATAGTCCGGATTGATGCGGATGCCCTCGCACTCCATCCGGGCCAGCACGGCGGGCATGGGTCGTTCCAGCGTCTCATAGACCGTGACCAGATGCTGGTCGGCCAGCCTTGGCTTCAGCTTCATGTGCAGGCGCAGCGTCACGTCGGCGTCTTCGGCGGCATAGGCGGTGGCGGCCTTCAGCTCGACCTCGGCGAAGCTGACCTGGTTCTTGCCGGTTCCGGCCACCTCCTTGAACGAGATGGGCTTGTGACCCAGATGCATCTCTGACAGCTCGTCCATGCCGTGGCCATGCAGTCCGCCCTCCAGCACATAGGAGATGAGCATGGTGTCGTCGATCGGCGCCACCTCCACGCCATAGCGGCCAAGGACGGCGATGTCATATTTGGCGTTCTGGCCGATCTTGAGCACCGCCGGGCTTTCCAGCAGGGGCTTGAGGCGCAAAATGGCTTCCTGCAGGGGAATCTGCACAATCGGTTCGCCGCCCATCAGGTCCAGACCCGCCTTGGGGCGATGGCCGAGCGGGATGTAGCAGGCCTGTCCCGGCGCAATGGCGAGACTGACCCCGACCAGGCCGGACATGGCCGAGGACAGGCTGTCGGTTTCGGTGTCGAAGGCGATCAGGCCGGCCTCGAAGCCTTTGGCGATCCAGTCGTCCAGCGTGGCCAGATCCTGAACGCAGACATAGGCGCTGGCGTCCAGGGGCGCATCGGCCGGATCGGCCTGGCTGACCACGGGGGCGCCGCGGATCGGGCGCGAGACGGGCGCCGACAGGTTGGGCGCGCCGCCGGCCATGCCGCGCGGAGAGGTTCCAGACCCGCCCTTGCCGCTGGCCACGCGGCTGGCCAGGGTGCGAAACTCCATCAGGGACAGGAAGCCCTGCAGGACCTCCGGGTCCGGCGCCCGCACGGCGAAGTTTTCCAGCGGTTCCGGCGGCGGGGCGTCGTCCTTCAGCCGCACCAGATCGCGCGACATGCGCACCTGATCGGCGAAGGCCAGCAGGGTCTCGCGCTTCTTGGGCTGCTTGACCTCGCCAGCGCGGGCCAGAAGGCTGTCCAGATCGCCGAACTCTGTCAGAAGCTGGGCGGCGGTCTTGATCCCGATGCCGGGGGCGCCGGGAACATTGTCCACCGCGTCGCCCGCCAGAGCCTGAATCTCCACGACCATTTCCGGGCCCATGCCGAATTTTTCGATGACCTGCTCGCGACCGATGCGCGACTGTTTGACCGGGTCCATCAGGGAGACCTGATCATTGACCAACTGCATCAGGTCCTTGTCGGACGACACGATGATCACCTCGGCGCCCTGCTCGGCCGCCAGTCGGGCATAGGTGGCGATCAGGTCGTCGGCCTCATAGCCCTTCAGGTCGATGGCGGGCACGCCAAAGGCGCGGGTGGCGTCGCGCACCAGCGGAAACTGCGGGATCAGGTCCGGCGGTGGCGGCGGGCGGTGGGCCTTGTACTGATCATAGATGGTGTTGCGAAAGGTCGGCCCCGAGGCGTCGAAGATCACCGCCAGATGGGTCGGCGCGTCATCGGCGTGCGCGCTCTGCATGTCGCAGATCAGTTTCCACATCATGTTGCAGAACCCGGCGACCGCGCCGACCGGCAGGCCGTCCGACTTGCGCGTCAGGGGCGGCAGCGCGTGGAAGGCGCGGAAGATATAGCCCGACCCGTCCACCAGATAGAGACGCATGGGCGGGCTGGCGGCGGCGTCGCCAGCGGCGGAATCGGGGGTGTCTGCGTCTGCGGTCATGCCGGGAGCATAGGGCGCGTCAGCGGCGTGGAAAACCGAAATCCAGCGCCCGCTCGTCACAGCCTGATCGAGCGCTGCCGCAAGCCCGCAATTCCAGAGCCTGATCCGACCAGATTGCGTCCGGCCGGGGCTCTATCCTTCTGTATTGACGTGCTTGTCTTGCGACAACCGGGATCCACCGGGTCGGGAAGCGCTAACGCATCTGCCCGTCGAGCCAGAGCCGTCGCAGATGGCGCAGATGCGCGGTGTCGACCTCGTGCAGGTCATGCTCGGCGGTGATCCGGACGCCCAGAAGCGGGTAGTCCCGCCGGGCCACGACGCAGTCATAGGCCATGCCGCTGCGAAACTCGATCAACTGGAAATGGTCCGGCACGACCTGTCCCGGGGGCAGTTTGATGAGGGCGCCGCCGGGGGACTTGTTGCGGAACATGCAGTCTAGGGTGAAGCGGCCGTCCCCATAGATCAGTTTTCCGCCCAGCAGCACGCGTTGCCGCGGTTCCTTGCGCAGGTCAGCTGAAGCAGACGCCGGCTCTGGCGAAATCATCTTGGGGCCGTTTGAGGGTTGGACTGCACAACGCCTTATAAAGCCTCGACGGTTAACTGCGCGTTGATCGCCTCAAACGCCGCCAATCTCAGACGGCGCGGTCAGGGCCTCCATCATCGGCTCCCGGCGACGGTCGGTCGCGGCGAGGGCCAGACCGACGCCCACCGCCACCACGATCCAGCCGATTGACAGGATCACGATGGCCTCCGGCCGACTGGCCAGGCCCGCCGCCGCCAGCGGGCCTGCCGCGCCGCCCAGAAGTTGCGCGCCGCCGCCCATGGAGGCGGCTCTGCGTGAGGGATCGGCGGCAACCGACAGGGGGATGAAAAACGGCGTCAGCAACATGCCGCCAAAACCCGTCGCGCCGGTCGCCAGAACAAAGACCAAAAGGTTCGGTCCGGCCAGATAGACGGCGTAGACAGCCGTGGCGAGCATGCCGCTAAACAGGAGGATGCGGTTATAGCCCACCCGCCCGGCCAGAAACGTGGCGGTGGCGCCGCCGACGATCTGAGCGATGAGATTGACCTGGACGGCGGCGGCGACCGCGCCGGGGCCCAGACCGTGCAGCCCGGCCACCGGCTCCAGATAGACATAGACGCCAGACCCTGCCGCGACGAAGGCGAACATGGCCAAAAGCGACATCCAGCCCCGCAGGGGCGGCATGCCTGACGCGGCCTCTCCTTCGGGGACGTGGGCGGCGGCCAGCCGGGCGGGCGAGAAGGGGGCGGCCAGCGCCGCGATCAGTCCGGTTGCGCCGATGGCGGCAAAAACGCCGACTATGCCCCAGCGCGGTCCGATGAGATTGGCGCACAGGCCTGTCAGGCAAAAGGCGCCGATCACCTCTGCGGTCATGAAGACCCCCGCCGTGCGCTCCGGATTGGGATGTCGCGCGATCATGGCGATGGCGATCCACAGCATCAGGCCCTCCATCAGGCCGGCAAATGCGCGAAGGCCGATCAGGGCGCCATGCGTCAGTTGCGGCGAGAGGACGTCGGCCGCCGCCGCCCCAAGCCCGGCCACCGCCGCGATCAGCCGCAACCGTTCAGGCTTCAGGACGACGCCGGCCAGTCCCGCCGTCAGCCCCATGGTCAAGAGCTCCGCCATGGCGGTCAGGCCCATTTCTGCGCCCGTGATCTGGCCCGAGCGGAACAGCGCCCCCATGATCACCGGGGACAGGCCCGTGATCATGAGACCGGCGGACCCGATGGTCAGCGAGGCTATGGTCTGACGCAGTGTCGGCGGCGAAACAGGCGCCAGCGCAGCCCGATCCAATCTCTGGTTCATGCGTGACGCTCCGACCCTGTGGCTGTCCGGCGTCTGGTGGGCTGGCGCGCCGGTCCGGGCATGGCGCCGGTCGGGCGCGCAAATGTCAAGTCACGTCGCCGTCGCTTGACGCTTCGGTCCTAGATCGAGCCCTTGCGCTCCACGACCAGTATGCGAGCCGGTCCGACCGGGTGGGCGACATGCTCATCGCCCTGGTCGGCGGCGAAGATGTCGCCGGGGTTCAACACCGCCACCCGCGCCGCGCCCGCCTCCCGATAATGCATCTCCACCCGTCCCTCCACCACCATGAAGACCTCCGCGCCGTCATTGACATGCCAGACATAGGGCTGGTCGCTCCAGTGCAGCCGCACGCTGGCGCCTGCGACCTGCGCCACATCCATGGCGCCCCAGGGCCGGTCGGCGGTGAAGGTGCGGGCATTGGTGATGATGCGGGGCATGGCGGGGTCCGGAAGGGTTGCGCGGTCATTTTATAGCGCAAAACCGGCGCGCCGGGCGCCCTGTCACCTGATCGCCGCGACGTGAGGCGCGCAACATATTCGGTATATCCAGACCCATGACGCTGCGCTCCACAACCTCCATGATCGAAACAGAGCGGCTATGCCTGCGCCGAATGGATGAGTCCGACCTCGCCTTTTTCATCGAGATCCATCAGGATCCGGACGTTGCGCGCTATATTGGCGGGGCAAACCCTCGCCCTCCGGCCGAAACCGAAAAAGGGTTCAGCGACATACAGGACAGCTACAGGACGGTTGAACTTGGCCCGCTCACCGTCATTCGAAAAGCGCACGGACGCCGGATCGGGCTGTGCGGGTTGAGCGACGCCGTGATCGAGCGCCAGGGCACGCCAGGACGCCTGCGCAAGGGATGGTTCTTCAGCGTCCAGGCGCCGCCGTCCCGGCCCCGGGCGCGGTCCTAGCGCCCCGGCTCCAGCTTGGTGTTCAGAACCCAGCCCGTATTGTCGTTTTCGTCGGCGATTTCCCACCACAGTCCGTTCTTGGCGCCGGTCGGATAGACGGTGGCGCCGGGCGGCAGGCTGCGAATGACGGGCGACTGCGCCGACGGCCCCTTGCGCATATTGGTCGGCGAGGTGGTGATGAAGCTCTTGGTCGGCGCGGCTGCGGCCGGGGCGGGTCCGTCGCCGACCAGACCCAGCTGCGTGACCATCTTGGTATAGGCCTGAACAAAGGCCAGAGACACGATGCGGCCAATATCGGTGTTGTCATAGCCGCCGCCGACCGCGCCGCCAAACAGGCCCCCGCCCGCTGCGCCGCCGCCCACCCCAAAGCTCATGTCGTTTTTGGAGGCGTATCCGTCCTCGACCTCGACTGTCTCGGTGGTGCGGACATTGGTCAGGGACAGAACCGTATTGGCTTCGAGCTTGCGGGTCTTGATGCCGCCGACCACGCCGCCGAGACGGCCGCCAAGGAAGGCCCCGGCCACGCCCGCAACGGCCGATCCGCCGGAGTCGCTGTTGCTGGCCTGAACCTCGGCCACCAGCACATAGTCGGCGGCCTTGATCTGGCCCTGTCCGACATTGGAGCCGCGCTGCAGGCCAAGGCTGCCGCCAATATTGCGCTCCGCCGTCGCCGCATTCAGCCCGGCGGCCCGATCCACCAGATTGAAGCAGCCCGACCGCTGGACGATGACGCGCAGCAACTTCTCGGGCGGCGCCAGATTGTACTGGGTCCAGCCATTGGGATTGTCGCCATTGGTGATGGACAGGGTGCCCAGCTTGCGACCGCAATGGGGCACGTCATTGACCGCCGCCTGCTGCATCTTCTGCGCATTGCTTGCACCGGCGCTGCTGGATTGCGCGAGGCCAAGACCAGGCAGGGCGAGCGTCACGGCGACCGTGGCCATCGACAATTGAAGGAGCCGTGACATCACCGATTTCTCCGCATTCATGACCAAGATCAGTCATTCGCAAGTTGATGGTTAACGAATAGAAGTGAAGCGATTGTGTCAACGCGTTTGACGTCCTTGGACGCTGGGTCCGAAGGGGTTGACGCCGACGAGCAGTGCACAGGCTTGCGAGCACCGGGCCGCTGATACAAGCCCGTCGCGGGCGGCGGGCGCCCCCATTTCTTGACTCTCCCCCCCGTTTCCCCCATAAGCCCCGCTTCTTTCGGCGCATTTCCAAACGCGCCTCCTCCGCCACGACCCCGGCCTTCGGCAGAAGGATGCACCGGACGAGGGCGGCGAGGACCTCCGTCGACGTGATCGTCCACGGGGGTCGATGGCGTTTGGGCATTGTCTGGCCGAGCTGGAGTGGACGATGTTCGAGGCTTTAGGCGAACGGCTGACAGGGGTATTCGACCGGCTGACCGGTCGTGGCGTCCTGTCTGAAAAGGACATTGACGAGGCTCTGCGCGAGGTCCGTCTGGCCCTGCTGGACGCTGACGTGGCCCTGCCGGTGGTCAAGGACTTCATCACCCGGGCGCGTGAGAGCGCGGTGGGCGAGGCGGTGCTGCGCTCGGTCAAGCCGTCGGAGCAGGTGGTCAAGATCGTCCATGACGGTCTGGTCGAGATGCTGGGCGGCGACGACGTGGTGGGCTTGAACCTTGCCGTCACCCCGCCCGCCGTGATCCTGATGGCGGGCCTTCAGGGCTCGGGCAAGACCACCACCTCGGCCAAGCTGGCGGTGCGCCTGACCAAATCGGACCGCAAGAAGGTCCTTATGGCCTCGCTCGATACGCGCCGGCCTGCCGCCATGGAACAGTTGGCCACCCTGGGCCAGCAGGCGGGCGTCGACACCTTGCCCATCGTCGTGGGTCAGGCTGCGTCCGATATTGCGCGCCGCGCCCTGAATGCGGCGCGCCTGGGCGGCTATGATGTCGTGATCCTCGACACTGCGGGCCGCACGACGCTGGACGAGGCCATGATGAGCGAGGCGGCGGAAATCGCCCGCATCGCCAGTCCCCATGAAACCCTGCTGGTGGCTGACAGCCTGACCGGTCAGGACGCGGTGCGGACGGCCAAGGCGTTTCATGACCGTCTGCCGCTGACCGGTCTGGTGCTGACGCGCACCGACGGCGACGGGCGCGGCGGCGCGGCCCTGTCCATGCGGTCGGTCACCGGCCTGCCGATCAAATTTCTGGGCGCGGGCGAAAAGATTGACGCGCTGGAGGTCTTTGATGCACGCCGCGTGGCCGGTCGCATCCTGGGCGCCGGCGACGTTGTGGCGCTTGTCGAGCGCGCCGCCGCAGAGATCGATCGCGACAAGGCCGAGGCCATGGCCAAGAAGATGGCCAAGGGGCAGTTCGACCTGAATGATCTGGCCGAACAGCTGCGTCAGATGCAGCGCATGGGCGGCATGCAGGGCATTCTGGGCATGCTGCCCGGCGTCCAGAAGGTGAAGAAGCAGATCGCCGAATCCGGCATCGACGACAAGGCCTTCAAGCGTCAGGAAGCCATCATCCAGTCCATGACGCCGCTGGAACGCAAGAAGCCCGACATTCTGGCCGCCAGCCGCAAACGCCGCATCGCCAAGGGCGCGGGCGTGGACGTGGCCGATGTGAACCGGCTGCTCAAGCAGCACCGCCAGATGGCCGACATGTTCAAGGCCATGAGCAAGGACGGCGGCAAGGGTCTGGCCCGCATGGCCTCCATGATGGGCGCCATGCCCGGAATGGGCGCGGGCGGGGCGCCGTCCGGTCCCCCGCCCGGCGCTCAACTGCCCGGCGGCATGACCCTGCCGCCCGGCCTGGGCGGCGGTCCCGGCGGCGGGATCGATCTGGACAGATTGAAGTCTCTGGGCGCGGGCAAGGCGCCGGCGTCCGGGGGCG
>CAIOJR010000056.1 GCA_903858685.1 uncultured Caulobacterales bacterium | reverse complement strand
GGTCCTTGGGACCGACCACGATCAGGGCGACAGCGGCCAGAAAAATGAGTTCGAAACCGCCTGCGTCTGGCAACATGAAGAAAGTCTACCTGTGGCGAATGTCTGCGCACCCCTTGCGGGGCGCCTGTAGGGCGGCCTAGTGCTTTGAAGCGTCCTGCTCAGGCGTCTTGGCCTGCGACAGGGCTGAAGGCGGCGCGCCGGCGTCCTTGTGCGCGTCAGGATCGCCCTTCAGACCGTCCTGAAAGGCGCGAATGCCCTTGGCGGCGTCGCCCATGATCGAGGACAGACGCCCGCGCCCGCCGAACACCAGCAGCGCGATGATCGCAATGAAGAACAAATGCGACGGCTGGAACATTCCACCCATAATCAATTCCTCCAAACGGCGGGACGGCTCAATGGCCGAGTGGCGGCGCCGCGTCAACGTGTCAACTCGATGGATTATATAGGCCCTGCGCGGGCGAAGCGCTATCGGTAAGGCGCCTCAACACCAAAAGCGCGTGCTCAAGCCTGCGAACCGCCCGGCGCGGCCCCTGGCTGCTCCGGTTCATCGCTCAATGGCGCCGACGGGGTCGCCGCACGCGAAGCAGCCTTGCGCCGCCGCAGATTTTGACGCAGCGCCTCAGCCAGTCGGGCTTCCTTTGCGCTCAGGACAGACTTGTCGCCGGGTTTGCAGTGGGTCATGAGGATCGATTACAGCCGAAGCGTCGGTCCGACAACCGTCGCGCCGTCTAATGGGCGGACGACAGTCCCAATTGCAGGCCCTCGACATAGAGGCGGAACTCACTGGCCAGATCTTCGGAGGCAAACTCAAGCTCTTTACGCTGCCAGCCGCGCTCGGGCATGTTAGCCATGCGGATAATGGGTTCTTCGTCGCGACGCGACATCTTCAGTTCCATGAACTGGAACACGGCGCTGTTGAACAGGTCTGCAGATCGCTCTGCGACAGCAAATCGGACAATGACCGACATCTTCGCCTCATCCCGTCTTCAGACCCGCGTCATTACCGGCCTGTGATGGATGAGGACTGCAATCGACGGGCCAGGGATTTTCTTCGCCCGGACGGCCCATATTTGTCTGGTCCGCAACACAAAGCGCGGGAATCTCGGAGTGGAAAGGCCTATCTTGTCCGGCCTCAGATGATTTTGGAGAGTGTGATCATGAGAAGGATCGCACCGGCCCAAAAGCACATTGGAATCGCCAAATTATCCGCGATTACAGACGCTTGACGTATAAAATCACGCCCAGATCTCATGACATCCACCCTTGTCACACCTTGTTGCCAGGTGCTTTGCAAGAACCATGCGCCGAAAGCAGCGATCCGGCGAGAAGAAAAAATGTCACATTTGAGACAACAGAAAAGCAAATGCGCCTGATTGGGACAATTTAACCAGGAATCTGGCGCCCGGTTTGGGCCAATTCCCCTCGTGGGAATGATCTGCCGGGCGCTGGCCGGGCGGGATCGGCCGGAAAGCGATGACAGGTGGGTGCGCAATGCGGCCATCCATGCCAATCTTGCGGTCCAGACGCGCGGACAGGCCGTCCATCTGGCACATGGCGGTCAAGGGCTCGTCGAGCGACGGCGGGTCGTCGTACGGTTAGGTGGGGATAAGGGCAGGATGGGCTTCAGCATCGTCGGCGCGGCGTTCGCAGCCGCGGCCTTGATCACCGCAATTCCGGACAATATCGGGCGTTGGCTGACGCTTTCGGGCGACGACGGCGCCTCACAATGGGTCCAGATAGACCCGAACCACATCGACAATATAGACGGAAACACCCATCTTGTGTGGTTGAGCGTGATCTATACGCCGCCCCGCCACAACATGCAGGGAACCGAGATCCGTAGCCACGTCATCTACGGTCAATTGGACTGCCGGGCGCAAATGGTGAGCGTCATCTCACTTTTCGAGAACGGCTACTCCCAAGCCGATATTCTCAGCGACTTAGGCGGTGACCGGCTCTCGACAAGACCCGGTTCCTCTCTGGCTTCCGTCGCGGCCTATGCCTGCCGTTAGAGCAAGCCCGTCGGCGTCAATTGGCGTCGGCCTGTTGCGTCTCATAGGCCTGACGCTCAGCCTCCGCCCTGTCGTCGTGCAGGAAGGTCAACAGCACATAACGGCTGCCTTTGGTCACGGGACGGGCGGCATGGAGCAGGGTCGCTGAAAAGACCACGGCGGCGCCTGCCGGCGGGCTGTAATGGTCATTGTCAAACTCCGGGAACTCCAGATCGCCGCCCTCGTATTCGCCTGTATTGAGATTGAGCGACATGGCGAACTGGCGAAAGGCGACATGGGGCGCGCTATTGTCCCTGTGCCGGTGGAAATAGCCGCCCGTCTCGTCATAGCGCGCGATCAGGATGCGGTCGGCATGGGCGATGTCGATCTGGTAGGCGCGCCTCATCTCGGGGACCAACCGTGTGGCGATGGCGTGGACGACCCCGGCGTGCAGCGGATGATCCGGCGTCAGGACCAGATCGCGCCGGTGCTTCTTGCCCGCCTCCAGCTTCACCACCGGATGTCCGTCGGCGTCCATCGAGGCCATGGCCCCGTCCTCATGCGCGCCAGCCTCGAACGCCGCGATCAGGGCGCGCCGCTGGTGAGGCGGTAGAAGATCCGGCACGATCAGGACCGGCGCAGCGGCGAAACGCCGCACGGCGGGCGGCTTTTGCAGGCCCCTTGCGATGTCCAGCGCCTGCAGGCAGGCCGCATCCGGATCGTCCAGCGTCAGCACCGCATTGACCCGGCCATTGCGGTCAATGACCAGCACGTCCGGCGCCTCGACGCGTCCGCCAAAGGGTGTCAGATCGCTGCCGGGCTGAGTGATCGCCACGCCGCAAGCGGGCGGATTGATGAAACTCATCATGGACCCCGCGCCCATCGAGATCATGAGGACGGGCTCAGCGCCCGCTTGGGCGAACGCGGCCGCGCTGGCCTGAAACCGGTCCAGCCACAGACGCGCCACATCAGCCGGGGCGGAATCGGCGCTGATCAGCACGAGGGTAGCGCCGCTGTAGCTCTCGATCGAGAAAAAGCCGCCCGTCGCAAAGGCCCCGCAGACAAAGGGCGCGCGGTCGCCCGCTTCCAGCCTGCTGTGATCGTCCATCGGCGCTTCTCCCGCAAAATTGGAGCCTGAACATGGTGGAGGACGAATCGTTCCTGCGTCGTTAACCTCCGCTCAAGCAACTCAGACCAGCCTTGCGTCGGATCAATCCGACCCGTGTCGCCAAGGCCCTTCCATGCAGCTCACCCGGTCCCGCTTCGTGCACTTGCTGCCACTCGGCGATACGCGGTTTCTGGCGGTCCATGCGGTCAGCCATCTGCGTCTGACCATTGATGCAGACGTGGCGCGAATCATCGAATATTTCGCCACCCCGCGCGCCATGCCCGATGAAATGGCGCCTCTGGTCGCCCTGCTCGGCTATCCGCAGGACGTGGTGGTCAATACGGTCGGCAATCTGATGGAACGGGGCCTGATCACCCAGCTTTCGCCGGACGAGGAGATGACGGAGGTGGCCGACAGCCTGTCCGCCACCCATGGCCGCGACCCCGATGCGCTGCTGGAGCATTATCGCCGAACCCGCTCCGAAGGCGCCCTGCCCGCCTGGGCGGCGGGCGAGGCGCTGGGGCTGGACGCCCTGAAAGGCGCAGAGCGTCGTCTGGACATCCTGCTGCTGGGCGAGTGCGACATCCAGATGGAGTCCGACTTCCTGCGCAAGGAAGGCGTGCGCCGCGGGCTGGACCTGCGCATCGCCGCCAGCTTTGTCGATGATGTGAACTTCGTGGCCGAGCGCGCCCATGACGCCGTCATCATTGGCGCCCTGCGCGCGCGGCGCGCCGTGGTCATGGGCACAGCCCAGGAAATCGGCGGCGATCCCTCCTGGCTCTATCTGATGGAAGCCCGCAAGGTGATCGAGGGTCTGCGCACAGTCACCAAGGCGCCGATCCTGATCGACAATCTACCAGAGCCGACGGTTCAGCCTCTGGGCATGGCCGACCGGGGTTCGCTCAGCCACCGCAACCGCTATCGCCGCACCAATCTGGCCCTGGCCGACATGGCGACCGAATATGAGGACGTGCATCTGATCGACGTGGCGGCGGCGTTGAACGGCGTGGGCTCGCAGCGCATGGTCGATGACGCGCTTGTGTCCTTCACCCATTTCGGCTCGCCCGGATGGATGCTGCAACGACCCGACTCGGAACGCGCGGCGGTGTTCGACATCTTCCCCGACCTCGCCCCCCTGGCGGCGGAGCTGGGCGACGATCCTTATGGACGAGAGGCCGTCGTCGCCCGCGCCCATGCAGACGCCCTGATCACCCTGACCGCGCACGAGCGCAAGAAGTGCGTCATTGTCGACCTAGACGGCACCATCTGGCCGGGGGTGCTGGCCGAGACGGGCGCCCCCTTCGCCTGGCGCCCGGAGATCAGCGGACTCTATTCCTATATCGGCCTGTTCTTCGGCATCCATGAGGCGCTGAAGACGCTGAAGTCGCGAGGCGTCGTTCTGGCCTGTGTGTCGAAGAACGACGAGGACGTCGTGCGCGCGCTCTGGACCTATCCTGACGACTATCCGCGCGACCGGCTGCTGAGCCTCGACGACTTCGTCACCTGGCGGATCAACTGGGGCGACAAGGCCGAAAATATCCGCGCTATAGCCGATGAGCTGGGCTTTGACCTGTCCGCCTTTCTGTTCATCGACGACAACCCGATCGAGCGCGAACGCGTGCGCGAGCGGTTGCCGCAGGTGGAGGTGTGGGGCGAGAACCTGTTTTCGTTGCGCCGCAGCCTGCTGGACGATCCGCGCCTGCAACTGCCGGGCATCACGGCCGAGGCGGCGGGCCGCACCGATCTGGTCAAGGCCCAGCTCAAGCGCTCCGAGGCGCGCGGCGGGTTTGTCGATGAGGCGGAGTTCCTCAAGGCCCTCAATGTCACCCACTCGGTCGAGGCGCTGAGCGACGCCGAAAGCCTGGCCCGCATTGTCGAACTGTTCCAGCGCACGACCCAGTTCAACACGACAGGCGCGCGATATACGGCGGGCGAACTGACGCAGATCGCCGCCGAGGGCGGGGGCGTCTACGCGCTTCGCGTCAGCGACAGGTTCGGCGACCATGGCCTGTCCGGCGCCGCCGTGGTGCAGGGCGACGAGATCACCGGCTTCGCCATGAGCTGCCGCGTGATCGGCCTGAAGGCTGAAGACGCCCTGCTGGAGCGCATCGAGAACGACCGGCTGGCGCAGGGCGGCGCCCTTCGCGCCCGCATCATCCCCACCGATCGCAACATGCGCGCCCGCAGTCTCTATCGCGACCACGGCTATGTGGAGGAGGCGGACGGCTGGTGGCGCAAGACCGGCGCCTGACATCTGACCAGCCGCAGATTAGCTGACGCCCCGCAGACGAGACGCCTTGCGTCGGGCCACGGCTCAGTGTCCCTTTCCCAGGTCAGCATCAGATGGGGTGGGTTGTGGGTCTAGGGTCAAATCTCGCGGGCGGAGTAGCCCTCCTGGCGCTGTCCATCACAGGCGCCGTCGCCACAGGCCGCGCGGCGCGGGCGGAGGATATCGCCATCCATGCCGGCGCGCTTCTGGACGGCGTCAGCGACACGCCCCGCGCCAGGGTCACCATCCTGATCCATGAGGACAGGATCACCGCTGTGGAGCCGGGCTTTACCGAGCCGAAGGGCGCGCGGGTGATCGATCTGAGCCGCGCCACCGTCATGCCGGGCTTTATCGACTGCCACATCCATATCGGCGCCAAACTGCCCTCGACCACAAACGCCACCGAAGACGCCATGACCCATTCGGCGATCGACAAGGCTTTTGACGCCGCCGTCTATGCCCGGGCCATGCTGCAACAGGGCTTTACGGCGGGGCGCGACGTGGGCGGCGGGGACGAGACCGTCTCCCTGCGCAACGCGATCAATGCTGGCAAGGTCCCCGGCCCGCGCCTGTTTGTAGCGCTGGAGCCGCTCGGCCCCACCGGCGGCCATGGCGACCCGCGCTCTGGCCTCGACCCTGACCTGTCGCATCCCGACTGGGACTACGGCATCGTCAATACGGTGGACGAGGCCCGCATCCGGGTGCGCGAGCACAGACGCCGCGGCGCCGATCTGATCAAGATCATGCCCTCTGGCGGCATTGCCTCCACGGGCGACAATCCACGCCAGCAGCTGATGACCAATGACGAGATCAAGACGGCGATCGACACCGCCCACGCGCTCGGCATGAAGGTCGCGGCCCATACCTATCCGTCCGAAGCCATCGACAACACCGTGCGCGCGGGCGTCGATTCCATCGAACACGGCTCTTTCGCCAGCGCCGAGACCCTGGCCCTGATGAAGGCGCACGGAACCTGGCTGGTGCCGACCCTGACCGTGTTCGAGGTCTTCTACGCCACCGCGCGCGACCATCCGGAGCTTTTGACGCCCGGCACCGCGCCGAAAGAACTGGCCAACGACCTTCTGCCGGCCCGGAACTTTCCGCTGGAGCTGAAATCCGGCGTAAAAATAGCCTATGGAACCGATCTGGGCGAAGGCGACCACACGATGGAGTTCCGTCTGATGATCGCCAACGGGATGAGCCCGGCGGGCGCTCTGGCCGCCGCAACCCGCAGTGCGGCGGATCTGATCGGGGCCAGCGACCGGATCGGCTCTGTCCAGGCCGGTCGCTATGCCGACCTGACGGCGGTGGAG
>CAIOJR010000055.1 GCA_903858685.1 uncultured Caulobacterales bacterium | reverse complement strand
CGGGAAGAGCACTACAACCTGATCAGCGCCCTCCATAAATCCGTGCGTGGGTCTGATCCGGATGCAGCCCTCTACTGGCTGGCGCGGATGCTGGCGGGCGGGGAGGAGCCCTTGTTCATCGCACGCCGTCTGGTGCGCATGGCGTCGGAAGATATTGGCGCCGCCGATCCCACAGCCATTCTGGTGACGACGGCGGTGAAGGACGCCTATGACTTTCTGGGCAGTCCGGAGGGCGAATTGGCGCTGGCCCATGCGGTTGTGCATCTGGCCTCCGCGCCCAAGTCCAACGCCGTCTACACCGCCTTCAAGGCGGCAATGACCGCAGCGAGGGAGACAGGCGCCCTGCCGCCCCCCGCCCATATTCGCAACGCCCCCACGCGGCTGATGAAAGATCTGGGTTATGGCAAGGGATACGCCTATGACCCGGACGCCGAGGACGGCTTTTCCGGACAGAGCTATTTTCCGGACGGCATGGCCCGGCGGCGGTTTTATGCGCCCAAGGGCGAGGGCGCCGAGGCCCGAATTCTCGATCGTCTGGAACACTGGGCCAGACTTCGGGCGAAGAAAGGTGGCGCATGACGCCCAAAAAGCCAATCACCGAGCAGGATATGGCTCTGGTCCGAAGCATGGTCATCCATGAGGACAATTCGATCATCGTGCTGAACAAGCCTGCGGGCCTGTCCAGTCAGGGCGCGCGGGGCGGGGTCAATGCGCTGGAGGACCTGCTGGCGGTGTTCGCGCGCTCGAACGGCAAGCGCCCCCATCTTGTCCATCGGCTGGACCGGGACACGTCCGGCGTGATTATGGCGGCCAAGACCAAGCCCGCCGCCGCTTTTCTGGGCAAGCACATCGCCGCGCGGCGCGTGCGCAAATCCTATCTGGCCATTGTGGCGCCGGGCGCGCCATCGCCGTCGCAGGGCGTGGTGGATGTCGCGCTGCGTCGCGTGGAGCAGGGGCGCGAGGTGTTCATGCGCGCGTGCGAGTCCGACCATCCAGACGCTCAGTCCGCTCTGAGCCGCTATCGCACCCTGTCCGCCACCGACGAGGCGGCTCTGGCGGAGTTATCTCCGCATACGGGCCGGATGCACCAGCTTCGCGTTCACATGGCCCATCTGGGGCGCCCGATCGTGGGCGATGCGCGCTATGGCGGGGCGCTGGTTCTGGGCGGCGTGCCGGTTCCGCGCTTGATGCTGCACGCCTGGGCCCTTAGCTTTCCCCATCCTGACGGGGGAGAAAAGCGGATCGAAGCGGGTCCGCCTGCCGACTTCCTTGGGGTCGCCAGTTCCGCGCAACTTGATATAAGCGTGTGATGAATCCAGTTCTTCTTGTCTTTCTCGGGGGCGGCGCCGGTGCTGTGGGGCGCTATCTGATCGGTGTCGGCTGGGGACGGTCCATCGGACTGGCGCACCCGTGGATGGCGACCATGAGCATCAATGTGCTGGGCGGTCTCCTGATGGGCGTGTTGATCAGCGTGCTGGCGGTGCGCGGCGGCGCGGATCAGGAACGCTGGCGCCTGTTGCTGGGCGTGGGCGTATTGGGCGGGTTCACGACCTTTTCGACCTTTTCGCTGGAGGCGGTCATGCTGCTCCAGCGCAGAGACTATCTGACCCTGGCCTTCTATACGGTCGGCTCGGTCCTATTTAGCGTCGCCGGAGTTCTGGCGGGCCTCTATGTCACCCGGAAGGTGCTGTCATGAGCGGACATGAACCGCGCGAAGTGCGCACCCTTTTTGTCGGCGCGGGTGAAGACGGGGTGAGGCTTGATCGCTGGTTCAAGCGCCGCTGGCCGCACCTGAACCATGTGCAGATTCAGAAGATGGTGCGCTCGGGCCAGATCCGGGTGGACGGCTCCCGCGCCAAGGCGGATTCGCGGCTGGCGGCGGGTCAGCAGATCCGCGTGCCGCCTCTGCCGGACGCACCTGATCCGGGTGAAAAGAAGCTGCTGAGCGACCGCGACATCGCCTATGCCCATTCGCTCGTTCTCTACGAGGATGAAGAGGTGCTGGCCTTGAACAAGCCTTCGGGCCTGGCCGTGCAGGGCGGAACCAAGACGACCAAGCACATTGACCGGCTCCTGTCAGCCTGGGGCGAGGGGCTGGACCGGCCAAGGTTGGTGCACCGTCTGGACCGCGACACGTCCGGCGTGCTGCTATTGGGCAAGACGCCGGCGGCGGCGGCGCGCCTGTCCGGCGCCTTCGCCAAGCGCAAGGCGAAGAAGACCTATTGGGCCGTGGTCGTGGGCAATCCCAAGCCAAGTGAAGGCGTGATCGAGATTCCGCTGGTTAAGAAGGGCGTGGGCGACCGCGAACTTGTCGTGCCCGCCGATCCCAAGGAGTTTGGCGCCGATCCGGCTGAGACCGAATATGTGACCATCAGCCGGGCGGCTCACCGCGCCGCATGGATGGCTCTGCGCCCCCACACCGGCCGCACGCACCAGCTTCGCGCGCACATGTTGGCCATCGGCCATCCGATTCTGGGCGATCCCAAATACAGCAACGAGGCCGCCGCCGAGATCAGTCACGGTCTTCAGCTTCAATTGCATGCCCGCCGCATCTCTTTGCCGCACCCGTCGGCGGGCCAGCTGATCATCGAGGCGCCTATCTCCAAGGAGCTGAAGGCGGGCTTTGACCGCTTCGGTTTCGACGAACACGAAGCCGATCCCGAGCCGTTCGAGATGTTGAAGGGGCGCCGGCGTTGAGCCAGCCCGGCCTGCGTCTGGCGGTGTTTGATCTGGACGGCACTCTGGTCGACAGCCGGGTGTCGATCCACGCCTCTTGCGCCGCCGCCTTCGCCGCCATTGGCAGGCCGGCGCCACGCTATGATCAGGTGCGCCAGATCGTCGG
>CAIOJR010000054.1 GCA_903858685.1 uncultured Caulobacterales bacterium | reverse complement strand
GAGGTGGACGGCGGACATCTGGTTAGCCCGCTCTGAGCCCTAAAACCTAAGCGCAGGGGCTATGCAGCGATAGCCCCTGCCTGATGGCTCTGCTTAGCTCGCCTTCCAGACCGGTGTACGCTTCTGGGCGAAGGCCAGCGGGCCTTCCCGTGCATCTTCCGATGTCATGACCACCCTGCTCTCCTTGCGGTTCTGGGCCCAGAACTGAGCATCGCTGGCGATGGCGCCATCGACTATGCCCATGGCCAGACGCTTGCTGGCCTGCACCGAGAGTGGGGCGTTGGAGGCGATGCGCCCGGCCAGCTCCAGCGCTGCGTCCATCAGCTCGGACAGGGGGACGATCTTGTTGACCAGACCCAGCTCCAGCGCCTTCTGAGCCGAGAAGGGCTCGCCGGTCAGCAGATATTCCATGGCGATCTTGGTCGGCAGCTGCTGCACGATCCGGAAGGCGCCGCCCGCGGCTGCAAAGATGCCGCGCTTGACTTCGGGCAGACCGAAACTGGCGCTGTCAGCCGCCACCACCAGATCGCTGGCCAGAGCCAGCTCGGTGCCCCCGCCCAGGGCGAAGCCATTGACCGCGGCGATGATCGGCTTGGAGATGGGGTGCTGCACAAAGCCGGCAAAGCCCCAGCCAGCCTGGGTCTTGTCATCCGGTGCCAGCCGCTCGCCCCGGGACAGGGCCTTCAGGTCGGCCCCGGCGCAAAAGGCCTGATCGCCAGCGCCTGTGACAATGACCACCCGCACCTCCGGATCGGACTGCGCCTCTTCCAGCGCCAGACCCAGGCCCAGATGCACGGCGGCGTTCACCGAATTGCGGGCCTCGGGGCGATTGATGGTGGCGATCAGCACATTGCCTTTGCGCTCGACCAGTACGGCTTGTGCGGTTTCAGTGGTCATGAGTGTGTCTCTCCCGTCGGGTTATTATGGGCTTCAAGGGTCTTGGCGATCTTGTCGAAGACGGCCGAAGGCGTGGGCTCGATCACGCCCTGGCTGATCAGGTCGGCGATGGCGTCATCCGCAAGGTCGAGCCAGTCCTTCAGAACCTCCACCGACTGCTCGCCCATCAGGGGGGCGGGCCGATTGTCCGGTTCGGGCAGGTTCTGCGCCACGGCATGATGGCGCTCGGTCAGCAGGTCCTCGGGCAGATAGGGGTGATGATCCTGCCGGAAGAAGCGCCGCTCCTGATAGTAGCTGAACAGGGGCTGGTCAGCGACCCGCAGCATCCGCGCCGCAGGGACGCCAGCCGCCTGCAGGGTCCGCATGGCCTGATCCGCGTCCTGATGCGCCATCCAGTCCGCCACGGCGCGATCGATCCGTTCCCTTGCCGCCAGTCGGCCTGAGCGGTTGCCAAGCCCGGTGTCAGCGGCGAGGTCGTCCCGCTTCAGCACCGCCAGCAGACGGGACCAGTCCTCGTCCCCGCGTACTGTGACCACGCACCATTCGTCCTCGCCCGCCGCCTGAAAGACGCCCCATGGGGCATCGGGCGGCCCGTCGGCGGACTCAAAGCCAGGGACGCCGCAACCGACCAGATGGGCGGTGGCGATCTGCGCCCCCAACTGGCTCAGCATGACCTCCGCCTGGGATATGGAGGCCGACCCGCCCTGATGGGTTTGCAATCGCCGGATCAGCAGGGCCAGCGCCGCTGTCGCCCCGGCCCGGGCGGCCACATGGTCCGGATAGATGGTGATGGAGTCCGAATAGCTTTCCGGATCGTCTGGATAGCGCCACTGACCGGTCAGACCGGCGCTGGCCCGGACCAGCGGCCCATAGCCCATGCGGTTTGACCAGGGACCGGTGGAGCCAAAGGCGCTGCTGTCCACGCAGATGATCCGGGGATTGAGTCTGGCCAGCTCGGCGGGCCCGAGGCCCAGCCCCTCCATCACCCCGGGCTTGAAATTGCTGAGAACCAGATCCGCATCCGCCGCCAGGCGCTTGAACAGCGCTATGCCTGCGGGGTCCTTCAGGTTCAGCCCCAGACTGCGCTTGTTGCGGTGACCGGCCGCAAAGCCTGCAGACAACTCATAGGGCAGATAGCTCTGCCGGGTGCCGTCCGGAAAGGCGGAGGACTCGATCTTGATCACATCGGCGCCCATGTCCGCCAACAGGCGACTTTGCTCGGCACCCACAACGATCACCCCCAGATCCAGAACCTTCAACCCTTCCAGGGGCCGGTTCAGGGGGCGAGCGGCGGGTCTGGCGCTGCCCGCGACCTCGGCCTGAGGCGCATCAGGCGTCATCCGCTGGCCGTCAATCTCGATGACGCCATTGGGAAAGGGCGCCGTCACCCCCGGCGACACGGCCCGGTCCGCAAAAGCGCCGCGAATCTTCAGATGGTTCTGCGCCAGGCACTCATCCAGCGACAGCATGGCCGAGATCGGCACCCCGTGGGCCTGCCCCTGCTGTTCCAGATCCTTGCGGGTCTTGTCGACGAAGAAGCGGGCTATGGCCGGTATCAGGTCCAGGGACTTGTACCGTGCGGCGGTGCTGTTGAAGGCCTCGGAAGCGAACTCGGCGGGCTCTCCCATCCATTTGAACATGCCGCGCCACTGGCGAGGGGCCAGGAGGCAGATGCGTACAAAGCCATCAGCGCAGGGCAGGATAGGATACAGAAAGCCCTTCACCGGTCGATCCCGGGACAGCAGCCTGGCCGAGCGGCCCATGGTGGCGCTGCCACCAATGCCGAACCCGGGATCAAGCGCCTGAACCGCGCCATCCAGAGCCGAATAGTCCAGATGATCTCCACGCCCGGTGACCAGACTGTTGTAGAGCGCCAGCACCGCCAGATACGCGCCCTGAGCTATGGCGCACTGAACCGAAATCTGGCCCGGCGGCAACAGGGGCGCTCGTCCGGCAATGCCCGATCTGGACAGCTCTCCCGACAGGGCATGCAGGACCGGGTCGCTCATCTGCCAATCCGAACAGCTATTACCCTGACCAAATGGACTGACGGTCATGATAACAAGTTCGGGTCGCGCCTGACGCACGCTGTCAAGCGCCTTGGCCCACGGGGCCCTACCGGCCACCGATACGTCCTCGATGATCAGATCTGCGGTTCGCAGGATGCCCAACACCGCCTCCGCATCGAAAAAGTCCACGCTGGAAACGGACTTGCCGAGATTGGCGAAGGTCTCTGAAATATGCTCCTGCGGACTGTGGTCCGATGGCCCTTGGCGCGAATCCACCAGGCGGAGCACATTGGCTCCCAATTCCCCCAGAGAGCGTGATATTGCGCTCAGAGGACCCGCGACCAGATCCACCACCCGATAGCCGGACAGAGGGCGTTGATCGGCATCGGCAAGTGTCATGATCGGCGCTTCTTTTTGGGGAAG
>CAIOJR010000053.1 GCA_903858685.1 uncultured Caulobacterales bacterium | reverse complement strand
CGATGTTGGAGCCGATGAACCCGGCGCCACCGGTGACAAGGATCAGATCGCGGCTCATTTCGCCTCCGGATTTGGCTTGCCCGCCGACTGGCCGGTCATGCGATGGATCGCGGCGGTCGTGGAATATCCGTCGACGAGGTCGGCCAGTCGCACAACGCCGCCCCAGCCTTGGACCTCCGACGCGCCCACCACCTCAGCCTCGGTATAGTCGGCGCCTTTGATCAGGACGTCCGGTCGGATCGCCTTGATCAGATCAAGGGGCGTATCGGCGTCGAAGACGGTCACGAGATCGACGCCTCCCAGGCCGGCCATGACTAGGGCTCGGCTGTCAATCTGGTTCACGGGGCGGCCATCGCCCTTCAGCCGCCTGACGGATGCATCGCTGTTCAGCGCCACCACCAACCGGTCGCACCATGAGCGCGCCTGATTGAGATAGGTGACATGCCCACGATGCAGAATGTCGAAACATCCGTTTGTAAAACCGACGGAATACCCTTCCGCTTTCCAGCGTTGCGCGATCTCCGCCGCCTGTTCCGGAGAGGCGAGCTTGGCCTCCGCCGGGGCCAGATTGGCCGCCAGTTCGGCCCTCACAAGCTCCTGCGGGGACACGGTGGCAGTGCCCACCTTGCCCACCACCACGCCGCTGGCCAGAATGGCGAAGCCCACGGCCTCGTCCAGATCCGCGCCCGCCGCCAGCGCGACCGCAAGCGCCGCGATGGAGGTGTCGCCCGCGCCAGACACGTCAAACACCGCCTGAGCCCGGCCTGCGAAGTGGCGCACGGCCTGACCCCGCACCGCCAGCGACATGCCGGCCCCGGCGCGGGTCACGAGAATGGCGCGAGCGGTGCAGCCGGCCAGAGCGGCGCACAGCGCGGCCTCGACTTCGGCATTGGTGCGCACGGCCATGTCCGTCACCAGACCAAGCTCTCTGGCGTTGGGCTTGATCAGGTCCGCCTCGCCATATTTGGCGAAGCTGCGTCCCTTGGGATCGACCACGAGCGCTGCGCCCGCGGCGCGCGCAGCGACAAGCACAGCCTGCGCCAGTTCCGCACTGACCGTCCCCTTGGCGTAGTCGGACAGAATGACCGCGTCGGCGCCCCTGATGCCGGTCTGGGCCGTCTGGATCAGGTTTTGAATACAGACCGTGTCGAGGGGACCGTCGTCTTCATGATCAAGTCGCAGCAGTTGCTGACCCGAGGCGACAAAGCGCGTCTTGACGGTCGTCGGCCGGGACGGATCGGCCACAAAACGACTTTCCAGTCTGGGCTCCGCCGCCGCCAGCGCCGTCACGTCACTGGCCGTCGCATCCGCGCCGACGACGCCGGTCAGCACCGCAGTCGCGCCCAAAGCTGAAACATTGCGCGCCACATTGCCCACCGCGCCCAGCATCACGGCTTCGGATTTGCGGGTCAGGACAGGAATGGGCGCTTCGGGCGAGACCCGCGTCACCTCGCCATAGACGTAGCGGTCGACCATGAGGTCGCCAATACAGGCAATCCGCACATGGGCGGCGCGATCGAGCAGGGCTTGCAGGCGTGCGAGAGTCATTGTGCGACCCTCATAGGCTATAGCGCTCAGGCGTTCAAACGCCGCTTGGCGATGGCGTCATATTCCAGCAGCTCCGCTACGAGAGGTTCAAAGGCGCTCAGCGGGACCATGTTGGGGCCGTCGGACGGCGCCTTGTCCGGATCGGGATGGGTTTCCATGAAGACGCAGGCGACCCCGACGGCGACCGCTGCGCGCGCCAGAACCGGCACATATTCGCGCTGCCCGCCCGAACTCGTGCCCTGCCCGCCTGGTTGCTGGACCGAGTGGGTGGCGTCAAACACGACCGGGCAGCCGATCCGGGCCATTTCCGGCAAGGCGCGCATGTCCGACACCAGGGTGTTATAGCCAAATGACACGCCGCGTTCGCAGGCCATGGCGTTGGGATTGCCCGCGCCATTGATCTTGGCGATGACGTTTTTCATGTCCCAGGGCGCCAGAAACTGACCCTTCTTGACATTGATCGCCCGACCCGTCCGGGCCGCCGCGACCAACAGATCCGTCTGGCGGCAGAGAAAGGCCGGAATTTGGAGCACATCCACTACCTCGCCCACCGGCGCGCACTGGGCGATGTCATGGACGTCGGTCAGGACGGGCAGGCCCGTCACTTCCCGGATTTCAGCGAAGATCGGCAGGGCCTCCTTCAGCCCGATGCCGCGCTGGGCGGCGGCGGACGTGCGGTTGGCCTTGTCGAACGAGGTCTTGTAGATCAGGCCTATGCCCAGCCGCTCCGCAGCTTCCTTCAGCGCGTGAGCCGTTTCCAGCGCATGGGCCCGGCTCTCCATCTGACAAGGACCGGCCAGGATGGAAAGCCGCAGACCATTGCCGATCCGCACGACGGGGCCATGGCCGGTGGCGACCTCAATGATGGCGTTCGGGGCTACGGGCGTTGAGGCGTGTGCGTTCACTTGGGGCCTGCGTCTTGAAATTCAGCGATTGAGGCGCATGTGGCGTGCGTCTGCCCAATACACAATAGTCGAAAGCGCGCATGAGCGACACATCCCTTAACACAGATCCTCATGCGCCCGTTCTTGTCTGGTTTCGTCGCGACCTGAGGCTCGGCGACAATCCTGCGCTGTTGAGCGCAGCCGCCAGCGGGCGCCCGGTGATCCCGGTCTATGT
>CAIOJR010000052.1 GCA_903858685.1 uncultured Caulobacterales bacterium | reverse complement strand
TCCTTGAGCATGTTGAGCGCCTCTTCGTTGGCGCCCCCGTGGCTCGGACCCCACAGACAGGCGATGCCGGCGGCGATGCAGGCGAACGGATTGGCGCCCGATGACCCGGCCAGACGCACCGTCGAGGTCGAGGCGTTCTGTTCGTGGTCGGCGTGAAGAATGAAGATCCGGTCCATGGCGCGGGCCAGAACCTGATTGACCTTGTAGTCTTCCGCCGGGACCGCGAAGCACATGCGCAGGAAGTTTTCGGAATAGCCCAGCTCATTGCGCGGATACACAAAGGGTTGGCCCACGGCGTACTTGAAGGCGCGCGCCGCGATGGTCGGCATCTTGGCGATCATGCGATGGGCTGAGATCTGACGCTGACGCGCATCATGAACATTGGTGCTGTCATGATAGAAGGCCGACAGAGACCCCACAGCGCCAACCATGATCGCCATAGGGTGGGCGTCGCGGCGGAAGGTGGTGAAGAACTTGTCGAACTGCTCATGCAGCATGGTGTGATAGGTGATGGTGCGCTCGAACTCCGCAAACTCGGTCGCGGTCGGCAACTCGCCATGCAGAAGCAGGTAGCAGACTTCCAGAAAGCTGGAGCTTTCCGCCAACTGGTCGATGGGATAGCCGCGATAGAGCAGGATGCCGGCGTCGCCGTCGATATAGGTGATCTGGCTTTCGCAGCTGGCCGTCGAGGTGAAGCCAGGGTCGTAGGTGAACACGTCGCCTTCGGCATAGAGCTTTCGGATGTCGATCACGTCCGGTCCGGTCGAGCCCTTGTAGATCGGCAATTCGACGTTCTTGTCGCCGAACTGGATGTGGGCGCTTCCACCCGGTGTGACCTTGTTTTCCATTCTCATCCCCGTCGTCATGCTGCAACCGCGAACGGCTCCGTTCGCATTATCTGAACTGGAAGCGCCGTCAACTAGCCGATGAGCCTAAATGAAACAGCTTCAGGAACTGTTGACAGACCGCAGGGTGGAATTTTTCAGCTGGAGAGCCCCAGTGCATCATTCAAACGCCCCAGAGCCTCGTCCTTGCCCAGGGACGCCAGAGTGGTCGCCAGGTCCGGTGCAGGCGATCCACCGGACATCACGCCGCGCAGGGCCTGACCGAACTTGCCAATGCCGACGCCTTCGGACTCCGAAAACGCGCGAATGGCGGGTTCGAGCGACTCACGGGTGAACTCCACCTTCGCAAGGCTTTGACCGAGTCGGGCGAGGCGCGCGCGGGTCTCGTCCGTCAACAGTCCGGCGGTCTTGGCGTCGAGCGCCAGTGGGCGCGTCTTGGCGATGAAGCCCAGCGAATCGGCGATGTCGAGGGTCGTCTTGGCGCCTTCCTTCAACAGGCCGATGAGGTCCGGCAGCCGTGCGCTCAAGTCCGCGTGCGGCTTTTCGCCACGATGAATGAGAACATCAGACACCAGGGCGGCCAGCCGCTCATTGTCCGCCAGCTTGATATAGTGGGCATTGATGAAGGCGAGCTTGGCCCAGTCCAGACGCGCTGGCGAGCGCACCACGTCGGCCACGTCGAACCATTCCACAGCCTGTGCATCGGAAAAGATTTCGTCGTCGCCGTGACCCCAGCCCAGGCGGGCCAGATAGTTGCGCATGGCCTCGGGCAGATAACCCATATCGGCGAACTCGCCCACGGCCTGGGCGCCATGACGCTTGGACAGTTTGGCGCCATCCGGGCCGTGAATCAGCGGGATGTGGCCCATGGCCGGAACCTCCCAACCAAACGCCTGATAGATCAGGGTCTGGCGTGCGGCGTTGTTCACATGGTCGTCACCACGGATGACATGGGTGACGCCCATATCGTGGTCATCCACAACGACGGCGAGATTATAGGTCGGCGCACCATCCGTCCGCAGCAGCACCAGATCGTCCAGTTCAATGTTCTGATAGACGATGCGGCCCTTCACCAGATCATTGATCACCGTTTCGCCCTCAAGGGGGCCCCGGAAGCGAATCACGTGCGGCGCGTCCGGCGAATTCGAGGTTCTGTCACGCCAGACCGAGCGTATGGCGCGACCCTCTGCGCGGGCCCGTTCCCGTTCAATTTCAAGCTCTTCCACGGTCATGTAACAGCGATAGGCATGGCCGGCGGCGAGCAGATCCATGACGGCTTCACGGTGCCGGTCGGCCCGACTGTGCTGGAAGACGGGCTCCGCGTCCGGCGTGACGCCGAGCCAGCTCAGACCTTCGAATATAGCGGCCACGGCAGGCTCGGTCGAGCGCTGGCGGTCCGTGTCCTCGATCCGCAACAGGAATGTTCCACCCGTATGGCGTGCATAGAGCTGGTTGAACAAGGCCGTGCGGGCGCCTCCTATATGCAGGAAGCCAGTGGGCGAGGGGGCGAAACGGGTGACAACGGGACGAGACGGCATGATCGGCCTTATGGACCAGGGAAATGAAGGTCGTGGTCTCTAGCACGCCGGAAGCAACACGGCCTACCCCCGCGCCGGGGCGATGGGCGTTTGGCGCGCGATGGCGAGGGGTCGCTCACCGCCTTTGCGCCGGTGTGGCGGCGGAATGGGCGGCGCAGGGGCCAAGACTTGCGCTGTGGCGGCCTGTGGCCTTCGGCGCCGGGGCGGCCTGCTATTTTGGTCTGAAGAGCGAGCCCGCCATCTGGATCGGCGCTGCTGCGGCCATGGGCGCGATCGGCGCCTGTGTTGCTGGGCGGCTTTGGCGCTGGCCTTCGATTGTGACAGGGGTGCTGTTTTTGGCTCTGCTGGCCTGTGCCGGCTTTGGCGCGGCGAACCTTCGAACGCGATTGGCGTCCGCCCCGGTCGTGCCCGGCGACATAGGCGTGGTGACGATAGAGGGGGAGGTGGTGGACATCCGCAGTCCCAGTTCGGAGCGTTGGCGACTGTTGATCGCGCCCAGCCGCGTGGGGGACTTGTCGACCGCTGACATGCCTGCGCGGATAAGGATCGTATCCGCAGTCGGCGACCGCGCGGCGCCGGGCGACAGGGTGCGCGTCACCGCCATCCTCAATCCGCCCCCGGGTCCGTCAAGTCCGGGCGCCTATGACTTTGCCCGAGACGCCTATTTCGAGCGAATCGGCGCGGTCGGCGCCGCCCTGACCCCGGTCACCATTGAAGCCGGCGCCGACAGGATCGGAGGGATCGAGGGCATGGAGATCGCTCTCAATGGTTGGCGTTGGGAACTGGCGCTGCGGCTGACCGAGGACTTGCAGCAGCTTCGTGGCGAATGGCCTTCCAATGGTCTGGTGGCGGTGCTGGCCACCAGTCATGAAGCCTGGCTTCCGAAGGAGTCAGAGGATGACCTGCGCGGTTCTGGCCTTGCCCATATGCTGGCCATTGCGGGCCTGCACATGGCGGCGGTCAGCGGGTTTGTGTTCTGGGGGCTCAGGGTCCTGATCGCAGCCTGTCCGCCCCTGGCGCTTCGCCTGCCCGGAAAGAAGCTGGCGGCGGCGGGGGGATTGCTGGCGGTGCTGGTCTATCTGGCCCTGTCGGGCGCTCATCCCCCCGCGCGGCGCGCCGCGATCACAGCCAGCGTCGCATTCATGGCGATCCTGACCCATCGGCAGGCCGTCAGTCTGCACGCCCTGTCGATTGCGGCCCTGATTGTTCTGGTTCTGGAGCCGGAATGCGTTGTTCAGCCGGGCTTTCAGATGTCGTTCTGTGCGACCGGCGCCCTGGTGGCCCTGGCGGAGGTGTGGCGACCTGAGCGGGGGCGGGCGCTCAACACGCCGTGGCTTCTGACGCTTCTGGATCGCGCGAGGGAGGCTGTGATCGGCCTGATCACGGTTTCGACCGTAGCGGGTTTGGCGACCGCGCCATTTTCGATGCAGCATTTTAATCGCACCGCCATCTATGGCGCGCCCGCCAATCTGTTGGCCGATCTTCTGGCCAGCGCGGTGGTCATGCCCGCCGTGGCGATTGCGGCCATGGGGGAGGCGTGCAGCCTGCATCACCTGTTGATCGCGCCGGCCCTGTGGGTGGCGGGCCTGGGTTCCGCGGGCATTTTGGCGGTCGGCCATCTGTTTGCGAACCTGCCCGGCGCAGGTCTGACCAACGCCAGTGCGCCGTTTCCAGCCCTGTTGGTCAGCTTCTGCGGGTTGATCTTCGCCATCTTGTGGCATGGGCGTTTCAGGTGGGTGGGCGCCGTGGCGGGGCTGGCCGTGCTGGGCTGGCCAAGGCCGCCCGATCCGCTGGCCTGGCTTGGCCCGGATGGCGCGAACGCGGCCATTGTCGAGCGCCGCACCGTTCAGGCCATGCGCCCGGATCGGCGCCGCTTCGCTCTTGAAAGCTTTGCCCAGCATCGAGGATTGATCCTGCCGCCCCCGCCCGGCGAGGACGAGCCCGACGGCCGATTCGATTGTCGGCGCGACTACTGCATTGACCAAAGCCATGCCGCGCCTCGGATAGCCAACTGGTTTACAAGGCGCAAGCCGTCAGCGGCGACGTTGAAGATGTTGTGCGCCAGCGACATCCTGTTGCTGACGGCGCCGGTGAATGCACCAGCGGACTGCACGCGTCCCTTGATCCTCAGACCGGCGACCTTTCAGCAATTTGGCGCGGCGGAAGTGGTGAAGACCCATGAAGGGTGGCGGCTGGAATGGTCATCGACGCAAAGGGGCGCGCGGCCCTGGAGCACGCCCGCCCGATTTGGCGCAAGGTCAGGCGGCGACGTGCCGGCGCCGAGCCGCACCGGCCCTAGTGATAGCGGCGGATGAGGCCGACCAGCTTGCCCTGCACCTCGACCTGGTCGGGGCCGTAGATGCGCGTTTCGTAGGTCTTGTTGGCGGGTTCGAGTGCAATGGCGCCGCCCTTACGCCGCAGCCGCTTGAGGGTGGCTTCCTCGCCCATGACCAGCGCGACGACGATGTCGCCATTATTGGCGTTGTCGGTGCGTTTGATCACCACGAAGTCGCCATCGAAGATGCCAGCCTCGATCATGGAATCGCCCTGCACCTCCAGAACGAAGTGCTCACCTGATCCCAACATGGATTCTGGCACGTGCAGTCGGTCCCGCTCATACTGGATCGCTTCGATTGGGGTGCCGGCCGCGATCTTGCCGAGTACAGACAGTTCTCGGACCTCATTGGCTGCGATCGGGGCTGCGGGAATTGCACCTTCGATTATGCGGGGATGGAATGACTTGCGACCGCCGGGGGGCGCGGCGGAGGTCGCCTGTTCCGGCAACCTGACAACTTCCAGCGCCCGCGCGCGATGTGCGAGGCGGCGTAAAAAGCCACGCTCCTCGAGCGCGGTAATGAGGCGGTGAATGCCCGACTTGGAGGCGAGATCCAACGCTTCCTTCATCTCGTCAAAAGACGGGGAAACGCCGGTTTCCTTGATCCGCTCATGAATGAACATGAGAAGTTCGTGCTGCTTGCGCGTCAGCATGGTGGCTGTGTGCTCCGCCCCCGCCCCCGGAAAAACCCGGGAACAAATCATGCACGTTCTGTAGATGTTCCGGGTTAAAAGTCAATTACCATGCCCCAAGCGCGAATTATTCGCCTGTCAGCCAATGAGGGCGCGGGTGGCGGCGGCGACGTCGGATTGTCGCATCAGGCTCTCGCCGACCAGCATGGCCTTGGCGCCGCAACGCGCGAGGCGCTGGGTGTCGTCGTGCGTGAATATGCCGCTTTCGGCCACGAGAATCGCGTCCTGGGGGGCTAATGGGGCAAGACGTTCCGTATTTGCCAGATCCACCGTGAAGGTGCGCAGGTCCCGGTTATTGACGCCCACCAGGGTGGCGCCAAGGGCTGACGCGCGCGCCATTTCCGATTCGTCATGGACTTCGACCAGCGCATCCATCCCCAAACGCGCGGCTTCCGACATCAGTTGCGCCGCCAGCGGGTCGTCAATCATGGCGAGAATCACCAATATCGCGTCGGCCCCCAGCGCGCGTGATTCGCCAACCTGCCAGGCGTCGACCAGAAACTCCTTGCGGATGCAGGGCAGGGCGACGGCGGTGCGCGCCGCCTGGAAATAGGCGTCCGAGCCTTGAAAACTGGGCGCG
This sequence comes from uncultured Caulobacterales bacterium, assembly GCA_903858685.1. GTDB lineage: Bacteria > Pseudomonadota > Alphaproteobacteria > Caulobacterales > Caulobacteraceae > CAIMFV01. The sequence goes on along the minus strand of CAIOJR010000052.1, from coordinate 5,001 downwards.
TCAGTGAGGATGCTGAGACAGGCAGCCCCGCCCTCGTCATAGGCGCGGGCAAGGGCGGGCGGATCGAAATCGGCGCGGATCAAACCCTTGGACGGGCTTGCCTTCTTGATTTCAGCAATCAGGGCCACACCGCCGGTGCGGGCGGTCAGCGCGCGAGCGAAGCCGCGCGGCGCAGATGCCGCCGCGATACGTTTTGCCAGTTCTGCCTCCGTGATCGCTGCTTTACGGGTAGCGACTTCGTCACGCTTATAGGCGGCGATGCGGGCGAGGACGTCGGTCAAGCGGGCTCTCCGGAAGCGGTCACCAGTGCGGCGAGCGCCTGCTTTGCGTGGCCCTCGTCAATGGACTGCCGCGCCAGCGCCACACCCTGGACGAGATCGTCCGCCTTGCCGGCAATGACAAATACGGCGGCGGCGTTGAACAGGACAATGTCGCGATAGGGGCCGGGTGCGCCGTCCAGAAGCGCGGTGATGGCGGCGGCGTTGCAGGTCGGATCGCCGCCCTTCAAGGTGTCAATCGTGGTGCGGGCCAGGCCGAGATCTTCAGGACGCAGAATGAAGGTGCGCAGGGCGCCATGTTTCCATTCCGCCACCAGACTGTCGCCAGTGGTGGAAAGCTCGTCCAGCCCGTCCCCGTGCACGACCCAGGCATGTTCGGCGCCAAGCCTGCCCAGAACCTCGGCCAGAGGCGCCGTCAGCCGCGGGTCATAGACGCCCAGAAGTTGGCGTCTGGCGCCAGCTGGATTGGACAGCGGGCCCAGCAGGTTGAACAGGGTGCGAAAGCCAAGCTCGCTCCGTACCGGCGCCACATGGCGCATGGCCCTGTGGTGGTTGGGCGCGAACAGGACGCATATATTGGCCGTCTCCAGAGCCCGTCTCTGACTTTGCGCCGTGGCGTTGATATTGACGCCGAGCGCTGCGAACACGTCAGGCGAACCAGACAGGGACGATACGGCGCGACCGCCATGCTTGGCCACCTTCACACCGCCGCCGGCGGCCACCAGCGCCGCCGCTGTGGATATGTTGAAGGTGTGAGCGCCGTCGCCGCCCGTGCCGCAGGTGTCCACGACGTCAAACTCATGCGCCAGCGGCGTCGCCGCCTCGCGCATGGCCTCGGCGCAGGCGGTGATCTCGCCCACCGTCTCGCCGCGCACGCGCAACGCCGTGACAGCCGAGGAGATCTGGGCCGGCGTCGGTTCGCCGCGCAGACAGGCGGCGAAGAAGGCCTTGGTCTCCGCCTCGCTGAGGATTTCAGCGTTGGCGAGCCTCGCCAGTATGGGTTTGAAAGCGTTTGACACGGCTGGCCTCGCTGCGCCGATCGCCTCAGGCGGCGTCGCGCGACTGGACGGGCAGGCCCGCCAGGGTCAGGAAGTTGGACAGAAGCACATGGCCGCCTTCTGTGGCGTAGCTTTCCGGATGAAACTGTACGCCGTGGATCGGGCGCGTCTTGTGGGCCAGCCCCATGATCTCGCCGTCTGCGGTCCAGGCGGTCGCCTCGAGCACGTCAGGCAGGTCTTCGGCGCGGACGGACAGGCTGTGATAGCGCGCCGCCGTGAAGGGATTGGGCATGTCGCGGAACAGGCCTGTATTCCTGTGCCGGATCGGGCTGGTCTTGCCGTGCATCAACGCCTTGGCGCGCACCACCGTGCCGCCAAAAGCCTGTCCGATCGACTGATGGCCGAGGCAGACGCCCAGAATAGGCAGGTCGAGCGGTGCGGCGCAGATCAGATCAAGGCATATGCCGGCCTCGTTCGGCGTGCAGGGGCCGGGGGACAGGAGGACAGCGGCGGGCTTCAGGGCCAGGGCTTCGTCGACGCTGAGCGAATCATTGCGCCTGACCAGCAACTCCGCGCCAAGCTCGGCCAGATAGTGGACGAGGTTGTAGGTGAAGCTGTCATAATTATCGATCACCAGGATCATGGCCGTCTATCCTTGGATCGCCCCGACCGGCGGTGCGCCTTGAGCGTGGTGTTAGGGGCAAAACCCCGATCAGGCAACGAGTTTGGCCGGATCTTTGCGCGCTGAGGCAAATCGCAAGGTTGCATTAAATCCCGGCTTGGCGCTGACTCAGACAAGATGAGTCCCTTCGACAGCACCAACCGCGAGGCGTTCGCCAAGGCCCGGGCCAGTCTGGTTGTTCCGGCGAAACCGGCGGTAGGGCTTGGTCATCTGCTGCTCGCCGCCGCTTTTGCGGCCGGTGCGGGGCTGGCGTCTGCGGCGGCCATCATTCTGGGCGTGCCCGGGATTGACCGAGGCGCGGCGCCAGCTGTCACGACAGCCTGGGGCTTGGTGCATCTGCCCGCGTCCCGGACGCCCGCTGCGCCCTTGCTGGCCCGGCGCTAGGATATCAGCTGAAGCGCCACGCTTCTTCGGCCGCGCGCCGCAGGGCGTTCGACTTGTGCAGGGTCTCGTCATATTCGGCGTCCGGATCGCTGTCGGCCACGACGCCGCCGCCAGCCTGGACGTACATGGTCCCGTCCTTGAACAGGGCCGTGCGCAGAACGATGCAGGTGTCGACCGAGCCATTGGCCGAGATGTATCCGGCTGCGCCGCCATAGCCGACGCCGCGCTTGACGCTCTCCAGTTCATCGATGATCTGCATGGCCCGCACCTTTGGCGCGCCCGACAGGGTTCCGGCGGGCAGGGCGGTCAGGATCACGTCAATCGGGTCCAGATGGTCGGGCGCATCACCCTCCACGTTCGAAACGATATGCATGACGTGGCTATAGCGCTCGATCACGAAGCTTTCGGTCACGCGCACGCGCGGCCGGGTGAAGGGCTGGTTGGCGCCCTGGGGCGGCATGACCGCGCGGCCCACATCATTGCGCCCCAGATCGAGCAGCATCAGATGTTCGGCCCGCTCCTTGGGGTCGGCCAGCAGTTCGGCTTCGAGCGCCAGATCCTCCTCGGGCGTCTTCCCCCTGCGGCGCGTGCCGGCGATCGGCCGAATGGCGACCTTGCCGTCGCGCAGCCGGACCAGAATCTCCGGACTTGAACCAGCAAGCTGAAAGTCGCCGAAGTTCAGATAATAGAGGAAGGGCGAGGGGTTGGTGCGGCGCAGGGACCGGTAGAAGCTGAGCGGATCGCCAGGAAAGGGCGCCGAGAAGCGATGACTGGGCACGACCTGGAAGATGTCGCCCGCGGCGATATAGTCTTTGGCCTTGTCCACCATGGCGCCGTAATCGGCGCGCGTGACCTTGGAGCTGAGGGGCTCTGCAATCGTGACCTCGGTCTGCGCGCGCGGGGGCAGGGGCGTGCGCAGGGCGCCGCGGAAGGCGTCGATACGCTGGCGCGCGGCGGCATAGGCCTCATTGGCGCTCACGCCCGGTATCGGACGCACGGGCGTGCAGATCACGATTTCCTGCGCGATGGCGTCGAACACGGCGACCAGGGACGGTCGCGTCATCACCGCATCCGGCAGGCCGATGGGGTCTGGATTGGCGTCGCCCAGGGGCTCCACCAGTCGGATCATGTCATAGCCCAGAACACCGAACAGGCCGGCGGCCATGGGGGGCAGGTCGTCGGGCAGGCTGATGCGGGACGCATCCACCAGTTGACGCAGCGAATCGAGTGTCGGCAGCGCTTCGGCCTGGTAGCGACCCGCCGCGACGTCGGCGCCGCGCGCGATTTCGGCCGACTGCCCCCGCGCGCGCCAGACGAGATCCGGCTCCAGGGTGATGATCGAGTACCGACCGCGCCAGGCGCCGCCCTCGACCGACTCGTACAGGAAGGCGAATGGCTTTCCGTGACCCACCTTGAGATAGGCCGACACCGGCGTTTCCAGGTCGTCGATCAGTCGCGTGCGCACCACCTGCGCTTCGCCCCGTTCATAGGCGCTGGCGAAGGCTCCGGCGTCAGGCAGATAAATCTGGCTCATGCGGCGGGTTTGGCCGATTTCGCCGCGCTGGACGGGGCGGACTTGGCCGGATCGAGCGTGGAGCCGCCCACGGTCGAGGGATCGCCGCCCACGGCCTGCCGCGCGCGCTTCAGGTCCACCTTCGGCTTGATCTGGCTGCGGGCGGCCAGACGGGTGGCCGCCGCCACGTCCTGATTGAGGCTGGCGCCGATGGCCGCCTTCTGGGCGACGGTCAGGCGCGATACGACGTCAGTTGCGCCTGGGGCGATGTTGTCGATGTGGATGACGGCCAGACCGGTTCGGGTCGGGCCCGTCGTCACATCGCCCTTCTTGGCCGCAAAGATCGCGCCGACAAACTCCTGACCGAGCGCTTGAACCGCCTGACGGTCGGCGCGCGCCAGCGCCGGGATCGTCTCGACCTTGGCGCCTGCGGACGCGGCCACGGCGTCGAGCGCGCCGCCCTTGCGGATCTTTTCGGCGAGTTCATTGGCCTTGGCCTGAACGCGCTTGATCACATCCTGTTGCATGATCCGCTGGGTCACGGGGCCGCGAACCTCGTCCAGCGTGAAGGGGGCCGAAGGGTTCACCTGCTCCACGCGGATGGCGTAGTATTCCCCGGGTGCGGCTTCTTCCACGCCTTCGGTTTCGCCGCCCTTGGTCAGCAGGAAGGCCTGCTGAAGCAGCTTCGGCGGCAGTTGCAGAGGTTGGCCCTGCGGCGTGCGTCCGTCCTTGGTGATCGGCGGAAGCTGGATCATCGGGGCGCCGACCTTCTTGGCGGCGTCCACAAGATTGGCGCCGCCGGAATGGGCTTCGTCATATTTTTTGGACAGGTCATAGGCCTTGTCGGCGGCGGCGGCCTTTTTCGATTCGTCCTCTATCCTGGCGCGGACGTCATTTAGGGTGACGGCGTGGCCCGGCGTGATGTTCGTGACCTTCACGACCGCCCAGCCCAACGCGCCCTGGATGGCGCCTGAGCTTTGGCCTGCATTGAGGCTGAAGGCTGTGTCCGCCACCTTGGGATCGACGATCCGGCTTTTGGGCGCATCCGCCAGAACCAGAGGCGGAGCGACCCCCAGCGACTTGGCGATGAAATTGGGGTCCTGACCGCTGGCCAATCGCTTGGCCGCGTCAGCAGCCTGGGCGGCG
>CAIOJR010000051.1 GCA_903858685.1 uncultured Caulobacterales bacterium | reverse complement strand
GGCCAGTCTGGTGAAGGACCAGATGCGCGCCGATCCATTCTCCGGCGCCGTGTTCGTGTTCCGGGCCAAGCGCGCGGACCGGGTCAAGCTGATCTTCTGGGATGGGACGGGGCTTTGCCTTTACGCCAAGCGCCTGGAGGAGGGCCAGTTCCGCTGGCCCAAGGTCCAGGACGGGGTGATGCGCCTGACCGCAGCCCAGCTGGGCGCGCTCCTGGAGGGGCTGGACTGGCGTCGCGTCCAGGCCGCGCGCAAGACCCGAACGCCGGTCTCGGTCGGGTAGATCTTCGCCTGCGACCTTCTGACTCAGGGGCCAGATAGGGGCGCCTCAAGACGCTCTGGATATGCTGTAATCCCGGTCATGACGGGACTGACCCACGCCCTGCCAACCGATGTAGACGCGCTTCAGGCGATGATCCTGGCCGAGCGCGCCGCACACGCCACTGAGGCTGAGCGGCTGCGGCAGATCATCAAGGAGATGCAGCGTCATCGCTTCGGCCGCCGGGCGGAGACCCTGCCCATCGACCAGCTGGAGCTGGGGCTGGAAGACGTCCAGCAGACCGAGGCGGCAGACGCCGCCTCGGCTGAAGCCGAAGAACCCAAGCGCCGTACGGAGGCTGTGATCCACAGGCGCGCCAACCGTGGCAAGCTCCCGGACCATCTGCCACGGATCGAGACGATCCTCGATATCGAGAACAAGGCCTGCCCGTGCTGCGCCGGCGCCTTGCACGTGATCGGCGAGGACCGGGCTGAGCGGCTGGACGTGATCCCGGCGAGGTGAGGTGGTCCCCGAAAGCCGGACAGGGGTTTAAGGTCGGTTCGCCCTGGATGAAGGACGGATCTGATCACTGGCAAACGCAAGCGCTACTCGGCTGATTTTAAGGCGAAGGTGGCGCTGGAGGCGCTGAAGGGGGAGCTGACCCTGTCGCAACTGGCGGCGAAGCACGGCGTCCATCAGACGATGATCGCCGCCTGGCGCAAGCAGGCGATCGAGGGGCTGGCCGGGGTATTTTCCGGCAAGGCCGAAGCTGCGGACGGCGCGAGCGCTGGCGAGATGGAGAAGCTCCACGCCAAGATCGGCCAGCTGGTGGTGGAACGGGATTTTTTAGCCAAAGCCTTCGGTCGCTGAGCCTGGACCGGAGGCGGCAGATGATAGATCCAGGCCACCCCCGGCTCTCGATCCAGCGCCAGTGCGCGCTGGTCTCGATCAGCCGGTCGGCGTTCTACTACCAGCCAGCGGGGGAGCCCCCGCTGAACCTGGAGCTGATGCGGCTGCTGGATCACCAGTTCCTGGACACGCCTTAGGTCACGGTGCTCGCCAGATGGCCAGATGCCTGCGGCGTCAGGGCTATGTGGTGGGCCGCAAGCGGGTCCGGCGGCTGATGGCGAAGATGGGCCTGGCGCCGATCTACCAGAAGCCGCGCACGACCATCCCGCACCCGGAACACCGGGCGTACAAGTATCTGCTGCGGGGGCTGACCATCGACCGCGCCAACCAGGTCTGGTGCGCTGACATCACCTACATCCCGATGCGGCGGGGGTTCCTC
>CAIOJR010000050.1 GCA_903858685.1 uncultured Caulobacterales bacterium | reverse complement strand
CGAGGTCGCCCTGATCCCCTATGTCAGGGCGCCGACGGCGCGCAGCGGCGTCGGCGATGGCGCGGGGGGGGCGGGTCTGATTGCACCGGTCGCCATCAAGCTGCCCGGCCCCTGGTCGCTGAACTATACGGGCGAGGTCGATGCTTTCAAAAATACATCCGGCGACGGGCTGCACCCCAACATGTCGCATGCTCTGAATCTTGGCTACAGCCTGCCGTTCAATCTCACCCTGAGCGGGGAGGTGTGGGCGAACTATGATTTCGATCCTGCCGGAACGACCACCCAGCTCAGTTTTGATCTGGGGCTGGCCTGGCTCATGTCCAACGACCTGCAGCTGGACGGCGGACTCAATGCCGGTCTCAATCGCCAAACGCCGGGCGCCCAGGTGTATCTGGGCCTGTCGCGCCGGTTCTGACGGGCGGGGCGCGGGCCCTCTATTATGCGCTTTCGGCGATGAATTAATCAGTAGATCCATTTGCGAATAATACAGCTTAAAAGTGCTCGCCGGCATTTTGACCGGCGCTGGCGCACCTCGGCGCGAGTCCCAGACATCCTCCTCTTCAGACACTGCCGCAGCACCTTGTGGCGCTGACGCCCTGTGACGCGTGGTCGCAACAGTCCAGCCGGAATATCACGATATAGGTGCGTTTTTAACTTGTTAACTTGATAGAGGTTGTATCTAAGCACCTTAATGACGCGATTCGATTGAGGATTTGCTCTTAATGCGTGTCCGCGCTTGGCTTTTGACCACTTCGGCCCTGTGCTTCCTGACGGTGGGACAGGAGGCGGAGGCATACGCCGCCCCCGCTTCCGGCGTTGTGCCGTCGGGCGGCGCTGTGTCTGCCGGCAATGCGACAATAACGGGTAATTCGGCGGCCGCGACGCTCAGTGTCAAACAGGCGTCCAGCCGCGCGGTCATCAACTGGGACAGCTTTTCCATCGGTCAGAACGCGTCGGTGTCGTTCGACAATGGCGGCGGCTCGACCCTGAACCGGGTCACCGGCGGCGCCGTCTCCGAGATTGAAGGCCAGTTGTCGGCGACCGGCTCGGTCTTTGTGATCAATCCGGCGGGGGTCATTGTCGGCAAGTCCGGCTTAGTCAATGCGGGCGGAAGCTTTGTGGCCTCTGCGCTCGACATCAGCGACTCCGCCTTCATGGCGGGCGGGCCGCTGGTCCTGTCCGGTCTGGGCACAGGCGATGTGGTCAATCTGGGCAAGATCGGCGTGCTGGGCGGCAATGTCGCCCTGATCGCGCGCAATGTGCGCAACAGCGGTCAGATCACGGCGGCAAGGGGCTCGGTCGGCCTTCTGGCGGGGACTGAGGTTCTGCTGAAGGATCTGGCCGATTCCGACGGCCTGTTTGCGGTGCGCGTCGGCGGTGCGGACACCTCTGCGACCAATCAGGGCGTGCTGGACGCCGCCCTGGTCGAGTTGCGCGCCAATGGCGGCAATATCTATGCTCTGGCGGGCAATACGCGCAGCCTGATCAAGGCGACGGGCGTGTCGGTCGAGGCCGGTCACGTCTGGCTGACGGCGGGGCAGGGCGGCGCGGTTCAGGTCTCGGGCGGCGATATTCAGGCCCTTGAGGCCAATGGCGACGGCGGCCAGATCACCATTACCGGCGGCGGGATCGCGGTGGCGTCAGACGCGGTGCTGGATGCGTCCGGCTATGGTGCGGGCGGCCATGTCGCCGTGATCGCCGACAATGCGCTGAGCTTCAAGGGAACCGCGCGGGCCGAAGGGGGCGCCAATGGCGGCGACGGCGGGCTGATCGAAACGTCCGGCGCAACGGTGGATTTCACCGACTCCACAATCTCCGCCAGGGCCGCAAAGGGCGCCAGCGGCGTCTGGCTGATCGACCCGACCGACCTGACGATCAATACGGCGGACGCCGCGACCATCAACAGCGCCCTCAACGCTGGCAGTAATGTGACGATCCAGACCACGTCCAGCAGCGTCACGGCAAACGGCGTGTCCAGCACGATCGGGACGCAAAACACCAGCGGCAATGGGGACATCACGCTGGCCGCGCCTCTGGCCTGGTCGAGCCTGAACACCCTCACGCTCAGCGCCTATCGCAACCTGACGATCAACAACACGGGCACGATCAATACGGGCTGGACAACCACCAGCGGCGGCAGCGGCGGCCTCGTGCTCTATGCGGGAAACATCGGCACGGTCGCCGCCCCGGTGTGGAACACGTCGGGCGTGGGCAATCTCAGCATTGGCGCGGCGATCAATGTCGGGTCGGCCGCCGCCACCAGCGCCATTCCCCTTTGGCTGGAAGCGGCCGGGTCCGTGACCATCTTAAACCCGGTTAAGTACAAATCGCCCGCAGGCGCCACCACATCGGCGCCGTCGATCATCGTCAATGCGAACGCCTACCAACCGGCTTCCTATTTCCAGTCCGCGACGGTTGACCCCCTGCAGGGGATCAGCTTCGGCCTCACCCCGTCAGGAATGAGCGGGACTTTGGCCTTGTTCAGTCTGGACTTCGCGCCAGCCGCTTCGCATACACTGACGCTCAACCAGCAGTCCTATCTGGACATTCCAGATATCGCTTCATTTCTTCCCGCCGCCTCCGCGAATCCGAGCGGTCGATTTGCCTATACAGGCGCGGCAAATCTAATAAATGCGCCTTATTCAGGAAATTTTTCCGGAGTATTTACGGCTCTGGGAAATCGACTGGCCTGGAGCACTTCGAGCACTGCTTACTCACTTTTCCGGAACGTGGTGTCCGGCGCTTACATTGAAGACATTTACCTTACTGCGTTTCGCCCGAATTCAATATCGAGCACGACGAATCTGGGCGGTCTCGTCGACGTCATGACGGGCGGCACAATCAACAATATTTACGAGACTGTATTATTGAACGACTCTACGCCAACCAGCGGCGTCGCCAATATCGGCGGGATTGCAGGCGTGATGACGGGCGGCGTCATCTCAAACGTCAATCTTGCCGCCGGCACCATCGAAGGCTCCACCAATGTCGGTGGTCTGGTCGGCCTGATGTATGGCGGAACCCTGACCGGTGATACTGTGAGCGGAACCGTCATCGGGGCCTATACAGGCGCTTCGAACATAGGCGGACTGGTGGGGTCCATCGGCAGCGCGGCGACCACTATGGTCAATGGCGTCGGTTATATCGGGGTTCCCGCTGCGGTCACCATAGCCTCAAGCAAGGTGTCGGCCAGCGTCGCCTTTTCCGCCCAGACGAACCTGTCAACCGCCAGCGCCTCCAATATTGGCGGGTTGGCCGGCGCCATTTCCGGCCCTTTGGCCGCCAGTGTCAGCATTACGGGCGGCGGGACGGCTATCCCGAATATCACCCTGAACGGCGCGACCGCCGCCAGCTTCACCCTGCTCAATATCGGCGGCGTGGTCGGGTCGCTGACCCCGACCGGTTCGGGCTCTGTCACGATCAGTGGTTTCACCCAGGGTGGCGCCATGACGTTTACAGCCGGCACGACCTCCACAACCATTTCCAATGTGGGCGGCATTGCCGGCGTCATGACCGGCGGAACGATCACCGGGATCACCGAGTCGACCGCGATCAACAGCACGACGCCCATTGCCGGCCTGACCAATGTCGGCGGACTGGTGGGCGTCATGACCGGCGGCGCTGTCAGCGGCAGCGCCTATACGGGCAATATTGACGGCTCCATCAATGTTGGCGGCCTGGTCGGGTCCATGTCGGCCTCGTCGGCGAGCCTGACTAACGACACCGCTTCCGGCACGGCGAACACATCCGCCTTCCCGGGCGTCTCCAATATCAGCAACGGTGTCGGCATGCTGTCCGCCGGGTCGCTCACCAATATCAGCACGTCCGGCGCGGTGTCTGGCCCGTCAAATGTGGGCGGTGTTGTGGGCTTGATGACAGGCGGCAACCTGCAATGGTCATCATCGAACGCGACCGTGACCGGGTTGAGCGGCGGCGCCAATCTTGGCGGGCTGATTGGCTATCAGACCGGCGGGGCCGTCAGCAACGTCTATACGACCGGCCTGGTGAATGGCGCTGCCACGTATCAATCCGTAGGCGGGCTGATTGGTGAAATCACCGGGACTTCGTCCGTCCTTTCCACGGCCTTTTCCTCAGCTTCAGTGACGGCGGGCGGCTATCAATCGGGCGGCCTGATTGGTTATGACTACGCCGGCCCGAACATAACGGATGTTTATTCCAACGGCGTAATCAAGTATAATTCATTAAATTTCGATGTCGGTGGGCTTGTCGGATATGTTCAGGGCGGAGGTGACCATATAAATATCGCCTATAGCAGCGAAACGGGCGCATCGGGAAGTGTTGCAAGCATATCTACAGGCGAGATGTTCGGCTATATTTCCGGAACCCCGCTGGCGAACTTCGGTACTCTTTATTATGCGAGCAACGCCGCAAACATGCCGTCCGTCGGGGTCGGCTCGAACAGCGCGGTCACACTTCCCACCTCCGTCCTGCTGCCGCTTTCGATCGGAACCGCCGCCAACAGCCTGAATAATGGCGGGGCGACGGCTCTGAACGCCACATATGGCTTCTCCACCTTCAGCAATACGTCAGGCGTGACGCTCGGGCCCTATCTGACTGCTCTCCAGACCGGGGTGACGGGCACGACCACCGTCACAGCCGCCAACCAGATCTATCTTTATTATACCGCGTCAAATGGGACACAGGGTTCGTCCCTGTTGAGTGCTTTGCCCGGCGCCAACGGCGTCGCACAGGTCGGCTCAGGCAACTGGGCCGCCATCATCAATAATGGCGCCTTTCTGAACAACCAGCTCAGCGGGATCACCTCTGCGCCCACGGCCCATTTCGGCGCTCTGGGTCTGGAGGGGGCCGCAGGCGGGGTTTACAGCCTGGCCTATGCCGACGCCGTCCTGACGACGGGCGCGACCGCAGCAAACCTCGTTTCCGGGATGAACATCATCGCCGGCGCCAGCGCAATCAGCGCCAGGAATCCAAGCTGGGCGGCGCTAAGCTCGACCACGGCGTCCGCCACCAGCGACATGCTTAATACGTTCGGCGCGGCCTACAGCACGACCGGCGTGGGCGCCTACGCCACCACGGTTCTCAGTTTTCTTGGCGCCTCGAACCTGGTGATCAACGACACGGCGGCCAGCGGCTTCACCATAGACGCGCCGATCACCACCACCGGCAATATCTTGATCTCCGGCGCGACGGCGGACGTGACCGTCGCTTCCGCGATCAGTGGCGCCGCGGGCGTCACCCTAAGCCAGTCGGCCTCGGCGCTCAGGATCAATGCAAACATCAAATCCGCCACCGGCGATGTCGTGATCTCCGACAGTTCCACCTCGTCGACGCTCAGCATCAATAGCGCAATCAGCACGATCGGCAATTTCACCCTGTCTGCCGCTGGTCCGTTCAATATGGCGGCGGGCATAACCTCCACTTACGGCGAGGTGACCATCACGGACAGCTCGACCTCGCTGCTCAATATCGCCTACCCGATCAGCGGGGCGAACGCCGTCAGCATAACAGCTTCGGGCGGGTCGATTAATATCGGGGCCAATCTCAGCTCATCAGGCGGCCGCGTTGCGGTCTGGGACAGCTCATCCTCGTCGACCACCAATATCAATAGTCCGATCAGCGCGCAGGGCGACGTCTATCTCACAGCGGCCGGCGTCCTCAATGTCGCGGCGGGCGTGACGTCGCTCGGCGGCATGGCGACCATTTTGGACAGCTCGACCTGGCTGCTCAACATTGCCGCACCTTTCAGCGGTGTGAACGGCGTCACGATCACCGACACGGCGGGTGCGCTGACGATTGGGGGTGATATCAGATCCACGGCTGGCCCTGTCGTGATCAATGAGTATTCGGCCTTGCTCAATATCGCCAACCCGATCAGCGGGGCGACCGGCGTCACCATCATCAATCATAACGGTTCGCTGACCACGGGGGCCAATATCAGCTCCACAGGCGGCATCGTGTCGATTTCTGACCTCGCCGCCTCGTCAACGCTCAGCATCAATAGCGCGATCAGCACGACGGGCGGCGTCCTCCTGTCCGCGTCCGGCCTGCTCAATCTGGCGGCAGGCGTCACCTCCACCGGCGGCGCGGTGACGGTGACGGACAGCTCCACCTCGCTACTCAATATCGCCAACCCGATCAGCGGGGCGACCGGCGTGACCATCGCCGATTCAGGCGGTTCGCTGACCACGGGGGCCAATATCAGCTCCACCGGCGGCGTCGTGTCGATTTCTGACATGGCCGCCTCTTCAACGCTCGGCATCAATAGCGCGATCAGCACGACGGGCGGCGTCCTCCTGTCCGCGTCCGGCCTGCTCAATCTGGCGGCGGGCGTCACCTCCACCGGCGGCGCGGTGACGGTGACGGATTCATCCACATCGGGTGTCATGGGTTCATCCGCCACATCGGGGATCAGCGGCGCTGGCGGCGTCACAATCACAGCCGCGCAAGGTCTGATTGGCCTTGCCTCAGGCGTGACCTCATCCGGCGGCGCGGTGAAAATTGCAGCGAGTTCGACCTCGGTCCTGAACCTTGTCGGCGGGGTCACGGCGGCCGGCCTCGTGACCATCGCCAATGCCGGTGGCGGGCTCACCCTGTCGTCCGGCGTGACCTCCAGCGCTAACGGCGACGCCATCATTCTCGCCGCCAATGGCGCCTTCGTGAACAGCGGCGGCTCCATCACCACACCGAATGGCCGGGGCCTTGTCTACAGCCAGGTCACAGGCGCGCCCACAGCCGCCCCGACCGGGGACAAATACACCGGCCTGACCGGGCTGAACCAGTGGGGCGACGCCTATAATTTCACGCTGGGAACGTTCGCGGCGGCGCCCGACACGACCCTGGGCATTGCGGCCACATCCAACTCACCCGCCATTCAAGCCGCCAATACACTGCGCTTCGTTCACAGCTATAGTCCGAGCCTGACCCTGAGCGGCAACAGCGCCACCTACGTCTATAACGGCGCGTCTCAGGCGGTTTCGGGCTTTACGGTGTCCGGCGTCTATACCGAGCAGGGCGCCATTGCGGCGGATCCGCAGGCCGCTGTCGTGACCGCCGCCATTGCGCCCACGGCGTCGGCTGTTCATGCCGGCGCCTATACACAGTCCTCGCCCATCTTCACCAGCGCTGAGGGCTACAAGATATCCTTCACGCCTGGGACGCTGACGATCACGGCCCGCGAGGTCGATCTGAGCTTTAATGGAACCTATAGTCGACCGTATGACGGCACGACCGACGCGTCCCTGACGGCGGCCAATTTCACGCTGACCAACCTTTTGGCGAACGATTCGAATGTCAGCCTGAGCGGCGCCACGACCGGCACGCTCGCCTCGGCCCATGTCAATGCGTCGGGCAATACACTCAGCGGATCCGGCGCAGGGCTGTCCCTCAGTTATGCCAGCGGAACGGCTAGCCAGGCGACCTCGGGGGATTATCGTCTGGCGTCCAGCTATACGGGCGTCGCGGCCGCCCTTACGCCCTATCTGATCACCCCGAGCCTGACCGGATCGGTCTCAAAGACCTATGACGCAACCAATTCCGCCACGCTCAGCCCCGCCAATATCAGCCTGAGCGCCGCGCTTGCAGGCGATAGGTTCGCGCCAGATCTGAGCGGGGCGGCGGCGAGCTACAGCTCGGTCCATGCCGGTTCTGGCCTGACGATCAGCCTCACCGGCCTTGGCCTCAGCCTGACCGGCGGGACGGCGCAGGCCGGAGACTATGCACTCACCACCACCAGCCTCGCCGCCGCCAACGGCCAGATCACGCCCTATCTGATCACGCCCAGCCTGACCGGATCGGTCTCGAAGACCTATGACGCAACCAACGCCGCCACGATCAGCCCCAGCAATATCAGCCTGAGCGCCGCGCTTGCGGGCGATACGATTGCGCCAGATCTGAGCGGGGCTGCGGCGAGCTACAGCTCGATCCATGCCGGTTCCGGCCTGACCGTCAGCCTCACCGGCCTTGGCCTCAGCCTGACCGGCGGAGCCGCGCAAACCGGCGACTATGCGCTCACCACCACCAGCCCCGCCGCCGCCATCGGCCAGATCACGGCCCGCGAGGTCGATCTGAGCTTCAATGGAACCTATAGCCGACCATATGACGGCACGACTGACGCGTCCCTGACGGCGGCCAATTTCACGCTCAACCCGGCCTCGGGCGTGACCGGTCTTCTGCCGGGCGATGCGAATGTCAGCTTGAGCGGAGCGACTTCGGGCACAATCCTCTGGTCCCACGTCAGTTTCGCTCCGAACATTCTCAGCGGATCCGGCGCAGGGCTGTCCCTGAGCTACGCCAGCGGAACCGCCAGTCAGGCCATCCCGGGCGACTACAGTCTGGCGAGCGGCTATGCGGACGTCCCGACCATCATCACGCCCTATCTGATCACGCCGACCCTGATCGGCCCGGTCTCGAGAATCTATACCGGGAACGCCAACGCGGATATCACCCCTGCCAATATCAGCCTGAGCGCGGGTCCGGGTGGGGTTAAACTCGCGCCGGATCTGGACTACGCCAGGGCGAGCTTTAGCTCGATCCATGTCGGTTCAGGTCTTATCGTAAGTCTGACCGGCCTGGGGCTGGACTTTTCCCAGGGGGATGAGCAGCCCGGCGACTACGCCCTGACGACGACGAGCCTTTCCGCCGCCATCGGCCAGATTACACCGCGCCAAATCGGTCTCAGCTTCAATGGAACCTATAGCCGCCCATATGACGGCACGACCAGCGCAGCCCTGACGGCGAGCAACTTCTCGCTGCCTATAGGCTTCCGCCTGAACGACCTTCTCCCGAACGATTCGAATGTCAGCCTGAGCGGCGCCACGACCGGCACGCTCGCCTCGGCCCATGTCAATGCGTCGGGCAACACACTCAGCGGATCCGGCGCAGGGCTGTCCCTGAGCTACGCCAGCGGAACGGCCAGTCAGGCCAGCCCGGGCGACTATGTTCTGGCGAGCGGCTATGCGGGCGTCGCGGCCGCCCTTACGCCCTATCTGATCACGCCCAGCCT
>CAIOJR010000049.1 GCA_903858685.1 uncultured Caulobacterales bacterium | reverse complement strand
GCATGACAACAAGATGCTGGGCCAGTTCGATCTGGTGGGCCTGCCGCCCGCTCCGCGCGGCGTTCCCCAGGTGGAAGTGACCTTCGACATCGACGCCAACGGCATTGTGAACGTTCAGGCCAAGGACAAGGCCACCAACAAGGAACAGTCCATCCGTATCCAGGCCAATGGCGGCCTGTCGGATGACGACATCGAAAAGATGGTGCGCGAAGCCGAGGCCAACGCCGCTGACGACAAGAAGCGCAAGGCCGTGGTCGAGGCCCGCAACCATGCCGACGCCCTGATCCACTCGACGGAAAAGTCGCTGGCCGAGCATGGGGACAAGGTGGCCGCACCTGAAAAGGCCGCGATCGAAACCGCTCTGGCGGACCTCAAGGCTGTGAAGGACGGCGACGACGCCGACGCCATCGAAGCCAAGACCCGCACGCTCGCCGAAGCCTCGATGAAGCTGGGCGAGGCCATGTATGCGGCCCAGCAGGGCGCAGGAGCCGGCGCCGATGACGAGAGCCACAAGGACGACGGCGTTGTCGACGCCGAGTTCGAAGAAGTCGAAGACGACAAGAAGGGCCACTGAGGCTAGTCACCCCCGGCTCCCCCCGGAAGCCGGGGCCGGGGCCAGAGCGGCGACGACCGCTCCGGCCCCGGTCAGGTGCACCCCCCAAACCCTGACCCTTTCCTCCCTCGCTGGAGCAGGGTGAGAAGACCACGGCTGACCCACTCGATGACCCAACGTTGCTATTATGAAATCCTTGGCGTGGCGCGCACCTGTTCGGAAGGGGAGCTGAAGAGCGCCTTCCGCAAGGCGGCCATGCAGCACCATCCGGACCGCAATCCGGGGGACGCCGAGGCTGAGGTCCGTTTCAAGGAATGCAACGAGGCCTATTCCATCCTGTCGGACGCCCAGAAGCGCGCCGCCTATGACCGCTATGGCCATGTCGGGGTCGGCACGGGCGGCGGCGGCGGCGGATTTGGCGGCGGCGGGTTCCAGGACGCCGGAGACATCTTCTCCGAAGTCTTTGGCGATGTGTTCGGCGAAATGTTCGGCGGCGGCGGACGCCGCTCGGGCGGCCCTCAACGGGGCCAGGATCTGCGTTACGATCTGGCGATCAGCCTCGAACAGGCCTTTACCGGCGCCGAGGTGCAGATTGTGGTGCCCTCCACCCAGACCTGCGAGGTCTGCGAGGGCGCAGGCGCCAAACCCGGAACCCAGCCCACAGCTTGCCAGACCTGCGGCGGCCATGGCCGCGTGCGGGCGACCCAGGGCTTTTTCTCCATCGAGCGCGCCTGCCCCCGCTGCGGCGGTCAGGGTCGCATCATTACCGATCCTTGCCGCGCCTGCCATGGCGCCGGGCAGGTTCGCAAGGAGCGCACCCTGTCGGTCCGCATTCCGGCGGGCGTCGACGACGGCGCCCGCATCCGGCTGGCGGGCGAGGGCGATGCGGGCGCGCGCAACGGGCCGCGCGGGGATCTCTACATCTTCCTGTCGGTCGCCGCGCACGATCTGTTCACCCGCGACGGTCTGGACCTGCATTGCGAAGTGCCTGTGGAGATGTGGCGTGCCGTGCTGGGCGGCGAGATCGAGGCGCCCGCCATGTGTCAGGAGGGGCTGACCGAAGGCGACGCCGACGCCTGCAAGGTGCGCATCAAGGTGCCCGAAGGCGCCCAGGGCGGAGATGTGGTTAGGGTGCGCGGCAAGGGGCTGCCGTCTCTGCGCGGCCGTGAACGCGGTGATCTTCACGTGCATTTGCGCGTCGAAACGCCGGTCAAACTCACGACGCGGCAAAAGGAACTGATGCGTGAACTGGCGGAAAGCTGGGCGGACGCCGAACACCAGCATCATCCGCGTCACGGCAGCTTCTTCGACAAGGCGAAACGTTTCTGGTCAGACGTCATAGGCAAGGCTGAATCTGCGTCAATCTGACCGCAGGCGACGTAATCCAACCTTAACGCCTGCTGCCCAAAATGGGCGGATGAGCAAGAACGCCTCTGATCTATTGGGATTTCCGGAAATGTCCGGCGCTCGTTCTGTGCAGAATTTGGCGCAGATACTGCTAATACTTGCACTTATATTGCTTTCCACGCTCGCCATGATCCCCGCCCTGGCCCCCCAACCGGGCGCGCGCGATGTCGCAGCGGTGTATCCGCCCTGGTGGAGCGCGTCTCGCGCGCTGGAAGCGGCGTCGCGTGACGCCCAGTTCATCCGACCGGGCGGACAGGCCTATATCCTCATCATTCGCGCACCGACCGAACTTGCGCGCCAAAAGCTTCGGGCCGGCGGCGCCGTCCTGTTTCTGAATCCGATCGCCGGTCCCTGCGGCGACACAAGGACGAGTTGACATGAGCCTCTTTTTTGACAGCCTCGAACACCAGCGACGCCTTGGCGCCCGCGCCGTCTCGGCATTCAGCGCAGGCATTGCGCTCGCCACAGTGGCGGCCTGGGCGACGCTGCACACGTCGGGTCTGGGCGCGGCCTTAGCTGTCGCCGCGACGGTGCTGATGGCCGTGCTGAGCGTGTCAGCCGAACAGAGTTCGACCGCCCGGATGGGTCAGGGCGTTCTGCTCATGGCTCAGGTGTCCCTGCTGGTCGGGGCCTTCAGCGGCAACGGGCTCCAGATCGACATGCACATGACCTATTTCGCCGCGCTTGGCGTTCTGGCCATTTTCGCCGACTGGACGGTTATTCTGGTCGCTGCGGCCACGGTGGCGGTGCACCACCTGACCCTCAGCTTCATTCTGCCCAGTCTCGTCTTCTATGGCGAGGCCGGCCTTGGCCGGGTTCTGATCCATGCGGTCATCCTGATCGCCGAAGCCGCAACCCTGATGTGGACGGCGGCCAATAATGTGCGGATGCTGGACGAGGTGAAGACCTCCCTGTCCGAAGCCGATCGCGCCACCGCAGACGCCCGCCGCGCCCAGGACATGGCGGAAAATGCGATCAAGGCTGAAAACGCCTCGCGGCAGGCTCTGGATGCAGAGCGCAATGTCAGTCAGGAAAAACTGACCGAAGTGGTGGGCGGTCTGGCCGACGGGCTCAGCCATCTGGCGGCGGGCGATCTGACCTGGCGCATCAACCAGCCCTTCAGCCCGGAATTTGAAGCCCTTCGCACCGATTTCAACGCGGCGATGGAGCGACTGGCCGCCGCCCTCTCAGGGGTCGTCGAAAAGGCGAGCGACCTGCGCTCTGGCGCGGGCGACATTACCCGCTCCGCTGACGATCTCGCCGCCCGAACAGAACGCCAGGCCGCCAGCCTGAACGAAACGGCCGCCGCTCTCGAAGAGGTCACCGTCACGGTGCGCGCCACAGCGGACGGCGCGCTCAGAGCCTCGCGCCTGGTCAATGACACCCGGTCTGAGGCGGAAAAGTCCGGTCAGGTCGTGACCGAGGCGGTGCGCGCCATGAGCGCCATCGACCAGTCGTCGCGCCAGATCGGCCAGATCATTGGCGTGATTGATGAAATCGCCTTTCAGACCAATCTTCTGGCCCTGAATGCGGGGGTTGAGGCGGCGCGCGCCGGTGATGCGGGCCGCGGCTTTGCGGTTGTGGCGTCCGAGGTGCGGGCCCTGGCCCAGCGCTCGGCGGACGCCGCCAAGGAGATCAAGGCCCTGATATCGGACTCCAGCATTCATGTGGCCGAGGGCGTGGATCTGGTTGGGCGTACGGGTAGCGCCCTGCACGCCATTGTCTCGAAGGTGGCCGAGGTGTCCGATCTGGTCGGAACCATCGCCGCCAGCGCGCAGGAACAGGCCTCCGGGCTCAATCAGGTCAATCTGGCCGTGACGGATATGGACTCCGTCACCCAGCAGAACGCCGCCATGGTGGAAGAATCCACCGCCGCCAGCCACCGCCTGTCGCGTGAGGCCGAGGCCATGGCCGAACTGGTCGAACGCTTTGATCTGGGCCGGGCGGCGTCGGCGCGTCAGGAGCCTGGTCGCTCGCGCCTCGCAGCACCGGTCCGGCCTCGCCCGACCCAGGCCGCGCCGCCGCCGCCGCGCCGGTCCGCCGCCGCGCCTCGGGGTGACGCGCGAGCCCTGCAAAGCAAGATCGCTGATCAGTGGGAAGAGTTCTAGCGCCCTCAAGGCGGAAACCGGATCCGCTTGGGCCGTTCTTTTGACGAATGGTCGACGCAGGCCTCGCCTTGGCCTAGATCAGGCTAAGACTGTTCGCGGGAGCTGAGATGTCTGCCCTCAATATCCGTATCGCCATAGCCGGCGCGCAGGGACGCATGGGTCAGGCCGTGGCCCTGGCGGCGGGAAGTCGGGTCAATGCCCGCTTTGACCGGCCGGGCCAGGACGCGCCCGGTCTGGTCAGCCGTGACGACGCCCTGTCCCTGAGCGATGTGGTGATCGACTTCACCCGCGCCGACGCCTCGGTCGACCTGGCCAGGGCGGCGGCGGCGTCGGGCAGGCCAGCTCTGGTGATCGGTTCGACCGGCTTTTCCGCGTCCGATCTCGAGGCGCTGGGCGAGGCGGCGCGCCATGTGCCGATCGTCCTGTCCGGCAACTATTCTCTGGGGGTCAATATTCTGACGGGTCTGGTGCGTCAGGCGGCCGAGCGGCTGTCTGCGGCGGACTATGATATAGAGGTGTTCGAGGCCCATCACCGCCGCAAGGTCGACGCGCCTTCCGGAACCGCCCTGATGCTGGGCCAGGCGGCGGCCACCGGTCGGGGACAGGCCCTGAGCGAGGTCGAGGTTCGCGCCCGCGACGGGCTGACCGGGCCGCGCGTCGAAGGCTCCATCGGCTTCAGCGTCATGCGCGGCGGCGGCATTGTGGGCGAGCACAGCGTGGTCTTCGCGGCGGAAGATGAGCTGATCACCCTGTCCCATTCCGCGCGCGACCGGGGCCTGTTTGCGCGCGGCGCGGTGGCGGCGGCGCTCTGGATCGTGGGCAAGCCGCCGGGTCTTTATGACATGCAAGACGTGCTGGGCTTTACGGGCGCAGCTTGAGCGCGGGGTCCTCGCCCGAGGCGGCGCGGGCGAAATCGGCGCTGAGTTCGGAATAGAAGGCCGCCCTCGGGTCGCTGACCGTGGCGCTGTCAAAGCCGTGGGGCATGATATTGCGATGGGCCCCGGTCATGAAGTCGCGCCAGATCAGGGCGGGCGTCTCGCCTCCCGCCATGGCGCGCATGGGGTGGTTGTGATCGTCGCCGATCCAGACCCCGCAGACCAGATCCGGCGTAAAGCCGATGAACCAGGCGTCGCGACTGTTCTGGCTGGTGCCGGTCTTGCCCGCCGCCGGGCGGTCGGCCAGCCGCGCGCGATGTCCGGTGCCGCCGGGCGCCTCGATCACCTGCTGCATCATGGCGGTCAGGATCGAGGCGCGACCGGAATCATAGACCCGCTGAGGCGGCTCCGGGTTTCGGCGCCACAGCACGTCGCCCCGCGCGGAGCTGATCTGGGAGATCAGCCAGGGCGGATGGATCAGTCCGCCGGACTGGATCACCTGATAGGCTCCGGTCATGTCGATGAGCGAGACCTCATAGGCGCCCAGCGCGATCGGCAGGCTGGGCTCCACCGGCATGCCGTCCACTCCGAAGCGCCTTGCCAGATTGGCCACGCGCTGCGGTCCCAGCTCATGGGTCAGGCGCACGGCTACGGTGTTGATCGAGTGGCTCAGCGCCTCGGTCAGGGTGACCGGGCCGCGATAGACGCCGTCGGAATTGCTTGGGGCGTAGTCGCCATAGCGCACGGGCGCATCGGTGCGCACATCGTCAGGACCCAGACCCGCCTCCAGCGCTGCGGCATAGACAAAGGGCTTGAAGGACGATCCAGGCTGGCGTTTGGCCTGGGTTGCGCGATTGAACGGACTTTCGCGGTGGTCCAGCCCGCCGGACAGGGCCAGCACGTCGCCGTCCTTGCCCAGGGCCACAATGGCGCCTTCTGTCGCCCCCCGGCTTTGCGCCTCGGCCACGCCCGCCTTCAGGGCCCTGACAGCCTCGGCCTGGAGAGCGGGGTCGATAGTCAGGCGCACCACCAGATCCGGCGCGGCGCCGGGCGCCAGACGCCTTGCCTGGGCCTGGGCCAGATCGAGCACATAGCCGTAGTCCCCTTCGAAGGCCGGCTCCTGCGCCAGTTTCGGCGGGGCCGCCAGGGCGGCGGCCTCCGCCTTGGCGGTGATCCAGCCTTGCGCCCGCATCCGGTGCAGCACCAGCCGCGACCTCGCAATGGCGGCGGCCAGGTCGGTGGAGGGGTCCAGACGGGTCGGCGCCTTGGGCAGGGCGGCCAGGACGGCGGCCTCCGGCAGGGTCAGCTGGGTCGCGGACTTGGCGAAATAGACATGGCTCGCCGCCTCGATCCCATAGGCGCCCGCGCCAAAATAGGTGCGGTTGAGATAGAGGGTCAGGATTTCGTCCTTGGACATGATCCCTTCGATGCGGGTGGCCAGCACGGCTTCCTGCAATTTGCGCCTAAGGGTCTGGTCGGGCGTCAGAAAGACCCCGCGCGCGACCTGCTGGGTGATGGTCGAGGCGCCCTCCACCACCCGGTGCGCCATGAGGTCCGCCTTCACCGCGCGAATTATGGCCTGAAGGTCGACGCCGAAATGGTGGTAGAAGCGTCGATCCTCCGCCGCCAGAAACGCCTTTGGCGCATAGGCGGGCAGGGTGCTCAGCGATGCCGGGGCGCCATGCCTGAAGCCTCGCTGACCGATCGGATGACCAAACCGGTCCAGAAACAGCACCCCCGGCGGCCGGTTCATCGACCACAGGGCGGCCTTGGACGGTATGGCCGGCAGGCCGACCAGCGCAAACCGCCAGAGCCACAGCCCCAGGAGCCCCGCCAGCAGCGCCAGACTCACCGAGACGGCGACCAGCAGGCGCGCCGTGCGAAGCCGCGTCAGGCTCGTCCGGTGGGCGAGATCAGCGCGGATGGGCGGGGTCTGACCGGGTTCGGTCACAGGTGGAGTGTTCCTCGACGCAACAGGATTTTCAGTCTAGCACTGCTTGGCGCCCGGCCTCAAAATGATTGGATGCAAGAGGCGGTGTTCGGAGATCGACCATGAAGGCCTATCTGGTGCTGGACCTGACGGTCCATGACTTCGCCGGCTTCAGCCCCTATATCGCCGCCATCCCCGCCCATATTGAACGTCACCATGGACATTATATCGTCCAGGGCGTGGAGCCGACGGTGATCGAGGGAGACTGGTCGCCGGCGCGTGTGGTGATCATCGCGTTCGAGACCCGCGCTCACGCTGAGGCCTTTCTGGCCGATCCGGTCCTGCAACCCCTGTTCAGGATCAGACACGAAACCACCACCAGCCGTCTGGTGCTGGTGGACGGGTGCTTGTAAGGGCGACCGAATGGGATAGCTTCGGCGAATGAACCGTCCCGTCCAGACCGCCGCACCCGTTCTGTCCATCGCTGTGATCGGCGTTGGGAGCATTGGCAGCGCATTCGCCTTCTATCTGGCGCAGGCGGGGCATGAGGTCACCGCCATTGCCCGCCCCGGTTCGGACCGACTGGCCCAGCTGATGCGCGATCAAGGCGTCGTCAACCAGAAGGGCGAGCTTGCCGCAATGCTGGTCAGCGAGCGTCTGGATGAAGAGATCGCCTATGATCTGGTCCTGGTCACCACGCTTGCCCACCAGACGGACGCGATCCTTCCCGCGCTCAAGGCCAGCCGGGCGCACCATGTTCAATTCATGTTCAACATGTTTGATCCGGAGCGGTTGTCCGGCGCGGTCGGGGGGCGTCCCGTCAGTTTCGGCATGCCGTTCGTCATGGCCCATCTCGACGCCGAAGGCGTGCTGCAGGCTCAGACCTCCCGGTCTCGCAAAACCTTGCATGGGGATCGGCGTTGGGCGGAACTGTTCGAAAAGGCGGGCCTTCCGTCCGCTTTTGAGCCTTCGATGGCGCTGTGGCTGCGGTGTCACGCACCGATGTGCATCGCCATGGAGAGCGTCTGTTTCGCAGGGCACAGGCGTGGCGGCGGCGCGACCTGGACCGAGGCGCTGGGGGTGGCGCGCGGTCTGAAGGCGGGCTTTTCGATTGTCGTGACCTTGGGATTCAAGCTCCATCCGGCGGACAAGATGATGATCAGCCGCATGCCTGCGCCCTGGCTGGCGGGGCTTTTGTGGGGCGTCTCGCGCATCACCGCCTTTCGCGAGCTTC
Organism: uncultured Caulobacterales bacterium; assembly: GCA_903858685.1. Lineage (GTDB taxonomy): Bacteria > Pseudomonadota > Alphaproteobacteria > Caulobacterales > Caulobacteraceae > CAIMFV01. The sequence goes on along the minus strand of CAIOJR010000049.1, from coordinate 1,223 downwards.
TGGCCACGGGCGTGCACGAATGCCGCGCCCTGATCGACACCCTGGTCGCGGCGAGCGCGGAGGCGGACCAGACGCAACAAGGCGCTGCGGCGCGCGCGGCGCTGCGGTCGATCCGGCCCTGATCGCCTAATTGCGTCTTTTCCCGCCTCGGCAGGTTACAGGGCGCAAGATCACCGCTATTGGGCTGTGGCATGAGCGAAAAGCCCTTCTGGGAAACGAAACCGTTGCGCCTGATGACCCGCGAGGAGTGGGAGAGCCTGTGCGACGGCTGTGGCCGCTGTTGTCTGGTCCGGTTCGAGGACGAGGAGACCGGCGAGGTCATTCCCACCCGCGCCTCGTGCAAGCTTCTGGACACCGAGACCTGCCGCTGCGCCAACTACGCCAAGCGCAAGCGCTACGTGCCTGACTGCATCAAGCTGACGGCGGGCGCGATCGAGCACCTGACCTGGATGCCGACCACCTGCGCCTATCGCCGTATTCACGAGGGCAGGGGGCTCGCTGACTGGCATCCCCTGATCAGCGGCGACCCCGACAGCGTGCACAAGGCGGGCATCAGCGTGCGCGGCAAGGTCTTTTCCGAGGACATGCTGAAGGATTCCGACGACGCCATCGACTTTCCCGCGCCGGAGTTCCTGTATGATCCGGACGCGTGAGGCGCCAAACGCGGCACTGTAGCCTCCGTGTGCGGCCGTGCTAAGCTCAGCCATGGCCAGTGATGCAATGAGCGAGATCCCATCCGAGGCGGACGCGTTTCACGTGCCGGACAGCCGCGACTGGGCGCCGGAGCTTCAAAAGTCGCGCATCTATGAGCAGCTTCTGTCGGACATCATCCTGGGGCGCCTGCCGCCCGCCGCCCCTCTGGAGGAAAAGCGTCTGGCCAAGCGCTATGATGCGGGTCTGGCCGGACTTCGAGACGCGCTGAGCCGCCTGGCCCTGGAGGGCATGGTGGTTCGCCGCGCCCGGGTGGGCACCATTGTCGCCCCGCTGGATCTGCGCGAGATCGAGCACGCCTTCGAAGTGCGCCGCATGCTGGAGGGCCGGTCCGGCGCCCTGGCGGCGCGCGCAGCGACCGAGATCGACATCGCCGCCATCCGATCCGCCTTTGACGGGGCGGAGGCTGCGGTGGAGCAGGGCGACTATCGTGCGCTTCTGGAGATGGATCGCAGTTTTCACAAGGCTGTGGCCTATGCGACCCACAATCCCATGCTGGCGCGCTTCATCGT
>CAIOJR010000048.1 GCA_903858685.1 uncultured Caulobacterales bacterium | reverse complement strand
TCCTTGAGGTGACGGCTCATCAGGCCCGCCGCCGTGGAGGCGGACGCCGGTCGGCCGACATAGCGCCCGCGCTTGGCCTTGATGTCGACCTTTTCCAGAGTGAGTTCCAGCCAGGGATCAACGAAGGTCCAGCCGCCCATATTCTTGGGCTCTTCCTGGCACCAGACGATTTCAGCGTTCCTGAACCGCGCCAGCTCCTTGCGCAGGGACTGCATCGGCCAGGGATAGAACTGTTCCAGGCGCATGATGTAGACGTCGTTGACGCCCTTTTTCTCGCGCGCATCCAGAAGGTCGTAATAGACCTTGCCGGAGCACATGATCACCCGGCGGATCCTGGCGTCTTCGACCAGCTTGATTTCGCCCGCCAGGGTGGGATGCAGTTGCGCATCGTCCCACAGCACGCGGTGGAAGGACGAGCCTTCCGCCAGATCGGTCAGGCTCGAGATCGCCTTCTTGTGTCGCAACAGCGACTTGGGCGTCATGATGATCAAGGGCTTGCGGAACGGCCGGTGCAGCTGGCGGCGCAGGACGTGGAAATAGTTTGCCGGGGTCGAGCAGTTCACCACCTGCATATTGTCTTCGGCGCACATCTGCAGATAGCGCTCAAGACGGGCGGAAGAGTGCTCCGGTCCCTGACCCTCATAGCCGTGAGGCAGCAACATGGTCAGGCCGGACATGCGCAGCCATTTGCGTTCACCGGACGAGATGAACTGATCCACCACCACCTGAGCGCCATTGGCGAAGTCGCCGAACTGGGCTTCCCACAGGGTCAGCGTGTCGGGGTCGGCCAGGCTGTAGCCATATTCAAAGCCGAGCACAGCCTCTTCCGAGAGGGCGGAGTCGATGACTTCAAACTCGCCCTGTCCCGCGCGCAGATTTTGCAGCGGCAGGTAACGCTCCTCGGTCTTTTGATCGACAATGCCGCAGTGACGCTGGCTGAAGGTGCCGCGCACGCTGTCCTGACCGGACAGGCGCACATTGAAGCCCTCATCCACCAGGCTGGCGAAGGCCAGTGATTCGGCGGTGGACCAGTCAAGGCCCTCTCCGGTTTCAATGGCGGTCCTACGCCCCTCGATCACGCGCGCCACGGTGCGGTGTGCATCCAGAGTCGCCGGCAGGGTGGTCAGCTTGTCGCCGAGGTCTTTCAGCTTGGCCAATGGAATGGCGGTGGCGCCGCGAAGGTCGCCGCCCAGCTTGCCTTCGATGCTGGCCCATTTGCCGTCCAGCCAGTCGGCCTTTTCGGCCTTGAAGGTCTTGCCAGCGGTGAATTCGGCGTCGAGATAAGCCTCGAAATCCACCAGCATCGCGTCCAGTTCGGCCTGGGTGATCACGCCCTGCTCGATCAGACGCCTGGAGTAGATTTCCCGCGTGGTCGGCTTGTCCTTGATCACCCGATACATGATCGGCTGGGTCATGGTCGGATCGTCGCCTTCGTTGTGGCCGAAGCGGCGATAGCAGAACATGTCCACCACCACGTCCTTGGCGAACTTCTGGCGATATTCGGTGGCGACCTTGGCGCAATAGACCACGGCCTCGGGGTCGTCGCCGTTGCAGTGCAGGATGGGCGATTGCACCATCAGGGCCACGTCCGACGGATAGGGCGTGGAGCGCGAGTTGCGCGGGCTGGTGGTGAAGCCGATCTGGTTGTTGACGATCAGATGGATGGTGCCGCCCGTGCGATAGCCCTTCAGACCCATCAGAGCGAAACATTCGGCCACGACGCCTTGACCCGCAAAGGCGGCGTCGCCGTGCAGCAGAATGGACAGGACCTTGCCGCGCCCGGCTTCCGGATTCTCGCGTATATCGAAAGCCTGCTTGGCGCGAGCCTTGCCCAGGACCACGGGATTGACGATTTCAAGGTGGCTGGGATTGGCGGTCAGGCTGAGGTGAACGCTGTTGCCGTCAAAGGTGCGGTCAGATGAAGCGCCCAGATGGTACTTCACGTCGCCGGAGCCTTCGATGTCGGAAGGCACGGTCGAGCCGCCCTGGAACTCGTGGAAGATCGCCTTGTAGGGCTTGCCCATCACGGCCGCCAGAACATTCAGACGACCACGGTGGGGCATGCCCAGCACGATTTCGTCCACGCCCAGAGCGCCGCCGCGCTTGATGATCTGTTCCATGGCCGGAACCAGAGCCTCGCCGCCGTCAAGGCCGAAGCGCTTCGTGCCGGGGAAGCGCTTGTGCAGGAAGCGCTCAAAGCCTTCGGCTTCGATCAGCTTGCGCAGGATCGCCTTCTTGCCCTCCGGGGTGAAGGTGATTTCCTTGTCCTTGCCTTCGATGCGCTCCTGAATCCACCGCTTCTCGTCGGGGTCGGAGATGTGCATGAATTGCACGCCCACATTGCCGCAATAGGTGCGGCGCAACAGGGCGATGATTTCGCGCAAGGTCGCTGTTTCCAGACCCAGCACCTTGTCGATGAAGATCGGACGGTCATAGTCGGCTTCGGTAAAGCCGTAGAAGGACGGCTCCAGCTCGGCGTTGTGCGCCTTGGGTTCAAGGCCCAGCGGATCGAGATTGGCGTGCAGATGGCCGCGGATGCGATAGGCGCGGATCATCATGATGGCGCGAACGCTGTCCAGGGTCGCGGCGCGAACCTGAGCCTCGCTCGCAGCCGGGCTGGCTTCGCGGATGGCGACGGCGGCCTTTGCGGCGACCGGCTTGGCCACCGGATCGCCCGGCCACTGGCCGTCCAGGGCTGATAGCCATTCCGGGCGCTTGGGCGCGAGCGTCGCCGGGGTCCAGCTCGGCTCGGCGCTGAACTGCTCGATCGCGCTCGGCTGCTCGCTGAGGGCGTCGAAATAGGCCCGCCACGACGGCGCTACACTGCCGGGGTCGGCAGCGTAGCGTGCATAGAGGTCTTCGACAAAGGCGAGGTTTCCGCCATACAGAAACGAGGTTTCGGCCAGAACCTGATTGATCCGCCCGCTGTCGTCCGCCATGTTTTCCGTTCCCCAGCGACCCGCCGCGCGCGTCGTCGTGACCGGCGCGGACCGCCTACGTCTTCGAATGTCTGCCAGCACTCATACAGGCAGAGGGTTTATATAGTGACAATCACGCGTTTTTCAGGACTTCGAGCAAAGTTTCTCCAAGCGACGCCGGGGAAGGCGACACTTTGATGCCAGCACGCTCCATGGCGGCGATCTTGTCTTCCGCGCCGCCCTTGCCGCCGGAGATGATCGCGCCCGCATGGCCCATGCGACGTCCCGGAGGCGCCGTGCGGCCTGCGATGAAACCCGCCATCGGCTTCTTGCGGCCGCGCCTGGCCTCGTCGAGAATGAATTGCGCGGCGTCTTCCTCGGCGGAGCCGCCGATTTCACCGATCATGATGATCGATTTGGTGGCGTCATCAGCGAGGAACATTTCCAGCATGTCGATGAATTCCGTGCCCTTGACCGGGTCGCCGCCAATGCCGACAGCCGTGGTCTGGCCAAGTCCTGCATTGGTGGTCTGGAATACGGCTTCATAGGTCAGGGTGCCGGAGCGGGAAACGACGCCGACCGATCCTTCGGAGAAGATATTGCCCGGCATGATGCCGATCTTGCACTGGTTGGGGGTCAGGACGCCGGGGCAGTTGGGTCCGATCAGGCGGGACTTGGAGCCCGACAGAGAGCGCTTCACCTTGACCATGTCCAACACCGGGATGCCTTCGGTGATGCAGATGATCAGGGGGATTTCAGCGTCGATGGCTTCCAGGATGGAGTCGGCGGCGAACGGCGGCGGGACATACACGACCGAGGCGGTGGCGCCTGTGGCGTGAACCGCTTCTTCAACCGTATCGAAAACCGGCACGCCTACATGGGTCATGCCGCCCTTGCCCGGCGTGACGCCGCCGACCATCTTGGTGCCATAGGCGATGGCCTGCTCGGTGTGGAAAGTGCCCTGGCTGCCGGTGATGCCCTGGCAGATGACCTTGGTGTTCTTGTCGATCAGAATGGACATTTGACGATGATCCTTGCCTGACGCCGGCGAACCGGGCGGCGAAAATGGGGAAAGGGAAGCGGGCTCTGTCGCGGGGCCCGGCTTTAGCCCTTCACGGCCTTGACGATCTTGGCGGCGGCGTCGGCCAGGTCGTTGGCCGGGGTGATGGCGAGGCCCGATGCGGCCAGAATGTCCTTGCCCTGCTGGACATTGGTGCCTTCAAGACGAACCACCAGCGGCACAGCCAGGCTGATCTCGCGGGCGGCGGCCACCACGCCTTCGGCGATGATGTCGCACCGCATGATGCCGCCGAAGATATTGACCAGAATGCCCTTCACGTTCGGGTCCGCCGTAATGATCTTGAAGGCCGCCGTAACCTTTTCCTTCGAAGCGCCGCCGCCGACATCGAGGAAGTTGGCGGGTTCGGCGCCATAGAGCTTGATGATGTCCAGCGTGGCCATGGCCAGACCCGCGCCGTTGACCATGCAGCCGATTTCACCATCCAGAGCGATATAGGACAGGTCGTATTTCGACGCCTCGATTTCCTTCTCGTCCTCCTCGGTGGTGTCGCGCAGGGCCTTGATATCGTCGTGACGATAGAGGGCGTTGCCGTCAAAGCTGATCTTGGCGTCCAGCACCTTGAGCTCGCCCGCGCCGGTGATGATCAGCGGGTTGATTTCCAGCATCTCCATGTCCTTGGCCATGAAGGCGGCATAGAGCTGGCCGAGCAGCCTGGCGCCCTGCTTGGCGGTGTCGCCGGACAGGTTCAGCGCCTTGGCCAGATGTCGGCCATGGTGCGCAAAGACGCCCGTGGCGGGGTCGATGGAGAAGCTGATGATCTTTTCCGGCGTGGAATGGGCCACGTCTTCAATATCCATCCCGCCTTCGGTGGAGGCCACGACCGAGACGCGGCTGGTGACGCGATCGACCAGCAGGGAGAGATAAAGTTCCTTGGCGATGTCGGCGCCTTCTTCGATATAGAGGCGATTGACCTGCTTGCCCTTGGGGCCGGTCTGGTGGGTGACGAGCACCCGGCCGAGCATCTCAGCCGCGTTGGACTTCACGTCCGCCACTGATTTGACCACGCGGACGCCGCCCTTCGAGTCAGGGCCCAGTCCCTCAAAGCGACCCTTGCCGCGTCCGCCCGCATGGATCTGCGACTTGACGACGAAAACGCTCGATCCGGTCAGCTTCTCTGCGGCTGCGGCGGCTTCATCCGGCGTGAAGGCGGCGTATCCTTGCGGCACATTGACGCCGAATTCCTTGAGGACGGCCTTGGCCTGATGTTCGTGGATGTTCATGGCGATCCCTGGCGGCGGTTTGAACAGAGACAAATGAGGCGCGCCGGATGACAGCGCGGCTGCACCCGATGCTTTGGGCGGTTTATAGGAACCCGGCCCCGGCTTAGCAACCGAAACACCTCGCTTTACGCCGATAGTCTAGGGGGTGACGCAACGGACCCGAGCTATTTTCCGGCGGATCATGCCCGCAAGACGCTTGTGATGGCGGCGCGCGGCGAACCAGCCTAATGTGGCGCCCATGAAAGTGCTGATCGTCGAGGATGACGCCGAGACCGCCGCCTATGTGGCGCGGGGGCTGAAGGAGCAGGGGCATGGGGTCGATGTGGCCTCCGACGGCCGTGACGGCCTGTTCCTGGCGCTGGACCAGACGTTCGACGTGATCGTGATGGACCGGATGGTGCCGGGCATGGACGGACTGTCCATGGTCAAGTCACTGCGCGCCGGCGGGGTCGAGACGCCGGTCATTTTCCTTACCGCGCTCGGGGGGGTCGGCGACCGGGTGGAGGGGCTGGAGGCCGGGGCGGACGACTATCTGGTCAAGCCCTTCTCGTTCTCGGAGCTGAATGCGCGGGTCAACGCCCTCGGTCGCCGCGCCCCCTTGCGTGAACAGGCCAACGCCCTCATCCGCCTGGGCGGTCTGGAGCTGAACCGGCTGCAACGCAGTGCGCGGGTCGGCGACAAGGTGCTGGACCTGAAGCCGAAGGAGTTTCAACTGCTGGAATATATGCTGCTGCATGCAGATCGCGTGGTGACGCGGACCATGCTGCTGGAGCATGTTTGGGATTTCCACTTCGACCCCAAGACCACCATCGTGGAAACCCATATCAGCCGAATCCGCGCCAAGCTGGAGGCTGGCGGCCCCGACTCTCCGGTCATTCAGACGGTGCGGGGCGCTGGATATATGCTCGTTGCCAGTTAACCTCCCCTTCGCTTCGACGCGGGCGCGCGTGGCGCTCTTCATGTCGATTCTGTTTCTTGTGGCCTTTGGCGTGTCGGGCCTGGCGACGTGGTTTGCTTTGACGGCGCCGGCGGATGAAAGCACTCAAGCCCGCCTGATGCGGGAAATGGGTCTGATCACCACGATTTACACCACCCATTCGCGGCCGGAATCCGTAAAGGTCATTCAGGAGCGGGAGCGCAGACCCAGCGGCTTCAATTTCCGCATTGGCGCGCCGTCCGGCGCCAGACTGGCGGGTGATCTGCCGGAACAGGCCTATCATGAGGGCTTTGACACCCTCCATTGGCAGTCGGACGGGGGCAAGGACGCAGACGGCGACCGGGATTCGAGCACGGTCCGGATTCGCATCCTGACCGCCAAGACGCCGGATGGCGTCCAACTGACCCTGGGCGAGGACATGGAGCGGTCCCGCCAGCTGCAGTTCTCCTTTTTGCGCACCTTCATCCTGACGTCGGGCGCGGCCCTGTTCATCGCTCTGGCGGTGGGCCTGTCCTATGTGTCGCGCATCCTGCGCCGCATCGAGGTGATTTCGGACACGGCGGACGCTGTCTCGGCGGGCCGGATGACGCTGCGGGCGCCCCTCAGAAAGCCCGGGCGCCGGGACGACATCGACCATCTGGCCCTGGCCATGAACCGGATGCTGGACGAGATCGAGCGGCTGGTCCTGTCCGTGCGGCAGGTGTCCGACGATGTGGCCCATGATCTGCGCACGCCGTTGGCTCATCTGAAACAAAGGGTCGAGACGGCGCTGGCCGGTCCGCCGGACGCCGACCGCTACCGGCAGGCTCTGGAAGGGGCGTCGGAAAAGATCGACGATGTCCTCGCCACCTTCGAGGCCCTGCTACGGATCGGACAGCTGGAGGCCGGCGCCAATCTGGCGGCCTTCCATCCGGTCGATCTGGCGGACGTGGCGGCCAGCGTCGTCGAGGCCTATCGACCTTCGGCGGAGGACGCCAACCATCAGCTGGTGCTTCATGCCAGCCGGGAGGAAAGGGTCTCGGGGGAGCGGTCCCTGATCACCCAGATGCTGGCCAATTTCGTGGAGAACGCGTTGATCCACACCCCGGCGGGCTCCACCATCGAAATCCGGGTGGAGCATCTGGGCGATGGCGTGCGCCTGACAGTCGAGGATGACGGACTGGGCGTGGCGGATGCGGAGCGGGACAACATCTTCCGCCGCTTTTACCGGGTGGACCCTAGCCGCACCACGCCGGGTTCCGGCCTTGGCCTCAGTCTGGCCGCCGCTGTGGCGCGGGCGCATGGCGCTGAGATTCGTGCGGAGGACGCCGCCCCCGGCCTGCGCATCGTGGTGGACTTTCCCGATGCGTCCCTCAGCGATTCGGTACGGTTCAGCCCTGCATCGCCTCGGTGAGGACGCCTTCCAGCCCCTGCTCGCGAACCTTGCGATAGAGGGTCGAGCGGCCGATGCCCAGACGCCGGGCGACTTCGGTCATGTGGCCGGAATAGATCTCGATCGCCAGCTGGATCAGGTCGCGTTCGATCTCTTCCAGCGTGCGCAGGTGCCCGCGCGGATCCAGAATGCGGACCGGGCTGTCCTGCAACGCCTCGTGGATGGTCTGGGCGCTGATCTCCCCGGCGGCGGCGACCGCGGCGACAAGCGCGGGCGCTGAGGCGCTGGGGGCGGGAGGATTGTTCAGGGGGTCGGCGCCAAAGGCCGGCGCCATGGGGGCCAGGCCGGAAATGGATGGGAAGTCCATGGCGGTCAGATAGGGACCGTCGGCCAGGACAATCGCGCGATAGACCGCGTTTTCCAGTTGGCGAACATTGCCCGGCCAGTCGAAGGACTGAAGCATGGACAGGGTGTCGGCGGTCGCGCCCATGACCCTGCGGCCCTCTTCGGCGTTGAAACGGCGAACAAAGGCCTCGACCAGAGCCGGGATGTCCTCGCGCCGTTCGCGCAGGGCCGGCGCTTCGATCGGGAAGACGTTGAGGCGATAATAGAGGTCTTCGCGGAACCGGCCTTCCTTCACCTGATCGGCCAGATTGCGGTTGGTGGCGGATAGAATGCGCACATCGACCTTGACCGGTCGCTTGGAGCCCACCGGATCAATTTCGCTCTCCTGCAGGGCGCGCAGAAGCTTGACCTGCATGTCGAGCGGCAGTTCGCCGACCTCGTCCAGGAACAGTGTGCCGCCATGCGCCTCCTGGAACTTGCCGAGATGCTTGTCGCTAGCGCCTGTGAAGCTGCCCTTTTCGTGTCCGAACAGGATGCTTTCCACCAGATTGGCGGGCAGGGCGCCGCAGTTCACCGCCACGAATGGCTTGCCGGCGCGATCGGAACTGCCGTGCACGGCGCGCGCAATGACCTCCTTGCCCACGCCGCTTTCGCCCAGAATCAACACTGGAATGGACGCCTTGGCCGCGCGCTGTCCCAGCGCCTTGACCATGCGCATGGGGGGGGAGGCGCCCACCAGATCATCAAAGGTCATCAGGCCCGAGACCCGCTTCTTCAGGCGGTCCACCTCGCCCTTCAGCCCGCCCATCTGCAGGGCGTTCTGGATCGAGACGATGATTCGCTCGGGCGAAGCCGGTTTGATGAAGAAGTCCTGCGCGCCCGCCTGCATGGCCTTGACCACCGTGTCCACCCCGCCGGTGGCGGTCAGGACGATGACGGGCATTTCAAATCCGCGCGCCCTCATGTCCTTCAACACCTCGACGCCGGGCGTTCCGGGCATGACAAGGTCAAGGATCACCACATCGGGCGACAGGCCCGAGGCGAGCTGGTCGAGGGCCGAATCGCCGCCGTCCGCCTGGGAGACGCTAAAGCCCTCCCGCTCCAGAACGGCCTGGATCAGGCGGCGCTGGGTCGGATCATCGTCGACGACAAGCACGCGCTTGGCCATGAAGAAACACCTCATATCACTGCCGTCCGATACTGTGCGGAACGGCTTGTTGGGTGTGTCTATGCGCCAACACCCGTGAAAGTTCGGTTTAGGCGCGACAAGATTGTATCGACTGGGGACCTGGCGGGGTGCGAGCAGCCTTTGGCGCCCGCGTCCTCACGGTCTAAAGGGTGAGTCATGACACAGAAACTGCCGGCACGACCCTGGATGACGAGCGCTGAAGCCAAGGCTGTCTTCGCAGCCCTGGAGGCTATTGGCGGCGCCGGCTGTGCGCGATTTGTCGGGGGATGCGTGCGCGACGCCCTTCTGGGGCGCGATTCGCCGGATGTTGATGTCGATATCGCCACGACCCTGGCGCCGGATCAGACCCTGCAGGCGCTGCAGGCAGCCGGGATCAAGGCTGTGCCGACGGGGATTGACCATGGCACGGTCACCGCTGTGGCCTCTGGCCGCAGTTTTGAGATCACGACCCTGAGGCGCGATGTCGAGACCGACGGGCGCCATGCGGTGGTGGCCTATACGCAGGACTGGGCCGAAGACGCCGCCCGCCGTGATTTTCGCCTGAACGCCCTCTATGCCGATCTCGACGGGACGCTGCATGATCCCACGGGCGCGGGGATTGCGGACGCGCGGGCGGGACGGATCATCTTTGTCGGCGATCCAGCGACCCGAATTCGGGAAGACTATCTGCGTATCCTGCGCTTTTTCCGGTTCACGGCGGCTTATGGACGCGGCGCGCCGGATGCGCAGGCTCTGGCGGCCTGTGCGGCGCTTAAGGACGGACTGTCCACCCTGTCAGGGGAGCGCGTGTCCAAGGAGCTGTTGAAACTTCTGGCCGCGCCCGACCCGCGGGAGGTGGCGCGCCTTATGGCTGCGACCGGAATCCTGGGTCTGATCCTGCCCCAGGCCGGTGCGCTGACGCCGTTTGAGCATCTGGTGGCGATCGAAAGCGAGATGCTGTTCACCTGCGATGCGCTTCTGCGGCTGGCCGCCCTGTTGCCAGGGGACGGCGATATGGCGCGAGAGGCGGCGCGGCGTCTTCGCCTGTCCAATGCGCAACGGGACCGGATTGTGGCGGCCGTGTCGGGCCCGGACAGGGGCGCAGCGGTCAGGATCGTGTCTTGGATGTCGCCGCGTGAAATGCGCCGCGCGATCTGGCGCCTTGGCGCGGATGTTTTTCGCGACCGCGTCAAGCTCGCCTGGGCGGCCTCGACCCGTGACGTCACAGCGCCGCAATGGCGCATGCTCCTGGTCTATCCGGACACCTGGACCCCGCCGCCCTTTCCCATCAGCGGCGATGAGATCCTGGCCTCAGGCGTGCCGCATGGGCCATTGGTCGGCATTGTCCGGAGCGAGATCGAGAGCTGGTGGCTGGATCTGGACTTTACCGACGATAAGCTTGCGGCAATCGAGCGGTTGAAGGCGGTGGCGCAGGGTCTGGCCTATTAGGCGCCTGCCATGCGCACGAAAGGCCAGCCGCTCGGCAAGCGCTGCGCCTGCATCGGTGAAACCCGGTCCGCCAGCGGTCGTTGCGATCGCGATGGCGGGACAGAGCCCTTGATGGAACGCAACATGGGCAGGCCGAGTGTACAGCCTGCCCATGCCGGACCTGTCGAAGTGGGTCGATTATTTGAAGAGCGACAGCAGCGAGCTTTTCGAGGCGTTGGCGATGGACAGGGCCTGAATGCCAAGCTGCTGCTTGGTCTGCAGGGCCGTGAGGTTGGCGCTTTCCTTGGCCACGTCCGCATCCACCAGATTGCCGACGCCCTGGGT
>CAIOJR010000047.1 GCA_903858685.1 uncultured Caulobacterales bacterium | reverse complement strand
GTAGGTCGTGAACGTTACCTCGTCGCCGCCAACCATGATGGTCATGCCTGGAGGCCGGCCGCTTACCGGCGCATCCAGCATCGCGACGCCGCGCGCCCGGCAGACCTCGGCGATGCTGCGAGCGACCCTTGGCGCGTTGGTGGTCATGTCGATATAGATGGACTTGAGAACAGACTGGGCCTGAGCAAGCTGCTTCTGAGCCTGGCTGATGGTTGTGCTGTTGGACAGGTTCAGATTGCTCGACAGGCCAAGCCCATAGGGCGCCACGGTGACATTCGAGTTTTTGGAAACCGTCGCCTTGCTGGTGACGGCATCGGTGATGGCGCCTGCCGTGATGCCCAGCGGCCCCAGGGCGTCCGCGCCGGACGGTCCTGACAGGAGGGATACATTGGCGTTCTGGTTTGCAGGTTTGATGGTCAACCGACTGCCGGTCGTGGTCGGCAGGACCGTCGCGCTCAGATAGTTGCCGGACGCGGTATTGATCTTGGTGGCCAGGGTTTGAAGTGTATCCGTCGCGGAAATGGTGATTTTGGTTGCGGCGCCCGAGCCGACCTGCACGGAGAAGCTGTCCCCGACGATCAGGGTGGTGTTGTCCACCAGACTGGTGGAGGGAATATAGTTGATCGTGCCGTTCGGCAGCCCAAGCGCGTTCAGCACGCTGGAGCCGGTGGGATTGACCGATATGCTGGTCGGCAGATCCTGACCTGCCGTGCCGACCAGTTGGCTGGACCAGGTCGATTGGCCTGTGGCGGTGTTGATCGCGGCGACAAAGCCCTCATTGGACGGCTGGCCGTTGCTGGCGGCGTTGGGCGGTCCGGCCACCTGGCCTGCAATATAGACCTGCCCGCCCGAGGCGGTGACCGTCGTGGTCGTGGCGTTGCCGCCAGGCGAGTAATAGGCCAGCGTGTCGCTACCGGAGGGCTGGCCGTTGGCGGCGAGCGAGGCGACGAAGGCCTCGCGCCCGCCCGTATAGGCGCTCGTGATCGTTCCTGCGCTCAAAGCGGCATTGTGAGTTGACCCGGCGACGATGATGGAGCCATCGGCGTTCACGGTCACTCCGGCGACGCTGCCGCCATCAAGGGAGCCCAGACTGCGCACGTTCGACGCGGTCAGGGTGTCGGTTCCCGTCACGCCGAAGGTGCGCACCACGGCGCTGCCGTTTTCCGTCGAGGCTACGGTCACATTGGACCCGCTGACGGCGATGCCGCCCACTGTGGTCACGCCGCCCGAGCCGAACTCCTGCGCGGCACTGGCGACTCCCTTCGCGCTGAAGGCCTGAATGAAACCGTCTTGGGCGCCTTTCAGGGATTGTCCCGAAAAGGCTGCGCTGGTGTCGCCTGCAACATAGATGGCGCCATTGGCGCCGAAGGCCACGCCTGTCGGGTTGTCATTGCCATTGGGCGTGCCAGCGCGCGTAATCCAGTTATTGTCGCCGGTCGAGGCGTTGTAGCTGGCGACGAAAGTGTCGGACTGCCCCGTCTTGATCGTGCCGTCGCTGGGGGTGAGCGATCCGGTCACCGCGCCGGTGATCGCCACCGTCCCGCCGTCTGGCGACACGGCGATCGAATAGCCCGTGGCAGAGCCGGGCGAACCCAGGGTGCGGGTATATTGCACCTGGCCGGCGGAGTCGTATTTGGTCAGCACGACGTCTTGCGGACCCGGCAGCGCCTTGCCGTCCGGACCCTTCCCGGCATCGGTGGACAGGGTGTAGACTGACCCGTCAGGTCCGGCGGCCTGAGCGACGGCGCCTGTCGTCACAGCGGCCAGGGTCTTGTTGGTGATCTGGCTTGTCGCCGTTGCGGAGCTCGAGGTTCCGACCGAGAGCGTCGTCAACACCTGGGTGTCGGTCGCAGGCACGGTGGTGACGGTGTTGCCGACCAGCTTTTCCGTGGGCGTAGTGACGCCCGACGTTTGGGCCACGGTGACGGACGGTGTTGAGCTCGGCGCGGTGAAGGTCAGCTGCTCGGATGATGTGCCCGTGATCTTCAGGGCGAAGCTGTCGGCGCCTGCGGGGATGGTGTAGGTTTTTCCGCCCGACGTCACGGTCTGGGCGGTCGCGGGAATGCGCACGTCGGAGAAGCGAGTGGTCAGTCCCGCCGCTTTCAGTTGGCTGTTCAGATAGCTGATGACATTGGGCAGGGTGCGCGGCGTGGCGCCCAGATCATCCAGGTTGAAGCCGACATTTGTCACCTTGCCGCCGGCGCCCTTCACGGCGACCGAAAAGGCGACATTTCCCTGAAGCGACGGAACCTCAGACGACAGGCTGCCAGTGAAGACCACGCCGGTCTGGTAGGTGTCGGTCTCATGGGGTTGGGTGACGGTGGCGGTGTCGCTGGCGGAGACGGCGCCTTGATCGACGGTCAGGCCGGTGAACGGCGCGCTCGCAAGGAAGGTCTTCAACTGCGTCAGGCCGGAATTGAACGCGGTCTGAAGCGATGTGAGCTGACTGGCCGTGACCGTGCTGGCGCTGGCCTGTGACGCCAGTTGGGACAGGGCGGTCACGCCCTGATAGAGGGCGAACAGGTTCTTGTAGTTGGCGTTCTGGGTCGTCGTCCCGTTCGTGACGCTGAGCTTGGTCGCCGAGGGGTTGATGAAGGACTGGCCGTTCAACACCGCCGTGGCCAGGGCGGAGGGCTGGGCTGACGCGACCTTCGACTGCCAGGGCGGGGTCGGCGGTTGCGCAGTCGTCGACGAGCCGGTGCTCGTCGCCGCGGGGCTGGCCGTTCCTTCCTTGGCTGAATACCAGCTCAAGATGGAGGCTGTGTTGAAAGTAACAGTCACCGACCGAAGCCTTCCCAAGCTCTGAACGTATGCCCAGACCCTTTCGATCGCATGATGCGAGTAAACTTGATGTTAACTTGCCGGTAGTTTTTGAGGATTTCCTTCATCCGCTCAATCGGATAGGCCCGTGCAAGGGCCCTGAGCGCGCGCATTTTGCAGCGTCGGCCTTGCTGGGGCGATGAAAGGAAATTGCGCATGTCTGAGGGTGTCGATCTGGGCCGCCGCGGAGTCGGTCTGATGGCGGGCGCCCTGGCGGCGTCTTTGGTCGCCTCGTCTGGCGCAGCCTCGGCGGATGAGAGCCGCTCGCCGCCGCTGAGCTTTCGGTTCAGCGTCAATGTTCAGGTCGGTCCAGCGCAGGAGCTTGGCAGGTTGGGCGGCGGCCGCAGGAGGGTCGTCCCCATCACGGGCGGCGACCTTGTCGGGCCGGGTCTCAGTGGTGAAGTGCTGGCGGGCGGCGCCGACTGGCAGACCCTGCGAGACGACGGTGTGACCCTGTTGCAGGCGCGGTATACGGTCCGGATGTCGGACGGTGAGACGATCGGGATTATCAATACCGGCGTCCGCCGGGCTGCGCCGGATATTGTGCGGCGGCTGACCGCGGGCGAGGTCGTTGATCCTGCCCTCTATTATTTTCGGGCCGCGCCGGTGTTTGAGGTTGGCCCGGGTCCCTATGGCTGGCTGACAGAGAGCCTGTTCATCAGCGTTGGCGAGCGTTTGCCGAACCTGGTCAGGCTGAAGGTCTTTCAGGTGGGCTGATAGGCGGCGGCCCATTGGGGCCGTCGATCGTCCGGATTTGTGGCCGAATCTGATGACTGCACGCGCCTTGAGCCAGGGCACGCTCTAAATTGGGGTATGGAGTTTCTGGAAGCGACCTTCTGGTAGGTGCTCCCGTCCCTGCCGATGTTTCTGCTGATGCCAGCGATGCTGCGATCAGGTGCCCCGTTCTGGCTGTGTCTCGTGGCGGGATGCGGACTGACCATCGTTCTCTATGCCGGAATGACTTGGGTGGCGCCTCGACTTGGCCTCAGGCTCTAGGCCCGCAATCTACCCATCCCGGACATCAGCTGCGTCTGGTTGTGGGCACAGTCGAAGTGATTGGGGAGCAAGAACCGGGTGTTTTCTGCCAGGGCTTGGCCTCACGATCCGTCCAACACGGAGAAAACGAATGCGTCGACGTTCACTGCTCGCCCTCAACCTCGCACTTGCCAGTACGACCTCCGTCACGCAGGCGTCCCTCGCTGGAGAGCCGGTCGGTAGGGTGTGGACGCCGGAGTCTATTCCCTGGCAGTCCGTCGCCGCCAACGGAACCAAGTACGCTCTGCTGGAGGGGCGTCGAGACATTCACGGCGGCGCCTTCACCTACGCCTTCTTCATACCGGCTGGTGTTTGGGACACGCCGCACTGGCACAGTTCAACAGCGCGCGTCGTGGTGCTGAAGGGTGCTTTGGGACTCGGTTATGGCGACGTCCTGGACCGCTCCAGGGCTCAGCAATACGGACCAGGCACTTTTCTGGAGGTTC
The DNA here is from genome assembly GCA_903858685.1 of uncultured Caulobacterales bacterium. Classification (GTDB taxonomy): domain Bacteria; phylum Pseudomonadota; class Alphaproteobacteria; order Caulobacterales; family Caulobacteraceae; genus CAIMFV01. The sequence goes on along the minus strand of CAIOJR010000047.1, from coordinate 135 downwards.
CCGGCGGAGCGAAACATTTCGACGGCGCCGACATCGACACCATCATATTGGGCGTTGCCACCGGCCCCTGGTCGACGACCTACCTTGATCGGTCGTCGCCGGCATCCGCGGGAACGCCCGTAGCGTCGCCCAGCC
>CAIOJR010000046.1 GCA_903858685.1 uncultured Caulobacterales bacterium | reverse complement strand
GTCGAGCTTGGGCTCGTACACCGGGGCGGCCGGGTTGGAGGACAGGTGCTGCAGGGCGTCGAAGCCCGTTGCGGCAGGAGCCGGCGCCGCGACGGGCGTCTCGGCGGTGTTTTCGACGTCAGACGCCATGAGGCTTACTGGCTCCGCACGTTCTTGGCGTTCATCTCAGCGAACGCGATGGTTTCAGGGGCCTGGGCCTCATGCGGATGCTCCGCAGAAGCGTAGACGCGCAGATGGGTCAGCTGCTTGCGAGCCAAAGGGCTCTCCTTGGGCAACATCCGCTCCACGGCCTTCATGAGGATGCGCTCGGGGAAGCGACCGCCGAGGATCTTGCCCGCTGTGCGTTCCTTGATCCCGCCGGGATGTCCGGTGTGCCAGTGATAGGTCTTCTGGTCGAGCTTGCGGCCCGTGAACTTCACCTTGTCGGCGTTCACGACAACGACGAAATCGCCGCAATCCACGTGCGGGGTATAGTCAGGGCGGTGCTTGCCGCGAAGGCGCATCGCGATGAACGTAGCGAGACGGCCCACAACGGCGTTCTCGGCGTCGATCACGATCCACTTCTTTTCGACGTCCGCCGGCTTCAGGGAAACCGTGGTCTTTTGCATCGAAGGATCATCCATCAAACAGTTCGCGCCAGAGAGCAGACCTCTCCGGCGACGGAAGCGGCGTGGATAAACGCTCACCCCCAGCCTGTCAATCAATAAGAAATGCAGAGATTTCCGCTAATTTATTGAATTTAATAACTAAAGTGATATGGGTATTATATTACCGCAATAAATCAGTTCCGCGGCGTGCGCCAGGCCGGCAAAACACCCCAGGTCAGGACCAGAACGGCAAAGATCTGATGCGCAAGCGCCATCCAGATCGGATCGCCCATGCGCAGCGTGGCGACGCCCATCACGGCCTGCCACACGACCAAACCCGCCAGCCAGTAGGCGGTGCGCCGCACAGGCTGCGCCACGCCCCTCACGCGGGTGACATAGACCGCGAAATAGCTCACCGCCGCCAATAGCAGATAGGCGATCAGACGGTGATTGAACTGCACCGCCGCCTGGCTGTGCGCCAGCGTCGCCCATAGTCCGCCGTGAGGGGCGACATAGCCATGGGGAATGAGGCGACCATTCATCAGCGGCCAGTCATTGAACACCCGCCCTGCCCGATTGCCCGCAACCAGCGCGCCCAACAGGCACTGAAAATAGATCAGGCCGACCAGCCCGATCGTGGCCCAGCGCAGGGACCGGTCCGGGCCTATCGCATTGCGTCCCCGCCCAAACCAGGCCTCAAGGCCGGTCCAGACACAGCCGCAGAAGATCAGCAAGGCCATGCCCTGGTGCACGGCCAGTCTTTCCGGCGCGACGGCCACGCCTTGGGTCAGGCCGCTCGACACCATCCACCAGCCAATCAGCCCCTGAAGCCCGCCAAGGGCGAACAGAACCCAGCATCGCCAGATCAGGCGGCGGGGCACGGATCGGGTCGCCATCAAAGCAACGAACGGCCCGATAAAGGCGACCCCCACCACACGTCCCAGCAGTCGATGCGCCCATTCCCACCAGAAAATGCCCTTGAAGCCGTCGAGCGTCATCGCACCATTGAGGTAGCGGTATTGCGGTATCTGCTGGTATTTGTGGAACTCTGCGGCCCAGCCCTGCTCGGTGAGCGGCGGGATGACGCCCACTATGGGCTTCCATTCGGTGATGGACAGACCGGATTCGGTGAGGCGCGTCGCGCCGCCCACCACGACCATGGCGCAGACGAGAAAGGCGACGCTGAACAACCAGACGGCTGCGGCGTAGGACCTTTCGAGATTATAACTCCAGCGCATGTGCTCGGCCGTTCCTCCAACCCAGAGTCCGCTCCGTAGCGCCTCGTCCGCCCGCCGTCCACACTCATCACACAGACCGCAGCAAAGCGGATCGAAACCCCGACGCATCACCTATATAGGAAGGGTGACAAGGCCCTGCCGCACCAAATGCGACGGCGCCAGGTGCGCCAAATCAGAGAAAGACTCCGGCAATGCCCGTTCGTATTCGCAAGATCATCGGCAGCTTCGGCGTGGTCGGCTTCGTCATCGCCTATGCCGTCGCCGTTGTATCATTGGGAGAACATCTGCCAGACGTCTGGTGGGTCAAGACGCTCTATTTCACCGTCTCAGGCGTCGCTTGGGGCCTGCCTGTCCTGCCCTTGCTCAAATGGATGAACGGCCACGGAGAACAGGGCTGACCGCCTGTGCCGGAAAGATACCGGGCGGTGAAAAATCCTTGAACGGGAAAATACCGGCGTGATGGTCGGAGCGGCGGGATTCGAACCCACGACCCCTTGACCCCCAGTCAAGTGCGCTACCAGGCTGCGCTACGCTCCG
>CAIOJR010000045.1 GCA_903858685.1 uncultured Caulobacterales bacterium | reverse complement strand
TCGGTTGCAAGCTGCGCCAGCCGTGGACGGAAGACGCTGACGAACCGATCCGCCATTTTGAGCAGCCAGGCCATTTGTGACCGGTCGTCCACACTGGCCTCCGGCGGGGCGTCCAGTGAAATGTCCCAGGCTTCCCGCGCGCTCACCCAGTTGGCCCGCAACGTCGCCTGCAACTCGCTTTCGATCTCGGGCAGCTGATCCACGATCGCCTGGTAGTTCGCGCCGGCGCCCTCGCCGGGAAATCGAAGATAGATACCCAGCGCCGAATTGGCGCCATTGGCGCCGACAGCCCGATAGGCGACCGCCGGGTACAGTGGGAGCGGCAATCTGACCCAGTTGTTCCCGCCGTGGGTCGACGGGGGCTGATCTGGATGGCTAAACGTCACCTGGTCGATGAACGACTGCCAAAAGATTCGATTGTCCATGCGGTTGGTGCGCGCGGCGTCGTTCTCCTCGCGCTTGGGCGCCGGGGCGTCACTGGCCAGGTCCGCCGCACCGATCGACGTTGTCACCCGATGCTCGATGACACGCGTCCGCAGGGCGATCTTCGGAACGAAGAGTGTTCGCCCTTCCGCATCCTTCCAGCAGTTGACTTCAACGAGGGTGAGCCTTGAGCGCAGCCCTGCAGCTTCGAGATAGGAGCGGACCACCTCGACTTCACCGCGAATCCCGTCGCCCAGAATGATCAGGTCAAAGACGCCGCCTTCGAGGCTTTCGGTCACCGAGTCGACGAAGGCGGCTTCGTCTTGGAGGCCCAACCGTTCACGCGCCAGGTCCCAGAGGATGTTGGGACCGCTACGCCCCGTCTTCTGGCCAACCATGGCGCTGAGATCGCTATAACTCAGCCGACGGACGAGCGCGGCATATTCGAGGATCTGTCCAATGACCTCCCGCCGAGCCTGGGGATTGCGCCAGAGCTTGCATTCAATCAGCACCAGCCGACCGCGCCGGGTGACCCCGATCATATCCAGATAGACCGATCCACCCACGCCACGGAGCGTCAGTTCGCGACAAAAAGGCGCCACGCATCCAGAGCCTGGATCAATGTCTTCGATAGGGATCAGGTCCGGGTTTTCAAACACCAGGCGCTGGATCAGTTTTTCGTTGCCGACAGCATCCAAGTTTAGCTGAGACGCTGCAAAGGCCTTGGGTGTTCCAGACGCATCGGCGTCGAACAGGAGTATCTGGGTCATGCGCCGTGGCCTCCCAAGTCGGCGGCGGCATCCGGTCGCTTAACGTTAGGCGCCGACGCGTCGGACCACCGTGCAAAAACGCTCAGGGCGTCCGTCAGGGCGTTGATGTCGGAGGTCACAGATCGCAGGACACCCGCCAGGCCCGCAAACTCAGAGGGTCGCGCCGACTGAAAGACGATGGCTAGATCGTGAGCGCCCTCGAGGCTTTCGGCGATCGCAGAGGAGACCAGAGCAGCCCCCTCCTTTGCAGTTTCTGGATCCAAACGCCGTGCTCCTATCCTCGTTAGGCGACTTCCGCCGAGGTCCAGACGAGCCATCGTGTCAGAGAACAGTCAACTCCAAATGAGACTCATAGGCTGTAGATCGATGGGGTGCAGCGCCGCTCTATTCTGCAGATGGACGTGCGCGCCCGGCTACGGGAAAACATGAGACGGTTACGCGCCGATCGAGGTTGGTCGCAGGAGGAACTTGCTGACCGCGCGGGCCTACACAGAACCTATGTGTCTGGTGTCGAACGCATGACGCGCAATCC
>CAIOJR010000044.1 GCA_903858685.1 uncultured Caulobacterales bacterium | reverse complement strand
GCCGGCGGCAAGCACAATGATCTGGACAATGTCGGCTATACGGCGCGCCATCACACCTTCTTCGAAATGCTCGGCAATTTCTCGTTCGGCGACTATTTCAAGGAAGAGGCGATCCTTGCCGCCTGGACCCTGATCAACAAGGAATTCGGCCTATCCTCCGATAAGCTGCTGGTCACCGTCTATCATACGGACGACGAGGCGTTCGATCTCTGGAAGAAGATCGCGGGCTTTAGCGACGACAAGATCATCCGCATCCCCACCTCAGACAATTTCTGGACCATGGGCGACACCGGACCGTGCGGCCCCTGCTCGGAAATCTTCTTCGATCACGGCGCCCACATTCCAGGCGGCCCTCCCGGTTCGCCGGATGAAGATGGCGACCGGTTCATCGAGATCTGGAACCTCGTCTTCATGCAATATGAGCAGCTGGCGGGCGGGGAGCGGATCAACCTGCCCAAGCCGTCCATCGACACCGGCATGGGGCTGGAGCGCATCGCCGCCGTGCTTCAGGGCGAGCATGATAATTACGACATCGACCTCTTTCGCACCCTGATCAACGCCTCCGTCGATGCGACGGGCGTGAAGGCCGAGGGCGAGGCCCGTCCGTCACACCGCGTCATCGCCGATCATCTGCGCGCCTCCTCTTTCCTTGTGGCTGACGGGGTCTCGCCGTCCAATGAAGGCCGCGGCTATGTGCTGCGCCGGATCATGCGCCGCGCCATGCGCCACGCACACCTTCTGGGCGCGTCGGAGCCGCTGATGTGGCGTCTCGTGCCGACGCTGGTCGCCGAAATGGGCGGCGCCTATCCTGAGCTGCGCCGGGCCGAAGCCCTGATCACCGAAACCCTGCGGCAGGAAGAAGACCGTTTTCGTCGCACATTGGGCCGGGGTCTCGCCCTTCTGGATGAGGCGACGGCGGATTTGAAGACGGGCGACATGCTGGAAGGCGAGGTGGCCTTTCGCCTCTATGACACCTATGGCTTTCCGCTCGATCTGACCCAGGACGCCCTACGCTCGCGCGGCCTGAATGTGAATCTGGACGGATATGAAGCAGCCATGGCCCGGCAACGGGCTTTGGCGCGCGAAAACTGGCAGGGCTCCGGCGACAAGGGCGGCGGCGCAGCCTGGTTCCAGTATCGCGAGCGGTTCGGCGCCACAGACTTTGCAGGCTATGAGGCGGACACGACCCTCAGTTCGGTTCTGGCCATTTTGCGCGCCGCCGAAGAGGTTGCTGACGCCGAGGCTGGGGATGTGGTCGAGGCGCTGTTCGACCGCACGCCGCTCTATGCCGAAAGCGGTGGACAGGCGTCCGACGCAGGCCTCGTGACCTGGACTGGCGGGGCGGCGGAGCTGACCGGGCTCTCGAAAGAGGCGGGCGATCTTTATGTCCATAGGCTGAAGATCACGGCGGGAAAGCTCAGCGTGGGCGATCGGGTGACCTTGGCGGTGGATGGCGAGCGCCGCACGCGCACCCGTTCCAATCACTCCGCCGCCCACCTGGTGCATGAGGCGTTGAAGCGCGTGCTTGGCCCTCATGTCGCGCAGAAAGGTCAGTTGGTCGATTCGGAGCGCATGCGTTTCGACTTCAGCCATGGCGGCCCGTTGACGGGAGAGGAACTGGATCGCGTCGAAGCCGAGGTCAATGCCGTGATCCGCCAGAACGCGGCGACGACCACGAAGGTCATGACGCCGGACGCTGCGATCGAGGCGGGCGCGGTGGCGCTGTTCGGCGAAAAATACGGCGACACCGTGCGCGTCCTGGCGCTGGGTCAGGCGCTTGACGGCGAAGGCGCCTATTCGGTCGAACTGTGCGGCGGCACCCATGTCGAGCGTACAGGCGATGTCGCCCTGTTCAAGGTGGTGTCTGAACAGGGTGTGGCTGCGGGCGTTCGCCGCATCGAAGCCCTGACCGGGGAAGCCGCGCGGCGCTATCTGATGGAGCAGGCGGGCGTGGCCAAGGGGCTGGCCGACCAGTTCAAGGTGCCGGTCAGCGAAGTGGCGCACCGCATCGAACAGCTCCAGGCTGACCGAAAGCGGCTCGAAAAGGAACTGGACGACGTCAAGCGCAAGCTCGCCCTGGGCGGCGGGGGCGGGGCGGTCGCTGCGCCCGAAGATATTGGCGGCGTGACGCTGATTGCGCGCGTGCTGAACGGCATCGACGGCAAGGGCCTGCGTCCGGTGATCGAGGATCTGCGCAAGACCATCCCGACCGGCGTCGTCGCGGTGGTTGGCGTCAGTGAGGAGGGCAAGGCGGCCATTGCCGTGGCGGTGTCATCGGACCTGCTGAGCCGCTTCAATGCGGCGGAGCTGGTCAAGGCGGCTGTCGTGGCCATGGGGGGCCAGGGCGGCGGAGGCAAGCCGGATTTCGCGCAGGGCGGTGCGCCGGATGGGGCGCAGGCCGACGCCGGGCTGGCCGCTGTCCGTGCCGGTCTGGCGGGATGATCGTCGATCGTCACAACTTGCTGGGCCCTTCCTGGCCTTGACCTTGGGGCGGACCGCGACTATCCAATCTTCCTTGAACGGCGGACGGGGAATTGAGTCCTCGCCCGCCGTTTTCGTGCGCGCAACCCATAGCGCTGCGATCCACAAGCACACCCCACGAAGGAGCCGATCATGAGCCAATCCCTGCTGCCCGGTTGCACAGGCGTGCTGGTTCTCGCCGATGGCGCGGTCTTTCAGGGGCTTGGCGTGGGCGCGGTCGGCGCCGCTGTGGGCGAGGTGTGCTTCAACACCGCCATGACCGGCTATCAGGAAATCCTGACCGATCCGTCCTATATGAGCCAGATCGTCACCTTTACCTTCCCCCATATCGGCAATGTCGGGGTCAATATTGAGGACACCGAGCAGTTCGGCGATGGCGCAAAAACGGCGGCGCGCGGCGCGGTTTTCCGTGACGCCCCGACCGATCCCGCCAATTGGCGTTCAAATGGCGATCTTCCCTCCTGGCTGGCGGCGCGCGGCGTCGTGGGCCTGTCCGGGATCGACACCCGGGCCCTGACCCGCGCTATCCGCGAACGCGGCATGCCTCACGCCGTCATCGCCCACGATCCCGACGGCAAGTTCGATCTGGACGCCCTGCGAGCGCAGGCCGCCGCCTGGTCCGGTCTTGAAGGCCTTGATCTGGCCAAGGACGCCACCTGTCGGCAATCCTTCACTTTTGACGAGGCCCTTTGGACCTGGCCGCAGGGTTACGGCGAGGCGATGCAACCTGCGAAATTCGAAGTCGTCGTGGTCGATTACGGAGTGAAGCGCAATATCCTGCGTTCGCTTAATTCCATCGGCGCCCATGTCACGGTCGTGCCAGCCACGACGACGGCGGAAGAGATCCTGGCGCGCAAGCCTGATGGCGTGCTCCTGTCCAACGGACCGGGCGACCCGGCGGCGACCGGCGTTTATGCCGTGCCGGAAATCAGAAAACTGGTGGCGTCAGGCGTACCGGTGTTTGGCATCTGTCTGGGGCATCAGATGCTGGCCCTGGCCCTGGGGGCGCGCACGGTGAAGATGGAGCAGGGCCACCACGGCGCGAACCATCCGGTCAAGGAATTGTCGACTGGAAAGGTGGAGATCGTGTCCATGAACCATGGCTTCACCGTCGAGCGCGACACCCTGCCTGCGGGCGTGGTGGAGACCCATGTCTCGTTGTTCGACGGCACGAACGCCGGGATCGCACTGCAGGGCGCCAAGGTGTTTGGCGTGCAGTACCATCCAGAAGCCAGCCCGGGCCCAACCGATAGCCTCTATCTGTTTGATCGCTTTGCCGACCTGATGGCGGGGTAGGGGCGAAACCTGGCCGGGCGCACAGCGTCCCGCCGGGGCGATCAGTCGATCTTCAGCGCTTCCACACCGGGAAGCGCCTTGCCCTCCATCCATTCGAGGAAGGCGCCGCCTGCGGTCGATACGAAGGTGAAGTCTTCGGCTACGCCTGCAACATTGAGCGCCGCGACGGTGTCGCCGCCGCCGGCCACAGCCACGATCCGACCCGCCTTGGCGAGTTTCGCCGCATGCCGGGCCACGGCTACGGTCGCGGCGTCGAAGGGCGGCACTTCAAATACGCCCAGCGGACCGTTCCAGATCACGGTCGAGGCGGACTCGAACGCTGTTGTCAGCCGCGCCACCGATTTGGGACCGGCGTCAAAGATCCTGTCTTCTCCGGTCACGCCGTCAACGCCGCGCACGACCGCGTGAGCGCCGTCCTTGATGTCAGTGGCGCAGACCAGATCGACGGGCAGCAGGATCTCACATCCCCGCGCCTTCGCCTCGGCGATGATGTCACGCGCCGTGTCTGCCATGTCCTTCTCGCAGAGCGAGGCGCCGACATCGTGGCCCTGGGCGAACAGAAAGGTGTTCGCCATGCCGCCGCCAATGGCCAGCTTGTCCAGCTTGCCGACAAGATTCTTCAACAGGTCCAGCTTGGTCGAGACCTTGGAGCCGCCGACCACGCCGATGACGGGCCGCCGGGGATTGCCCAGGGCCGCATCCAGCGCCTCCAGCTCGCGCTGCATGGCCAGTCCCGCATAGGCTGGCAGCAGATGGGCGACGCCCTCCGTTGAGGCGTGCGCGCGGTGGGCTGCGGAAAACGCGTCATTGACATAGAGGTCGCCCAGCGCGGCCAACTGGGCGGCGAAGGCCGGATCATTGGCCTCCTCGCCTGCATGGAAGCGCACATTTTCGAGCAGGATCACGCCGCCCTGGGGCAACGCAGCGATGGCGCCGACGGCGACATCGCCCACGCAGTCATTGGCAAAGGCCACCGGAGCCCCCAGAAGCGCCGCCAGAGGGCCCGCTATGGGCTGCAGGCTCATGGAAGGAACCCGCTTGCCCTTCGGCCGGTCGAAATGGGCCAGAAGCGCCACGCGCGCGCCCTTTTTGCTCAGGGCCCGGATTGTGGGGAGGGCGGACTTCAGCCGCGTATCGTCGGTGATGACGCCGCCATCCATGGGCAGGTTGAAATCGACGCGGACGAGCGCGGTCTTGCCGGAAAGATCGGAGAGGGTGTCAAGGGTGCGGAAAGCGGACATGTGACCCTGTTCGGTATGTGCGGCGTGCTGGAAAGAAAAAGGGGCGGTCTCCCGCCCCTTGCGTCATGCAGTGGTGGTTCAGAGGAACTTGGCCATGGCCAGCGCGGTGTCCGCCATGCGGGTGGAGAAGCCCCATTCATTATCGTACCAGGCCAGGACGCGCGCCAGTTGTCCCTCGATCACCTGGGTCTGGTTCAGGGCGACGGTTGATGAAGCGGCGACGTGGTTGAAGTCGATCGAGACCAATGGCTCCTCGGTCACGCCCAGAACACCCTTGAGGTGGCCGTTTGCGGCGGCGGACAGGGCGGCGTTGATCTCATCCTTGGTCACCGAACGGGTGGGGACGAAATTCAGGTCCACGACGGACACATTGGCGGTCGGCACCCGGATCGAGGAGCCGTCCAGCTTGCCCTTCAGCTCAGGCAGCACCAGACCCACGGCCTTGGCGGCGCCAGTCGAGGTCGGGATCATGCTGAGCGCCGCGGCGCGGGCGCGATACAGGTCCTTGTGCATCTGGTCCAGCGAGGGCTGGTCATTGGTGTAGGAGTGGATCGTGGTCATATAGCCACGCTCGATCCCGCAGAGATTTTGCAGCACCTGCGCCACCGGTGCGAGGCAGTTGGTGGTGCACGAGGCGTTCGACACCACAGTGTCCGTGGCTGTCAGCGCCGAATGGTTGACCCCGTAGACAATGGTCTTGTCCGCGCCGTCACAGGGAGCGGAGACCAGAACCCGCTTGGCGCCGGCGGCCAGATGGGCGGCGGCCTTTTCGCGCGTCACGAAGATGCCCGTGCATTCAAAGGCGATGTCGACGCCCAGCTCCGCATGGGGCAGCCTGGACGGGTCGCGTTCCGCCGTCACCTTGATCTTGCCCGTTCCGACGTCGAGCCAGTCGCCATCCACCGTCACCGCGCCCGGGAAGCGGCCATGAGTGGAATCATAGCGCAGCAGATGGGCGTTGGTCTCGATCGGACCGAGGTCGTTGATGGCGACGACTTCGATGTCAGTGCGCGCGTGCTCGACGATAGAGCGAAGAACCAGACGACCAATTCGGCCGAAACCGTTGATGGCGACGCGAAGGGCCATGCGAATTGCTCCCGTAGGTGATTGGGCCGGGGTTGAGGATTTCGCCCATCCGGCCCAGTGTTTGCGGGGGGCGTTGTGAAGCCGGGGCTGTCGAAGTCAAGCCATTACGTGCTCAAATCCCGTTTCTGATTGCGACAATGTGCGGAGCGTGGCTTGTCGTACAACGCTTGGGAGTTCCCGTTTCACAGCGTTATAGAGATATGAACGCATTATGCGTGATGAGGGAGTCATGACAGAACAGGGCCGCGACGCTATTCAGTCCGAATTTCAGACCGATGGGTCTGAGGGGTTGCCGGCGGCTGCGCAACGGCTCGATCGGGCCGTATCGCGTCTGGAAGCCAAGCTGGCGGAAAGACTGGCCAGTGCGGGCGACAGCGGCGCCTTTGCCGAAGATCGCGCGCGGTTGGCGGCTGATCTTGACGCATCGCGCGCCCGCGAACGTGCGCTGGAGCAGGTGGCGGCGGACGCGTCGGAGGCGCTGGGTCGCGCTGCGGCCGAGGTGCGCGCAGCGCTCGCCGCAGAACTTGTCGAAGACACCAATGACGCAAGCCCTCCACAGGGACCCGGGAGCTGATCCATGGCGACGGTCACAGTTCAGGTAAATGGTCGCGCCTATGGCGTGGGATGTGAAGATGGGCAGGAGAGCCATGTGGCCTCGCTCGCAAGACAGTTCGACGCTCAGGTGCAGGACGTCGCCGGCGCCGTGGGTCAGGTGGGCGAGCTACGTCTATTCCTGATGGCCGCCCTGCTGTCGGCGGATGAACTGTACGACGTGCGCACGCGCCTGAACCGGGCCGAGGCGGAACTGGCGCGGTTGCGCGAGAGCCATGAAGCGATCGAAGCCGCTGCGGCGCGCGCCGTATCGGCCGCGGCCGCCCGTTTGGAAGAACTGACTGCGCATCTGGACGCCTAGGGCCAGGTCCGATTGCATCGGATCTTGCTCATGACCCTATGTAATCATGGAATTTGCTGCGCAGAGCCGGTGTCGACTTCGTCGGAAAAAGGCTCTGGCGCATCCGGGCGGTGCGAGGCCAGCCGCTAGTTCACGATTCGTGGCGCGTCCGGCAGGTCCAGGCTGAAGGCCGGGATCAGGGCTTCGAAATTGTCGCCTTCGGACGTCACGAGGCGATACTGCCCCTCCATGACGCCAGACGTTGTGGGCAGGGGGCAGCCGGAAGTGTAGCGAAAGCTCTCCCCGGGCTTCAGGGTCGGCTGTTCGCCGAGCACGCCATCTCCCTCGACCTCCTCCACCCGGCCCAATGCGTCCGTAATGATCCAGCGGCGAGACATGAGCTGGACCACCTCCTCGCTCTTGTTCTCAATTTCGACGGCATAGGCCCACACCCAGTGACGTTCGGTCGGGTCTGACTGATCGGGCAGGAAATAGGGGTTCACGCGCACGATGATGCCGCGCGTCTCCGCCTCATAGGCCGTAGATATGTTGCGCCGTCCCAATCTGTTAGACCGCATCGAGCGCACGGGCGATATCCCGCGACAGGTCGGTCACGTCTTCCAGGCCCACAGACAGGCGCACCCAGCCCTCGGTCAGACCGATTTCCTGACGCTGATCCTCGGTCATGGCCCGATGGGTGGTGGTGGGAGGGTGGACGGCCATGGACTTAGCATCGCCCAGATTGTTGGAAATGTCTATGATTTTCAGAGCATTGAGAAAGCGGAACGCTTTGGCCTGCTGGCCGAAGTCGAAAGCGACCAGGGTGGAGCCGCCGCTCATCTGGCGTTTGGCCACCTCATATTGCGGGTGGTCCTTGCGCAGGGGGTAGAGGGTCGTGCGGGTTTTTGCGCTGTCGGCGATCTGATCTGCAAGCTGGGCGGCGGTGTCGCTCTGGCGGCGCACGCGCAGATCCATGGTTTCAAGGCCCTTGAGCAGGATCCAGGCGTTGAAGGGCGAAAGCGCTGGCCCGGTGTGCCGCAGAATGTCGCGATAGCTCTCGTCCAGAAGTTTGAAGTCGCCCAGGATCACGCCGCCCATCACGCGGCCCTGCCCGTCAATATGCTTGGTGGCGGAGTAGACGACGATGTCGGCGCCCAGGGTCAGGGGCTTCTGGAAGATCGGGGTCGCAAAGACATTGTCGACGATGACCTTGGCGCCCGCTGCATGGGCCAGATCACAGATCGCCCTGACGTCCACCACTTCCAGCAAGGGATTGGCTGGGCTTTCGATCAGCACAGCCTTGGTGTTGGGCCGAAACCCGTTTTCCCACTGGGTCAGATCCGGGCCGTCCACGACGCTGGTCTCCACGCCAAAGCGTGGAAAATATTCCGTCAGGAGCCAGCGGCAGGAGCCGAACAGCGCCCGGCTGGCCAGGATGTGATCGCCGGCGCGCACCAGCCCTGACAGGGCGGTGAAGATGGCGGACATGCCCGATGCTGTGGTGCGGCAGTTTTCCGCGCCTTCCAGCAAGGCCAGCCTGTCCTCAAACATCTTCACCGTGGGATTGGCGTAACGCGAGTAGATGTAGCCCGGATCCTCGCCCGCGAAGCGCGCATTGGCGCCCTCGGCGCTGTCATAGACAAAGCTCTGGGTCAGGTAGAGGGCCTCAGCCGTCTCGCCAAAAGGGCTGCGATTCAGGCCGCCACGGATAGCCTGGGTTGCTGGAGCCCAGCTGTCGGGAGATTCGAAAGGGGAGAAGTCGGACATGTTCACGCCTCTGGTCGGAGGCTGGGCATAGGGCCGCATGGCGGGGCGGGTCAAGTCACAAGGCGATGTCAGGCGGAAGGTGCATGGGCGAGCGAGTCTGTCGTGTCCGCCTGGGCCGGCGAGATGTCGTGACGAAGTCCCTCCAAAGTCGGCGCCCTCAGGGTGATGCCCGACTTATGCCGCCTGGATTGCTGCACGCCCTCGTAACTGATCGCGGCCACCAGGCCATGATCAGGCTCGGCCCGGAGGCGTCTGACCGGGCCAAACCGTTCGACCGTATGGTCGCGGATGAAGTGTTCGATCCGCTTGCGGTCTTCACCCGCCAGCGTGCAGAGCGCCTTGCCGACCGGCGTCAGGACGCCGTCCTTCCACAGGCCAAAGGTCAGTTCCAGAGCCGTTCTGGGCGTAGGGTCGCCATTGCGCTGGGCGTACAGAAGGACAGCGTTCATCCGGTTGGGTGCGCGTTTCCAGGTCAGCCAGAGCTGGTCGGACGGTCCCGACAGATAGGGGGCGTCCCATGGCTTGAGCACCAGCCCTATCGTCTGTCCCAAGCCAGGTGCGGGCGGTGAATTTCGAAGAGCGGCGAGTTGGGATGGGTCGTCAAACGAGATCAGGGGCGATACGCGCAGCCGGTCATCCGCCTGTTCACGCACCAGCGTCTCGAGCCGTTCTCGCCGTTGCTTGAACCCCAGGTCGCGCAGATCAGCGCCCGCCGCGTACAGCAGATCAAAGGCGATGAGCGCCACCGGATGGTCGGCGATCAGCCTTGTATTGAGCGTCCTGGGTTTCAGTCGGGGCGCCAGGTCGCTGAACGGCGCAGCGTCGCCGTCACGCAGCGCCGCCAGTTCGGCGTCGATGACGCCGTCGAACGTCAGACCTCGCATCAGATCCGGAAAGGCCGGGGTCAGGTCTTGCCCGGTCTGCGAATAGAGCCGCGCCACGCCGCCTTCACGCACGGCCTGGACGCGCAGCCCGTCCCACTTCCATTCGGCAGCATATCGCGTCGGGATCAGGCCGGAAAGGTCCGCCGCCACATCCAGCGGCCGCGTCCGCATGAGCGGGCGAAAGCGACCCGCCACGGCCAGATCCGGCCTTGGGCCGCGTCCCTCGATCCAGTCAAACAGGCCGATATAGGGGGCGCGGGTCGCATGCCAGACCTCCGCCAGCATCGACGGCGACAGCATTTGCGAGCGCTCGGGACGCCATCCCGCCAGCGCATCGAAGACCAGGGCGAGCGGCAGTCTGATTTTCACCGCGCCCGAGGACAGCTTCAAGAGCGCCCATCTGCCATCGATGTCCAGCGCGTCCAGCCAGGCCTCGATCAGAGCAGGAACATCGCTGGGCGTGGCGCGCGACAGGCCCTCAACCACTTCGGACAGATCGGGAGCCCGGTTGACGGCGCGCCTGACAGGCCAGACCAGAGACACTGTCTCCGCCAGATCGCCAACGAATTCATGGGTCAGATGGAACAGTTCCGTATCGATCCGGCTTTCGGCCAGTTGTCGCATCATCGCAGGTTTGGCGCGGGTGATCTTGAGGTCGCCGGTCAGCAAGGCCAGTCCAAGGCCACGATCCGGGTCGGGCGCAGCCTTCAGATAGTCAAGCAGCAGCACCCGCCTTGCAGCGTGCGATGTCGTCAGCGACAGTCTTTCCAGAAGGACGGCGAAGGCCTGCATGGCGCGACCCTAGGCGTTTGGGGCGCGCCTTTTCAATCGGAGATGCGCCCTAGACCCCGGTGGAGCCGAATCCGCCGGCGCCGCGGCGGGTTTCAGACAGGCTGTCCACCTCGGCGAAGGCGGCGCGAGTGACCGGCGCCACCACCATCTGGGCGATCCGCTCCGCCCGCCGGATCACAAAGGGCTCGGCGCCCAGATTGACGAGTATGACCTTTACCTCGCCGCGATAGTCGGAATCGATCGTTCCAGGACTATTGAGGCAGGTCAGTCCATGCTTTGCCGCCAGCCCCGAGCGAGGGCGCACCTGTACCTCATATCCTTCGGGAATGGCCACGGTCAGACCGGTGGGGATCATGGCGCGTTCGCCAGGCGCAAGGCGGACCGGCGCATCCTCCGCCAGGGCCGCGCGCAGGTCCATGCCGGCTGCGCCGTGTGTTTCATAGGCTGGCAGGGGCAGGCCCAGCGCGTGGGGCAGGCGGGTGATGGCGATGATGATGTCTGACGTGCTCATGGGCCGCATTTAACGCGATTCTCTGCAAGTCAGATCGGGCCGAGCGTCTGGGCGATTTTCAGGGCCAGCGCCCTGGCGACGGCCTCTTTGGCCTGTCGCGGCCAGTCCTCTATCCCGCCAGCGGTGATGATGCTGACCGCATTGTCAGCCCCGCCCATCACATCGCCGCTCACATCATTGGCCACGATCCAGTCGCACCCCTTGCGCGCCAGCTTGGCGGCGGCGTGGGCCTTCAGGTCATTGGTCTCGGCGGCAAAGCCGATCACCAGCGCCGGGCGTTCCGGGCCGGGTGCAGACAGAGTGGCCAGGATATCCGGGTTCTCCACCAGGGTCAGGATCGGCGTGGCGGCCCCTTGGGTCTTCTTGACCTTCACCTCGGCGGCGGTTTGCGTCCGCCAGTCCGCCACGGCGGCCACCATCACGGCGACGTCGACGGGCAGGGCGGATTGACAGGCGGCCAGCATCTGCCGGGCGGTCTCGACCACCACGCGGCGCACGCCGGCCGGCGGGGCAAGGTCGGTGGGACCAGACACCAGCAACACATCTGCGCCAAGGACGGCCAGTTCCGCCGCAATGGCGTAGCCCTGCTTGCCGGATGAGCGATTGGCGATGTAGCGCACGGGGTCGATCGGCTCATGCGTCGGCCCGGCGGTGACCAGCACCTTGCGACCCGCCAACGGGCCGGGCGATCTGTCGCGGGCAAGCGCCTTGAGGACCGCATCCAGAATGACCGACGGCTCCGCCATCCGACCGGGACCGAACTCGCCACACGCCATGGCGCCGTCATCGGGGCCCACAAGGGTCACGCCGTCGGACTGAAGGGTGGTCAGATTGCGCTGGGTCGCCGGGTGCAGCCACATGCGCACATTCATGGAGGGGGCCATCAGGACCGGCTTGTCAGTGGCCAGAAGGGTGGTGGTCGCCAGATCGCTCGCCAGACCTTGGGCCGCTTTCGCCATCAGGTCGGCGGTGGCCGGCGCCACGACCACGAGATCAGCGGAGCGAGACAGCTCGATATGTCCCATCTCGGCCTCTTCGGTAAGGTCGAAGAGTTCGCCATGCGCCTTTTCGCCGGACAGGGCTGAGACGCTCAGCGGTGTGACGAACTGCGCCCCAGCGGCGGTCAGAATGACGCGCACGCCTATGTCCGCCCTGGTGAGCAGGCGGATCAACTCCAGAGATTTATAGGCGGCGATCCCGCCGCCTATGATCAAAAGCACGCGTTTTTCAGACACTGGCGCTGCGTCTCCTTGTCCCGGTCCCACCCATAGCAAGAGGGGAGACGCGCGCGAAGCTCTGCGCTATGTATAACTACCCATGCGAGCATAAACGGTGAGTCTCATGACCATGACGGGAATAAAAACGACTTCTGCCATTTTCGCCGCGATCAGCCTCATGTGTCTGGTCGCGTGCGAGGCGCGCCACACCCCCAGATCCAGCGAAGCGGCGGCGCCGACGGGGCCTTCGGACCGGTCTGCGTCCCAGGCGCCCGCCGCATACGCCGCCGCGCCACGGGTGCGACGCGAACCCCCGCCAGATTATCATGGCAAGCCCCTCTGGGCGGACAATCGCCGTGGAACCGCTGAGGAAAATGCGCGCTATCAGTTTCAACATCGGGGCGTCGACGTGGGCGCCAAGTCGTTTGACGATTATCTGACCAAGGTCCACGCCTTTTTTGAGCATCCGCCGACAGACCTGGAGACGGCCACGCGGCCGTCTAACGGAGATCTTTTGGTATATTCGCCTAGTCAGAATCTGTTTGGTGTCATTCGTAAGGACGGTGCACCACGTTTACTTATGAAACCGCCAACAGGTCGTGCATATTGGGAGGAACAACGTAACCAGACGTCCGAACTTCAATCCCGAGAGTCTGCGACGAGATGAGGCATAGGTAAGTTTAGACGGATTCACACCGTTTAAATACCATATTTACCTGTCGCCCATACCTTGGCTTTGCTTCGACATTGCAAGGTATGGGCCCCATGTTTACGGCAGACAAAAATCTGCTCCGCAAGATTGCTGCGGGTCTGGAACGTGTGCTGGTTTTGGATCCCAACGCCAACAGCGCCAAGCTGATGGTGGAGGTGATGCGCGATCTCGGCGCCCGGCATGTTCAAGTGGTTCACAAGACGTCGCAAGGCATTGAGCCAGTCGCCAATTTCGATCCGCAACTCATTCTGACCGAGCTCTCGGGACCGGACTTCAATGGTCTGGAATTCATCCGCAACCTGCGCCGCAGCCCGATCGCCGCGCGCACGGCGCCGGTTATTCTCTACACGGCCGAAGCCACGGTGGAGAGCATCAAGGGCGCGAGAGACGCCGGCGCCCATGAGTTTCTGCGCAAGCCTTACACACTGAAGGACCTGTTCCGGCGGGTGGAGAATGTCATCATCCACCCGCGCGACTGGATCGAAGCCAAGATGTATGTCGGCCCGGATCGCCGTCGCTTCAACAGCGAGTCCTATGCTGGACCGCGCAAGCGTCAGGTGGAGAAGACCAACGTCGCCTGAGACGCCGTCTGCTCGCCTGCGCGCCTAAAGTCCATATATATCTGCAAAGGCCCTGTCCTTGCCGGCAATCTGACGCGCGCAGTCTACCAGCACCTTGGCCTGTTTCCAGGTCGCGTCGTCCTGCATCTTGCCGTCGAGCATGGCGACGCCTGAACCATTGGGCATGGCCTCCAGAATACGTTTGGCGAAGGCCACTTCTGCGGGGTCGGGGCTGAACACCTTCTTGGCCACCGCAATCTGGCTTGGATGCAGACTCCAGGCGCCGGCGCAGCCCAGCAGAAAGGCGTTGCGGAACTGCTGCTCGCAAGCATCAAGGTCGGCTATGTCTCCGAACGGTCCGTAAAAGGCCTTGATCCCATGGGCGGCGCAGGCGTCCACCATCTTGGCCAAGGTGTAGTGCCAAAGGTCCTGCTGGACGCTGGCGCGCGGGTCGCCGTCTGCGCGGGGATCTTCCATGACCCGATAGAAGGGGTGCCCGCCGCCGACGCGGGTTGTCTTCATGCCGCGACTGGCGGCCAGATCAGCGGGGCCAAGGCTGATGCCCTGCATTCGCGGACTGGCGCCGGCAATGGCTTCAACATTCATCACGCCTTCGGCCGTTTCCAGAATGGCGTGCAACAGGATGGGCTTGGTCAGGCCGTGTCTGGCTTCCAGAAGGGCCAGAAGCTGGTCCATATAATGGATGTCCCACGGCCCCTCGACCTTGGGCACGATGATCACGTCCAACCGATCGCCCAGGGCGCCGACAATTTCGGTGACGTCGTCAAGGTGCCAGGGCGAGTTGAGGCAGTTGATCCGGGTCCACAGACCCACGCCCGCGGCGGCGAAATCGTGCGCCTTGCCCAGCTCGATGAAGCCCGCCCGTGCGGCTTCCTTGGATTCGGCGGGAATGGCGTCCTCCAGATTGCCGACGATCACATCGACGTCCTTCAGGGTCTCGCCGATCTTGGCGCGCACCTTGTCGAGGTGGGGCGGGATGAAGTGCAACATGCGCTCCACCCGTGACGGCAGGTCGCGATAGGGGGCGGGCGCGCCAATGGCCAAAGGCTTGAAAAACCCGCGGGCGGTCTTGTTCATGCTTGTCGCTCCCCAAACTGTCGCGCACAAGGCCTAGCGAATGGACGACGGCGGCGCTAGAGTTTTGCCTCACGGAAAACGATTGCGAGCCTGGCCAATTCGGCTCCGCGACACAGGCGGGAGGTGGGACGTGAAGGGTTTTCGGCAGATTGCGGCCATGTCCTGCGCCATCCTGGGCATGGCGGGCGCGACCTGCGCCGCCCAGTCCTTGCCTCTGACTGAAGGCGTCAGCCAGGTCCACCATCCGGCCTGGACCGGATCGGCCAATATCTACGAGGTCAATATAAGGCAGTACACCAAGGAGGGGACCTTCGCCGCCTTTGAACGCGACCTGCCCCGCCTGCGCGCCATGGGCGTGGACATCATCTGGATCATGCCGATCAACCCCATCAGTCAGAAGATGCGCAAGGGGGCGCTGGGCAGCTATTACGCCGTCAGCGACTACAAGGCGGTCAATCCCGAATACGGCGATCTGGCCAGCTTCAAGCATCTGGTGGCGAGCGCGCATCGCCAGGGCCTGAAGGTGGTTCTGGACTGGGTCGCCAACCATACGGGCTGGGACCATGTCTGGGTCGAACAGCATCCCGACTGGTATATCCGCAACGCCAGGGGCGAGCTTCAGGGCTATCATTACACCGATCTCAGCGATCACCACGAGGAGGTCTGGGCCGATGTGATCGGGCTTGACTATGCGCGTCCGGACGTGCGCGAAGGCATGATCGACGCCATGAGCTACTGGTTGCGCGAAGCCGATATTGACGGCTTTCGTTGCGACGTCGCCTGGACCCTGCCGGTCAGCTTCTGGGACGAGGCGCGCGCCCGTCTTGACCGCATCAAACCGGTCTTCATGCTGGCGGAGGCCGACACGCCGGACATGCAGATGCGCGCCTTCGACATGACCTATGACTGGGTCCTTTATCACACCCTGATCAAGGTGGCCCAGGGCAAGGCCGACGCCCGCGATCTGGCGGCGCTCTACGCAAAACCGGTCAAGCGCTATCCCGTTGGGGCCTATCGCATGACCTTTACCAGCGATCATGACGAAAACTCGTGGAACGGCACGGACCGGGAGCTTTATGGCGACGGCGCAGACGCCATGGCGGTGCTGGCGGCGACCCTGCCCGGCATGCCCCTGATCTATGGCGGGCAGGAGGCCGGTCTCGACAAGCGACTGGCCTTTTTTGAAAAGGATCCGATCGACTGGAAGACCTATGGACGCACGGACTTTTATGCGCATCTTCTGAAACTGAAGCATGACCATGCCGCCCTGGCCAATGGCGCGGCGGGCGGGGATCTGGAACTGATCGAGACGGGTGATCCCAAACTGTTCGCATTTCGGCGCGTCAGGGGGCGCGATGTCGTGACCGTGGTGGTGAACCTGTCGGCGCAAACCCGCACGGCGGCTCTGGCGGATGGAAAGATGCTGGTCGCCCTGCCCGCCTGGGGGTGGCGGATCAGCTAGGCCCTGGACCAATTTCCGAGGAAGCGGACACCGGTTCGTCGCAGATTAGGTTTATGGGCAAAATACGATCCAATCCGATCGGATCTTGCTTGTCTCTAGCGGTTGATGCGGTAGAGCGCAGAGCGGCTGTCCCCATAGAGGCGGGTCATTCCCTTTGGCGGCGGCAGATCATCAAGATCGAAATCGAGCAGCCACAGATAGTCAAACTTCGCACGGGGCAGGGCCTTCAGCCGGGCCAGATATTGCGGTGTCAGAGGCAGGGCGCAGTTCAACGGGCGACGCACCACCTCTGAAGGATCGGCGTTGAAGTCCGTGCCCGTGGCGTGGAGCGGTTCCAGCGACTGGGCGCCGGGAATGCTCCATTGCGAATTGACGAAGGCGGAGCGGCGCACAATGGCCAGTGAATCCAGATGGTCCAGCCGACTGGTGCGCCAGGTGCGGGCTGAGACAGCGCACCGCGCCGGCCGCAGAACGGCGATGCTGGCGCCCTGGGGCACGTGGTCCAGGGCCTGAAGATGCTGACGGAAATCGCGGTCATAATCCATGAAGCCCTGCGCCATCAGGGCCAGACGCCCAAGGAACAGGATCAGCGCCAAGGCGCCCGCTGTCCGGGCTGGGCGCCAAGCCTCAAGCCTTGGTTTGCCAGACGTCAGGGCGATCATGAAGGCGACCGGTATGAGGCGCGTATCGGCCATGTCCGAACCGAACAGGGAAAAGGGCAGCAGCGCCGCCAGCAATGCAAACAGCCAGGCCGCCAGCGCCAGACCGGGCTCGATCCGCACCTGTCTTTGCCGGACCATGAAATATATCAGTCCGCTGGCGAAGATCAGGCTGGCCAGATCGACCAGCATGTTCTGGTCGCGCAGGACGAAGACCAGGCCTTCCAGCTTCAGAAACGGATTGAAGAAATTGGCGGTCCCGCCGCCGCCGCTTTCGCCGTGCCGCCAGAGCACGACCAGCAGGATGGGCAGGCCGATCGGCCAGAGCCTTGCGGAGATCCTTGCCGTCATGGCTGGCCATTGAGATGGGCGAGCCGTCCAGGCGCGCTCCAGCTCCCAAGCTCCGGCCAGCACCAGAAGGATCGCCCAGCCATAGACGTGGCAGAGCCAGATCAGCGCCGCGGCGGGCGCAAAGACCAGGGCGCGCCGCCACGCGCCCCAGCCGCTCGCCCTCACCCAGCTGGCAAAGGCGTGCAGGGCCAGAGCCGTGCTCAGCCAGTCGTTCAGAAAGCCGAACTGGAACGGATAGGCGAAGACGAATGGCGTCGCGGCCAGCATGAAGGGCGAAATCCGCCCATGTATGGCCCAGCTGATCCGCGCCAGACCCCAGATCATCAGGGGGGGCAGGGTCGCGGCGATGAGCCACACCGCCCGCTCCAGACCTAAAAGCTGCGACAGCGGCCCGATCAGCAGGTCAATGCCCAGATTGCCCGACAGCCGCCAGTGAAAAGCCCAGTCGCGTTGCAGAAGCGGAGACCGGGCCAGGTTGAGCTGCACGAAATAGCGTCCCATATGCCCGGGCAGGTCCACCAGAGGCGGGGTCGCGACCAGCAGGAATGGCGCAAGGCTCAAGGCCGCCAGCGCCGCAATCAGCAGGACTTCGCGGCTGCGCGACCTCATTTCCGGGCCAGCGGGTGCTTGGTGGCCACAACGTTTTTCAGACGCTCGGTGGCGACATGGGTATAGATTTCCGTGGTCGAAATATCGGCGTGACCCAGCAGGGTCTGCACGGCGCGAAGGTCGGCGCCCCCGTCCAGCAGATGGGTGGCGAAGGCGTGGCGCAGGACGTGCGGGCTGATCTGGGCCGGGTCGAGGCCCGCCGCCAGCGCTGTTTCATCCAAGAGCTGCGCAAAACGCCGCCGCGTCAGTCGATCCTTTTCCACGCCGGTTCCGCCGCGCGACGGGAACAGCCACGGACTATCCTTGGCGCCCTTGGGAATATGAGCCGGTCGCAGGGCGAGATAGGCCTTGATCGCGCCTCGCGCGGGGCCGTTGAGCGGGGCCAGACGCTCCTTCCCGCCCTTGCCCTTGACGATCAGATAGGCCGGATCGCGCGCCACCGCGTTCAGGCCAAGGCTGAGAAGCTCTGAAATGCGCAGACCCGACGCATAGAGAATCTCCAGGGCGCACACGATACGGGCGGCGTCCTCGGGATGCCCCTTGCGCGCATGGGCGGCGGCGATCAGGGCGTCGACATCGGCGCGGTTCAAGGTCCTGGGCAGGGGGCGGCCCTGCTTGGGCGCGTCCACCCGGCGGCTCGGATCATCCTTGCGCCAGCCCTCGGCGACGGCGAAGCGGTAGAACTGGCGAACAGCCGCGCGCCGTCGCGCAGCCGTGGACGCCGACAATCCGCGGACGCCCAGATCGACAAAATAGGCCTCGACCTGCTCGGCGGCGGCATTCAGCACGCTGGCGCCACATCCGCTCAGATAGGCCGCCAGGTCCGCCAGGTCCTTTTCGTAGGCGCGAAGCGTATTGGCCGCGCTGGCGCGCTCAGAGGCCATGGATTCCAGAAAGGCTTCGATCTGGGCGGCGCTCACGCATCAGCGTCCGGTCAGAGGCAATAGCCCGTCCAGCGCGATGGAGCGGGCCTCCGCTTCCAGCCCCGCCCGTTGCAGCGCCCGCACAAACAGGGCCCGGTCGCCGAGACTCCAGCCGTCACCAGTGACGGCGCTCAGCGCCACGAGTCCGGTCTGGCCGCGCAGATGACGGTCTGCGGCGGCGTTCGCCAAAAGCACGAGGGTGGCGTTGCTGGCGCGCCGGGGGGCGAAACCTGCGAGCAGGGTCAGCGTCTCATTGTCGGGCGCGGTCTTTGCGTCTGTCAGGGCCAGCAACAGGATGGCGCCATTTTCGGCGCGGGTTCGGGCTGCGGGCGTCGCCTTGTCCGTCGCCGCCGCCAGATGGGCAAGGGCGGGTGCTGTGGGCCGGTCGGCCTGGACCGTCGCCTGAACGGCTTCGAGTGCGGCCAGGTCCACGGTCGACACATCGCTGATCGCGTCCGTCTTCAGCCCGTCCTTCAGGCTTTGCAGATTGGGCGCATCGGTGAGAGCCGCCGCCACAGCCAGAAGATAGATGTCCGGCTGCGACTGACCATCGGCGGTCGCCAGCGCGATTTCCGGCGCGGCCAGGGTCGCCAGACCGCGCAGGGCCGGGCCGTGCGCCGATTTCAGGAGCGCCAACAGAGCGGCGTTGCGCTGTGCAGGGTCGGACCCGTTACGCGCGGCGGCGTAGAGCCGGGCGAGCGCGACCGCCTGGGCGTCGAGACGTTCAGCCGGAGATGGCTTTGCGATGACGGGCGTCGGCGCCGGTTTGGCGCGCCCGGTCTTGCGGCCCTTGTGCATTACTGGTGGAGGGGCGGGCGCGGCCGTCTCGGCCGCAGCCGGAGTGTCGGGTGTGGGCAGGAGCAGGGTGCGCCTGACCGTCTCTCCGGCCTCGGTGGCGCTGATCACCAGGCGAAATGCGGCCATGCGGCGCACGTCGGCGCTCATCTGGTCGTCCGCCACCAAAGCCAGAAGGGCCGGCAGGGCCGCGTCCCCCATGACCGGCGCCAGGTCGAGCTTGAGCAGGCGTGACGCGGCATAGGCGAGCGCCGTCGTTGCGGAGGCGGATCCTGGCGCGACTCCGCTGATCATGGCGTTGACCAAACGTTGCGCGTCTGCGTCGTGAGACGGCGTCTGTGCGGCCAGATCAAGCGCGAGTTGCGCCTCTGACACCTTGCCCTGCCGGGTCAGACACATGGCCCGAAGTTGCAGCCAGAAACTGCCGTCGCGGCCATCGGCCAGGGCCTCGCCAATGGCGCAGGCATGATCCAGTTCGCCGCCCCACAGAGCTGATTCCGCCGCTGACTGAGACAGTCTGGCATGGGCCGAGACGCCGGGCGTTCGAGACAGCATGATTCGCGCGCCGTCTGTGTCGCCCAGCCGGGCCAGAGCCAGAGCGCGCTCGCCCGCCAGATCGGCGTCAGACCCTGCGCCGTCGGGCGCTGTGGCGCCTGTTGCGGTCAGCCGTCGCGCCAGTTGGGCCAGTCCGGGTTCCAGGGATGTGCGGCCCAGGGTCGGGAGGACGCGGCGAGCGAGTTCAGCCGAGGCGCCGCGCCACAGGTCCTCTCCCAGACCCGTATTGCGCCCCGCGGGGGAAAACAGGTCCAGGCTGGCCAGGGGCGCAGCCTCGACCGACGTTTCGGCCGGCTTGCTCACCGGCGACGACGGATCGCCGGGCGCGGCCGGTTCGCTGGCTGGCGCCGGCGCAGCCGCCTCACGCGCGGGAGACGGGAGCGCCGACGCGGATTCCGGCGCATGGGCGGTCTGCACCACGGTCTGGGCGTCAGCCGCGCCCATCAGCGCCAGCGACGCCAGCAGGGCGAAAACAGGGGATCGAGCGGCCATGGTCGTAATGCCTTTGCGGCTCAGTCAGACAGGATCAGCCTCGGAAATGGCCGTAGGATCCCTCCGGTGTAAAGGGGGCGCCGCAAGAAAACAGCCTCCAGCCCCGCCGCGCCACTTGTGGGGATTTCGACTGATCATGTAAGGCTTCGCGCCCATGTCAGAGCCTCATCCGCCTCACACCCACAATCCCGGACCGATCGAGCCGCAGCTTCGCGCGCGCACCATCGCGCTGGTGGGGCTGATGGGCGTGGGCAAGAGCAGCATCGGCAAACGTCTGGCCCAGACGCTGGACCTGCCCTTTCGCGACGCCGACGAAGAGATCGAACGCGCCGCCGGTCGCTCCATAAGCGAGATCTTCGCCGATCGGGGCGAAGCGGAGTTCCGGGCGGGCGAACGTCGCGTCATTTCCCGCCTGCTGGAAGAGCCCCCGCACATTCTGGCCACGGGGGGCGGCGCCTTTATCCAGCCCGAGACGCGCGAACGGATCAGGGCGGGCGCCATTTCGGTCTGGCTGCGCGCTGATCTTGCGGTTCTGGCGCGGCGGATCAGTCGCAAGGACACCAGGCCGCTGGTGGCGGGCAAGGACCCTCTGGCCGTCCTGCGGGCGCAGGTGGAGACCCGCTATCCGATCTATGCTCAGGCCGATGTAACGGTGGAAACGGGCGAAACCAGTCACGCCGTCAGTCTGGACATGGTCCTGCAGGCCCTGCGCCGTCATCTGGGGATCACGTCGTGAGCACATTGCATCGGGTGAATGTGGGTCTGGACGAACGTGCCTATGAGGTGTTGATCGGTCCCGGCCTGCTGTCTCGCGCCGGCGAACTTCTGGGCGAACTCATCCCCCGTCGCCGTACCGTGATCGTGACGGACGCGCATGTGGCCGCGCTCTATGGCGAGGCGCTTGGCGCAGCGCTGAAAGCCAGCGGCATAGCCTGCAGCCTGATCGTCCTGCCGCCGGGCGAGGAGACCAAGAGCTTCACCTGGCTGGAGACGCTGTGCGACCGCCTGCTTGAGGCGAAGCTCGACCGTGGCGATGTGATCATTGCTCTTGGTGGCGGGGTGATCGGCGATCTGACCGGATTTGCGGCGGCGATCTTCAAGCGCGGCATGGATTTCATCCAGATCCCGACGACGCTGCTGTCTCAGGTCGATTCGTCTGTCGGCGGCAAGACGGCCATTGATACGGCGCGGGGCAAGAACCTGATCGGCGCCTTTCACCAGCCGCGCCGGGTGCTGGCGGATCTGGACGTCTTGGCCAGCCTGCCGCTGCGCGAGGTCCGGGCGGGCTATGCAGAGGTTGTGAAATACGGGCTTCTGGGGGATCTGGTGTTTTTTGAGGGGCTGGAGGCGCGCGTGACAGAGGTGCTCGCGCTTGAGTCTGATGCGCTCGGCTGGGCGGTGGCGCAGTCTGTGGCGATGAAGGCTCAGATTGTCATGGAGGACGAGCGCGAGACCGGACGGCGCGCTCTGCTCAATCTGGGCCACACATTTGGTCACGCCCTTGAGGCCGAGACCGGTTTTGGCGGCGATCTGCTGCATGGCGAGGCAGTGGGGGCGGGCATGGCGCTCGCCTTCCGGTTCTCTGCCGCGGAGGGGCTGTGTTCGCGCCAGGACGCTGTGCGGGCCGAGCGCGCCATCGCCGCTGGCGGCTTGCCCGTGCGGATGGATCAGGCCGCCGGCGCGCCGTTTCGTCTGGATGCGCTCATGTCCCATATGGGGCAGGACAAGAAGGCTGAGGGCGGCGCAATCACGCTGGTGCTGGCCCGCGCCATTGGCGACGCCTTCGTGCAGAAAAACGTCTCGCCCGAGCGACTGGCTGCGTTTCTGGCGTCTGAAGGGGCGATCTGACGGCGGTCAGACCACGTGGGCGGGTTCCAGCGGACAGGCGAAGCCTTCATCAATCTCGACCTGAAGCGTCGCATGGCCAATCTGGTAGCGGTCGTGCAGCATGGCGCAAGCCTGCGCCAGAAAGGCGTCGCCG
Source organism: uncultured Caulobacterales bacterium (assembly GCA_903858685.1). Lineage (GTDB taxonomy): Bacteria > Pseudomonadota > Alphaproteobacteria > Caulobacterales > Caulobacteraceae > CAIMFV01. The sequence goes on along the minus strand of CAIOJR010000044.1, from coordinate 11,029 downwards.
GGATGGCCGCCGGGCATGACCAGATGGCAGGTCAGCGCCGTTTCCGTCGTGCTCATGGGCCAGATATGCAGGTCGTGCAGGGCCGTCACACCCTCCATTGAGGCGAGCGCCCGGCGCACGTCCACAGGTTCAATGGCGTCCGGCACAGCTTGCAGCACCATGTTGAGCGACTCGCGCAGCAAGCCCCAGGTCCCCCAGACGATCAGTCCGGAGATGATCAGGCTGACGACCGGGTCGATCCAGAACCAGTGGGTCAGCCAGATCACGGCGCCCGCCGCAACCACGCCCGCCGAGACCAGCATGTCCGACAGCATATGCATGAAGGCGCCGCGGATATTGATGTCGCCCTTGCGGCCCGCCGCGAACATGGCCGCCGTCAGACCATTGATCAGGATGCCGATGGCCGCGACGATCATCACTGTCGGGCCTGCCACCTCGCCCTTTTCAAACAGGCGACGGATCGCCTCCCAGGCAATGCCGCCCGTGATGACCAGCAGGGCTGTGGCGTTGAACAGGGCGGCCAGCATGGAGGTGGAGCGCAGGCCATAGGTATAGCGGTCGCTGGGGAGGCGCTTGGTGAGAATGCTGGCGACCCAGGCCGCCAGAAGGGCCATCACGTCCCCCAGATTATGACCCGCATCCGCCAGCAGGGCGACAGATCCGCTGGTCACGCCATAGACGCCTTCGATCCCCACAAACCCTATATTCAGCGTCGCGCCGATCAGAAAGGCGCGACCGAAATGGTCCGGCGCGTGGTGGTGGTGATGCCCATGCCCATGCCCATGATGATGACCGTGTTCGTGGTCATGACCGTGATGACCATGGCCCTCATGATCGTGATCATGGGCGGAGGCGTGGCTATGTTCGTGCGTCATGTCCCCTCCATAACCCGCATTCCACAGACTGTCAGCGGCGCCCAGGCGCGATCCTTTGCGGCAAACGGCGAATTCGGTTGCTGACAGACCGCTCCGATTTGACTAGAAACAGCCCTTCGGCGCCGCGGGCATGATGTAGTGGTAGCCTGGCAGCTTCCCAAGCTGCTCGTGAGGGTTCGATTCCCTCTGCCCGCTCCAGCCTGTTCGCTCCGCCAGCCTCAGGGGCCGCATGGCGGCTCAGGCCGCCCCTGGACCCGCGCCGTGCGCCTTGAAGAAGGCCAGAAGCCGCGCCCAGGCGTCTTTCGATGCGGCCTCATTATAGCTCGGCCGGTAGTCCGCCAGAAAGCCGTGGTCGGCGTCGGGATAGACGATCAGTTCGGATTCCGTTCGACCCGCCTTGACCAGGGCCGCACGCATCGCCTCTACATCTGCGGCGGTGATGCCCTTGTCCTTGCCGCCATAGAGCCCCAATACCGGCGCCTTCAGCTCGCTCACGCCGTCTATGGGCCATTTGCGGCCCGGCTCGGCCAGGGGCGTTCCCGCAGGACGCGGGGTCAGCCCGCCGTACCAGGCCCCGGCCGCCTTCAGCTCGCCAAACCGCTCCGCCGCCATCCAGGCGACGCCGCCGCCCCAGCAATAGCCCGTCAGGGCCAGCCGTTTCGCGTCGACGAAGGCCTGCGCCTTCAGCCAGCTCAGCGTCGCGCCGACATCGCCCATCACCTGTTCATTGCCGGCCGTCGCCACGATCCTGAAGATGGCCGGAAAGTCGGCCAGGCCGGGCAGGGTGTTCTGCGGGTCGGCGCGGAAGAAGAAGTTGGGCGCGATGGCCACATAGCCCGCCTTGGCGAAGCGTCTGGCGATGTCGCGCACCCACTCATGCACGCCAAACACTTCCGACACGACGATCACGGCGGGGAACCGTCCCTTGCCCTGCGGTCGGGCGACATAGGCGGGCAGGTTGTCATTGATCATGATGTTGTCGATCGCCAGTCCGCTCGCATCTGTGGTGATCGGCGACGCCTGGGCCGAGACGGCTGCGGCGGCGTAGCCTGCGAACAACAGTGAGGCGACGCCGCGACGGCTGAGATGGAAGTCCTGCGGGAGCGAGCCGTCGGGCCGGGTGAGGTTGGGAGAGGTCATCGGCTTGAACTCCATTGCTCGTCTGGTCTCATCTTGATCTGGCGCGTCGAAGGGTCAAGTTCAACCGGCCGCCGCCGGGAATCAAGCGTGACGATTGGCTGATGATCCGGTCCACGCCATGGAACGCCAACCGGGCCTCGCCGTCCAGAATGCAGACGTCGCCGCTGGCGAGTCGGACGGAGCGTGTCGCATCCTTTCGCGTCAGTCCGCCAATTCGAAACAGAGCTGTATCGCCAAGGGAAATGGACAGGACCGGCGCACTCAGGTCCTGCTCGTCACGATCCTGATGCAGCCCCATCCGGGCCCCGTCTCGATAGAGATTGAGGAGGCAACTGTCTGGATCGGGCGCCTTGTCCGTCACGCGACGCCAAAGCGTGAGCAAGCTTTCGGGCATGGCGGGCCAGGGCTGACCGGTTCCAGGGTGGCGGGGCTGATAACGATAGCCCTTGCGGTCGCTGACCCAGCCCACGGCGCCGAGGCTGGTCATGGCCACGCTCATCTGCGCGCCGCCAGGTGTTTCATAATGGCTGAACGGGGCCTTTAGGCTCAGGGCCAGCACGGTTTTGACCAGTTCCGCCTGCTGTTGGGCGTCCAGCTCTGCGGGCAGGAGTTTGAAGCCGTCCGGGGTCATGTCTGCAGCCTAGGGTGAAATGTGTCGGGCGTGGACCCTATTTTGCGCCAAGGTCTTTGGAATCAGAGCGTTTTTCGCTTAGCTGACCGCGCCGGTTTCGCCGAAAAGCCTCTAGCAGTTCGGCAAGCTCTCGGTTAGCGTCCCGCCCTCTTTGCTGCGGAGTTTGTGATGAAGACCGCCACCGCCCTCGCCGCCGTTCTCGCAGCGGCGCTTTTTGCGCCTGACAGCGCCGCGCTGGCGAAAACGCACAAGGCCGACGGCCACAAGGCCGGCGCCCATCACGCCGCCTCCGGTCACGCCAAGGCTCACCCGGCCAGTGGTCATGCCGCGAGGGGTCATGGCCATGGCGCATCCGGCGGCGCCCATCTGCGCGGCGTCTCGGACAAAAAGGGCAAGCACGGCAAGGCGGAAAAGTCGTCTGGCCATGGCAAGCACGGCAAGGCCGCGCGCCACGAACGCGTCGCCCCGCCGCCCCCGCCGCCCAAGCCGCAGATCCTGACCCCGCCCTCGCGCGCCGACCGGGTGATCCTGCCCGCCAATGTGCAGCCGTCGCATTACGACCTGTCGATCACGCCCGACGCCGCCCATGACGCCTTCACCGCCATTGCCCGAATTGATGTCGAGGTGAAGTCCGCCACTCGGACCATCCAGCTCAATGCGGTGGATCTGACCTTTGCTTCCGTCAACCTGACGGGGGCTTCGGGCGCGCCTCTGACGCCGAAATGGGCGTTCGATGCGCAAAAGGAGACCGCCACCCTGACCTTCGCCAGCAATGTGAAGCCAGGTCGCTACACCCTTTCCATCGCCTATGGCGGCAAGATCAACGGCAGCGCGGCGGGCATCTTCCATCTCGATTACGACACGGCGGGCGGCAAGGCGCGCGCCCTGTTCACCCAGTTCGAGAACTCCGATGCGCGGCGGTTCATGCCGTCCTGGGACGAGCCGGATCGCAAGGCGACATTTAGCCTGACCGCCGACGTGCCGGCCGATCAGATGGCGGTGTCGAACATGCCGGTCGCCTCCAGCGACACCCTGGCCAATGGCCTGAAGCGGGTGCGCTTCGCCCAGACGCCGAAAATGTCGTCCTATCTGCTGTTCTTCGGGCTGGGCGATTTCGAGCGGGTGACGCGCAAGGTGGGCAATACGGAGATCGGCGTGGTCGTGAAGCGCGGAGACACTGCGCGCGCCGACTATGCGCTGAACGCCGCAAGCCAGATCATCGGCTATTACAACGACTATTTCGGCACGCCCTATCCCCTGCCCAAGCTGGACATGATCGCTGGTCCCGGCTCCAGCCAGTTCTTCGGCGCCATGGAGAACTGGGGGGCCATCTTCTATTTCGAGCGCGACATGCTCGTGGACCCGCAACTGGCCACCGTCAGCCAGCAACAGCGCGTCTATACGAATGTGGCTCATGAAATGGCGCACCAGTGGTTTGGCGATCTGGTCACCATGGATTGGTGGGATGATCTATGGCTGAACGAGGGCTTCGCGGTCTGGATGGAAGACAAGGCCTCCAACCATTTCCACCCGGAATGGAACCTCCAGCTCAAGGCGCTCGGCGCTCGCGACACCGCCATGGCGCTGGATGCGCGTGAAGGCGCGCATCAGGTCGTTCAGCATGTGCGTGATGTGCAGCAGGCGTCGCAGGCCTTTGACGCCATCACCTACCAGAAGGGCGCCGCCGTGATCGGCATGCTGGAGTCCTATGTGGGTGAGGACGTCTTCCGTCAGGGCGTTCGCAACTACATGCGCGACCATGCCTATGGCAACACCGTGACCGATGATCTGTGGAAGGAAATTGACGGGATCGGCCCGATTCATCTGACCGAAGTGGCGCATGACTTCACGCTTCAGCCGGGCGTTCCGCTGATCCGGGTGACCCAGCAGGGCGGCGGCGCGACCCTGGAGCAGTCGCGTTTCGGCGCTGACGCGCCGTCCAAAGCGTCGCTGCGCTGGGATGTTCCGGTCACGACCGCGCGCGCCTATGGCGCGGGGTCCTGGAGCGGGATCGTCTCCAGGGTGGCGCCCGCCAGCCTCAAGCCGCCCGTGGATGGGCTGGTGGTCAATGCGGGGCAGACAGGTTATTTCCGCACCCTCTATGTCGGGCCGATGTTCCTGCGTTTGACCGACGCCTGGCCTCGGCTGACGCCTGCAGACCAGTATGGCGCACTGACCGACGCGTCGGCCCTGGCCTTTGCCGGCTATCAGCCGATGGGCGATCTTCTGACCCTGATCGACCGCACGGGATCCGACCTTGATCCCGTTGTGGCGGGCGCCGTGATTTCGCGTCTGCAGCAGATCGGGCGACTTGAGCGGGGCCTCGCGGGGGAGACGGCCTTCAAGACCTTCGCCCGGGCGCGGCTGCAACCGCTCTACGCCGCCTATGGCTTTGAACCCCGGCCAGATGAAGCCCCGCCGGTGACCGAAACACGAGGGCTGCTGCTGCGGGCGCTGGCGGATTTCGACGATCCGACGGTGATTGCGGATGCGCGCGCGCGTTACACCGCGTGGAAGGCCGATCATTCGGCGCTGAAGCCGGATGTGCGCTCCGCCGTGCTGAACATTGTCGCGTCGAATGCGGATGCTGCGACCTGGGACGAATTGAAGTCGGTCGCGTTGACCGCGCCAACGGCGCTGGAAAGGTCGGAATTCTATCGCCTGCTCGGGGCGGCCAGAGCGCCGGACCTGGCCAAAAAGGCGCTGGATCTGGCCTTTGCGCCGGAAACGCCCCTGACGGAAGGGCCGAGCATTCTGCGCGTGGTGGCGGACCGCTTCCCTGATGAGGCTGTGGATTTCGCCATTGCCCACCCGCAGGCGGTGAAGGCCAGGCTTGAGGAATCGAGTGCTTCGCGGTTCCTGCCGTCCCTGGCGTCGGGTTCCTCCAGCAGCGAAACGCCCGCCAAACTCGACGCCTATGCCGAGGCGAATATTGCGGCGACATCCCGCCGCCCTGTGGTCGCCGCCAAGAGCGCGATGAGCCTGACGCGCGAACGGCGCTCAATCAATATTCCCGAAGTCGATCGCTGGCTGGCCAGCCACGAGAACTAGACCATTTTGCAATGGGACAGGCCGAATGCGTCGGACGGTCTAGCAGAAAAGCTGACCGTCGACCGCCTTGCGCGCCAGTTGTGCGATCTCGCGGCATGCGGCGTCGGCTGACGCGATCAGGCCAAACCCTGTAAAGGCGTGCGGCAGGCTGTCATAGCGCCGAAACACCACCTTGCCGCCGGCGGCCAGCAACGCCTTGGCGTAGTCCTCGCCCTGATCGGTCAGGGGGTCGAAGCCCGCAGTGACAATGATGGCGGGCGCCAGGCCGCTCAGATCCGCAGCGCGCAGCGGCGACAGGCGTGGCTCAGACGGGTCTGCATCCGCGCTCAGATACTGCGCGAAGAACCAGGTCATGGTGTCGCGGGTCAGGGGGTAGGAATCGGCGTGAACCGACATGGAGGCGGTTTCGGAGGCGGCATCCACGCAAGGATAGATCAGCAGCTGATAGTCCGGCTGTGGTTCGCCCGCCGCCTTCAGATCATGACAAATAATGGCGGAGAAATAACCGCCCATGGAATCCCCGCCGACCGCCACCTTGCCCGCCGGCGCGCCGTATCGATCAGCATGATCGCGGACATGGCGCACGACGGCCAGGCTGTCATCGAGGCCCGCAGGATAGCGATGCTCCGGCGCCAGACGATAATCGACGGAGATCACGGCGCATCGGACGGTGCGCGCCAGGACGGAGCAAAAGGCGTGGCACGTCTCCAGATCGCCGATCACCCCGCCGCCCATATGCAGATAGACCAGAGCCGGGGCGTCTGGATCCTGCTTTTCAGGGCGATAGACGCGCACTGGGATGGCGCCGTCCGCGCTGTCCACGGTCTGGTTCTCCCAACGTACGCCGGGGTCGGGTTTGGCGGTCGCCAGCGCAAAGCCCGCCTTGGCGCCAGCGCGGGCGTCTATGGCGGTCACGCTCGACATGGGGGGTTGCCCCTTGGCCTGCGCCGCCATGAACTGGAACCGGGGGTCCAGCGTGCGACCGCCCTTATAGACGACACCGCCCCCCGCCAGGGTGCGAAGAATGGGCGTCGGCAGGGACAATAGGCCCTTGATGATGACGCGTTGCAGGGCGATATCGGCCATGGCGCTAGCTCCGTGTTGTTCTTCTTGCGTTTTGTTGGCGCATCGGACGGATTTCTGTTCAGGGAATACGCGGCAGGGCGGGCAGGCCCCCGAGGATCAGGGAGACGGCGAAATCCGCCGCTGCATCCACATCCACAGGTCGTCGCTCCAGCATACGCTCGCCAATTTCACGCGCTATGGCGATGCAGGCGCCGGCCAGATAATCGGCGTCGACGCGCGGCGCCAGGCCGCGGTCTATCACACCGGCTATGGCGCGCTTGACCTCGTCATAGACCGCCAGCATCTCCGGCGTCTCCATCCGCATGGCGGGATGACTGCGCGATCCCTCCGGCGCGGTGAGTTGCCAGGCGTCCTGCTCCACCAGCGAGAAGCGCAGATAGGCGGTGACCGCTTCACGTATATAGCTCTCGAAATCCTTCGTCGTGTCATATTTGGCGCGCAGGATGGGTCGGAAGCGCCGTGCACCGTCATCGGCCAGCGCCTCATAGACCTCCTCCTTGGAACGGTAATAATTATAGAAGGCCCCGACGGACAGGCCGGTGCGGCGGATGATATCGCGCACCGTGGCCGTCTCGTAACCCATTTCGCCGAACACGGCGCGGGCCGCGTCCAATATCGCAGAACGATTGGCGGCCTTGGTCTGCTCGCGCTTTCCGGCGGGAGGGCTCAAGGTCAGAGTGTCGGCAGCCATTAGCGGCGGTCTCGCAGGAAGTTGCTCATCATTGCGATCTGACCCGCTTTGTGCAGTGGTGGCAAGGGGCCGCACAGCCACAGCGCGCCTGGATGCGCGTGGCGACAGGTTGGAGAGCCCCCCTGCCCGAAATCTGAGCCAACTCAATTTGCGCCCGTCAGGGCGCGAGGCCTTGGTGGCTGAACCCAGCGACGATCGAGATCGCGCTGGGTCTGGCCCCGGTTCAGTGCGGTTTCTGGGCCGGTGCGGTCGTGGTTGTCGTCTTTGCAGGATGCGGCGTCGGCGCCGGGTTCAGGGACGTTTTCTGAACCGTGGGCGTGTCGCACCTCTGGCGGCACTGATGCCAGCCGTCAAGGCACTTGGCTTCGTCGGCGCCTGATCTCTGGCAGGTCAGGTGCGTGTCGTCGCAGGTGTCGTGACAGGCGGAGGCGTAGGCCGCCGTCGCCGACATCACAAAGGCTGCGCTTATCCCCGCAGCGATAGATACCATCCACTTCATGCTCGTCTCTTCCTTGCGAAGAGAGAGCCTAGTCGCGCTAGTGGCTCATCGGTGGTGCGAAGGGCTCTCCGAAGGGTTTCCTCGTGCGCGTTATCGTGATCCGGTCGACCGATAAGCCACTCGACCGAGTGTTACGCGCTTTTTCCGTATCTACGCTGAAAAGGATACGCCGATTTGCCGCAATCTCAACACGGTTGCTCAACTCACCCGAAAGGAGTCTCTCTTGCACCGGGCAGGTTGCAATTGATGACGCAGGTGGACCATGTGCTGTCGCAGGTTCCCGGCTCCCCGGCCATGCACCGATAGCGCTGGGCGGCGCAGGCCTGGCGGCATTCGGCGCCGTTATCCTGTGGCGCACGAAGCTTCAAAGGGGCGGCGGTTGTCATGGCTGGCGACGGCGGCGGACCGGGTGCAGCCGGTGGCGCTGGCAAGGCGAGCCCGTCGCGCAGGCGTGGCGCGTCCGCGCCTTGCGCGGATGCCGCCTGTGAGGCGTTCGAGGAGGCTTGCGGCGTCGCGATCTGGCTTTTGAGCTTCGGCTTGTCCGCGCCGCTCGCCCCAGCCGGCGTCAGGGGCGCCAGGGCCAGCATCAGGGCAAGATACAGGCAAGGCCGCTTCTTTTTCATAGCGGCTTGTCACGGTTGGGTTCGGCGTTGATCTGGGTCGGGTAGGCGTGGCGCAGTCCCCGCGCGTTCAGCGCCAGGCGCACGGACTTCAACAGGCCAAAGCGCACGTCCCAGTAGACGTCCAGAGCGGTCCAGGCGCGCAAGGTCACCGTGATGCCGGAAGGGCCGAGCTCGGTGACATTGACCCACGGCGCGGGGTCGCAAAGCAGTCGCGGCTCTTGGGCGCAGGCCGTCTCCAACACGTCCAGCGCCGCCTGCAAATCGTCCTCATAGCGGACCTGAAAGTTCAGCTCCATCCGGCGCTTGGATATGTCGGTATAGTTGACCACCACATCGGAAAAGCCCTTGGCGTTGGGCGCTACAATCTTCAGGCCGTCGACGTCGGACAGTTCGGTATTGAACAGATCAAGCTTCGTTACCGTGCCGGACTTGCCCGCAATGGTGACATAGTCGCCCACGCGGTAGGGGCGGAAGATCAGGATCATCACGCCCGCCGCCACATTGCTCAGCGCACCTTGCAGGGCCAGACCGACAGCCAGGGACGCAGCGCCCAGCACGGTGATGACGGAGGTGGTCTCCACGCCCAGTCTGTGCAGCACCGCCATCAGCCCGAAAATGATCACGGCGTAACGCGCCAGCGACCCGCCAAAACTTTGCAGGGTGGCGTCATCGCGTGTCTGGGGCAGTCGGCTCATGCCGCGCCGCACCAGCCGCGCCGCCAGCCGCGCCGCCCAGAGCGTGACGGCGAAGATCGCCGCAGCTTCAAGCAGGTTTATCGCCAGGTCGCCCGCCGCCTCCGAGGCGCGGGTCAGGGCGTAGGCCTTGCTGTCGAGGGTTTGTTGCAGCCGGTCGGTCAGGGTCATGACCTCGACATATGCCTATTCGTCGCGGCGGAAAATGGGCGGATCGACATGAGCGTGGCGCCGTCCTGTCCAAAGTCTTGCAATCTTGGGTCGGAGCGGCGAGTGTCGGGGCGATGACTGATCAATTCTCCTCCCCCGCACATGCGTCCACAAGCGCCCTGTCCGGCGTCGGCATCCTGCCCAGCCAGGCCATTCGCGCCCTGATCCGCGAGGGCGCCATTTCGGCCGGGACGCCCTTTGCGCAAGATCAGGTGCAGCCCGCCAGTCTTGATCTTCGTCTGGGCGAGCGGGCCTGGCGCGTGCGCGCCTCGTTCCTGCCGGGCCTGCGGCGGACGGTGATGGAGCGTCTTGAAGATGTGTCGATGCACAGGCTTGACCTGACCCAGGGGGCGGTCCTGGAACGGGGCTGCGTCTATATTGTGGAGCTGTTGGAGCGGGTGCGCCTGCCCCCTGGCGTATCGGCGCGCGCCAATCCGAAAAGCTCCACGGGGCGGATCGACGTCTTTGTGCGCCTTCTGACCGACCACGGCGCCCAGTTCGACGATGTGTCGGAGGGCTATGACGGGCCGCTTTATCTGGAGATCGCCCCCCAGACCTTCTCTATTCTGGCCCGCACCGGCACCCGGCTCAATCAACTTCGGCTCAAGATGGGCGAGCCGCCGCATCTGGGCTCGCCCTTGAGCGTTGGCGTCGATCTGACGGGCGACCTTGCGGGTTTTCGCGCCCGCCGCCACTGCGGCGTGATCGATCTTGACCAGGAAGACGGTCACGACCCGCGCGATTTCTGGGAGCCTCTGGAGCCAAGACGCGGCGAGCTTTTGCTGGATCCGGGCGAGTTCTATATTCTGGCCTCAAAGCACGCGATCGAGATCCCGTCCCTGCAGGCAGCGGAAATGACGCCGATCGACCCCTCAGTGGGCGAGTTTCGAGTTCACTATGCGGGCTTTTTCGATCCGGGTTTCGGTACGGAGGAGGCCGGCGCCACGGGCAGCCGCGCCGTCCTGGAGGTCCGCAGTCACGAGACTCCGTTCCTGCTGGAAGACGGTCAGACGGTGGCCCGACTGGTCTTTGAACCGCTGACCGCGCGCCCCGAACGGCTCTATGGCGAAGACGGTTCGCATTATCAGCGTCAGGGGCTGAAACTGTCCAAGCACTTCAAGGCCTGGCCCTGAACTTGCCTTGCTCCCCGCCCTGGGACGGGGAGCAAAACGCCTGTCCTACAGGTCGAGAATCAGGCGTTGCGGGTCTTCGATATGGTCCTTGACGGAGACGAGGAAGGTCACGGCTTCCTTGCCGTCGATCACCCGATGGTCATAGCTTAAGGCCAGATACATCATCGGACGGATCACGATCTGACCCCCGACCACGACCGGACGGTCCTGAATCTTGTGCATGCCCAGAATGCCCGATTGCGGCGCATTCAGGATCGGGGTGGACATGAGCGATCCGTAAACACCGCCATTGGAGATGGTGAAGGTGCCGCCCGACATGTCGTCCATCGACAGCGTGCCCTCCTTCGCCTGCAGAGGGGGAAGGAAGGGGGGGGGAGGGGGGCAAGAAGGCGGGAGTG
>CAIOJR010000043.1 GCA_903858685.1 uncultured Caulobacterales bacterium | reverse complement strand
TGGAATACGCAGCCGAGCGATAATGTTTTGGCGGTCCTGCATGCAAGTGGCGTTTCGCAACTCATTCCGATATGTCGCGATCAGGAGGAGGCCGAAGCCGTCGTCGTCTTATCAACCATAACTTGACGGGGTTTTTGATTGGGGCAGTTGGCGACATCCTACCAAAAGGAGGTTTCCGTCTCAGTGGGGGCGGTGGCTCGGGTCGTCGCCTGGGTGGAAAAAATCGCGCAGCAACATACTTCTTTGTCTATAGCCTCAGTGAACGCGATGCTCGTTTGCGTGCAAGAGCTCCTCGTAAATGTGGCGTTGCATTCAACGCGGCCTGACGGCGCTCCAATCGTGAGAGTCGGCCTGGAGATCGCGGCTAAACAGATTTTCGTTCGTATCGAGGATAATGGGAAGGCCTTTGATCCAACAAATGACGTTCCTGAAATCATCGATACTGACCTGGCCTCAGCCCCTTTGGGCGGACGAGGTGTTCGCATTGTGCGTCATATGAGCCGGTCCATGTCTTACGTTCGGACTGGCGAATGGAATTGCATCCTGCTGGATATTGCCTGACCGCCGGGCGCACCGCGCCATCCTCGCGCGCGACTTTTCCACGATCCTTGGCGCCTGCGATGCCCCCTGAGCCGCCCGGAAGGTCCATGAACAGGTCCAGCACAATGTTCCGGGCTTTCGCGCTGAGGAGCAGGCTGGCGGGTGGAGGGCTGGCGCCAGCCCCATCAGCCCTTGCGCTCGGTCGTCACATCTTTCAAGGCCCAGCCGAGCATGTCGATTTCATGGGAGGCGAGTTTGAAATCGAAGCCTTCCAGTTTGGTTTTCAAATTGATGGCCTCGGCGCGCCCTTCGTCTGAGGTCGCCTCCACTTCGAAGCGCACCCAGCCGTCAGACAGCGCGCCGATCACTGTATAGGTGATCTGCACCCCATTGCGCGCGGTCACGATCATGCGCCGCGCGTCGGCGGCAGGCGCACCTGATTGTTTGCGCACGTCCTGGAACGAGATGGGATCGACCATGAAGGACAGGCGCATGATCTTGGAGGAATCGCCGTCCTTGTCCTCGGGTGCATTGAGGAGCTTCAGATCATCCCCCTTCTTCTCTGACGCCGCCTTGATGTCATCCAGGCCACCACCGGTCAGGGTGAGGCTCGCCAGCGCGTCACGGCCGATATTGGTGACATTGGTTTCAAACCAGGCTGCATGGGGCGCAGGCGCCCGCACCTCGCCGCGCGCCACCCATGTCTGCTTCTGCTCGGGCAGGCGGATATAGAGGCCGCCGCGAGCGCCCCCCACGGTCGCGTCCCGGTTGCCGATGATCATGGCGGCCATGACCTGCCCGCGTCCGTCGCGGATGGTCACCTGCCGGCCCATCGTGTCGGGAGCCCCGCCAGCTTCGCCCAGCCCCAGATCGCCATAGCGCGCGGGGTCTGCGGTCTTGGTCTCTTCATACGCGAGGGTGGCGGCGCCAACGAGAATGTCCCTGAAGGCTTCGGCCTTGACGGGATAGCCGGAGTCCTTTTCGAAGAACCCGTTTTCACGGCGTTCTACGGTGAAGCTTTTTTCGCTGTCGGTGATGGTCACCGAGGCCACATCGTTGAGGCGCGGCACGAGATTGGCGAAGACGGGCTCGCCCCGCCGGTCGCCAGCCAAGCCTTGGGGGCCGGTGCGCAGGCTGGCGTTGGCGGCGCCGATGGCGGCGATGGTGAGAACAGCAAGAACGCCGATCTGTTTCGTGTTCATGGGCTTTCTCCGTTCAAGCGTCTTTGCGCGGCAGGGGGCAGTTCTTGCGCCGCAGGGCGAGAAGAAGCGCGATCACGCCGATGAGCAGGGGAACGCCCGCCACATTGATCGCCATGATCATATTCTTCAAACGGTCCACGTCGCTGCGCATGGCGAACTGGGTCGCGCGCAATTCCTCGCGGGTGGCGAGCAGTTCCGAGCGGAACTTCTCGA
>CAIOJR010000042.1 GCA_903858685.1 uncultured Caulobacterales bacterium | reverse complement strand
GAGGCCAGATTGATATTGGCCGTGGCCAGACCCGCCGCCTGCAGGCCGCGGAACACCGCCTCAACATCGTCCAGCGCCACATGGGGCAGCACCAGATTCTGCTCGTGCGTGACACGCACCTCGTCATGGCCAAAGCGCGCGGCCAGATCGGCCACCGCATCCATCTGGTCGGCGCTGCAGTCGCCCGGCACCTCTCCGATCCCCTTGAGGGAGATGGAGACGATGCCATAACCGGCGACCTTGTGCGGCGCGACATTATTGCGCACAAACCGCGCCAGAGCGGGGTCAGACTTGGCGCGCTCCAGAGCGTCGGACCGCGCGGGCAGTTTGCGAAACGCCACCTGGCCAAAGCTGGCGCGGATGCGGGCCAGTTCGGTGTCCGGCAAGTCGACCCGGGCCTGATCCATCGCCGTCCATTCCGCCTGAACCTGTTCGGCGAACGCGTCGGCGCCCATGCTGGACACCAGAATCTTGATCCGGGCCTTGTAGAGATTATCGCGCCGGCCAAAGCGGTTATAGACGCGCAGAACCGCCGTCAGATAGCTGAGCAGATGCTCCGCCGGCAGATGCTTGACGGCGGTGGGGCCGATATGCGGCGTGCGCCCCATACCGCCGCCGACAATCACCTCGAAGCCTAGCCGTCCGTCCTCGTCCCGACGCAGGATCAGTCCGACATCATGGGCGCGGACAACCGCCCGGTCCCGCTCGCAGCCCGTCACGGCGATCTTGAACTTGCGTGGCAGATAGGTGAACTCGGGATGGAAGGTGGACCACTGCCGGATCACCTCGCACCAGACGCGAGGATCGTCGGATTCGTTCAGGGCCGCGCCTGCAAAGGGATCGGTGGTGGTGTTGCGAATGCAGTTGCCGCTGGTCTGGATGGCGTGAAGCTCCGCCTTGGCCAGATAGTCCAGAATGTCCGGCGTATCAGACAGCTTCACCCAGTGAAACTGCAGGTTCTGACGCGTGGTGAAATGGCCGTAACCCTTGTCCCAGCGCCGCGCCACATGGGCCAGGGCGTGCAGCTTGGACGAGGTCAGGGCGCCATAGGGAATGGCCACCCGCAACATGTAGGAGTGAAGCTGCAGATAGAGGCCGTTCATCAGGCGCAAGGGCTTGAAGGCGTCTTCGGTCAGGTCTCCGGACAGGCGTCGCAGAACCTGGTCGCGAAACTCGGCGGTGCGGTCGGCGACCATGGCCGCGTCAATAGCGTCATACTGGTACATCAGCGCTTCCTGATCAGACCAAGGCGACCGGACGAGCGCGCGGCGCCGCGGGCCGCCTGCAGGGCGCCGATCAGCGCGCCGCCCTCGACCTGCTTGCCCATATCGGGATGGATGGTGGGACCCAGCGCCCGGATACGCTCACGATAGCTGGTCGGCACGGGAAAGCCGTCTACGGCGGCCACGTCGATCAGATAGGGGTCGGCCAGCACATTGACCGCCGACCTGGCTGTGTCCAGAGCGGTCTGGGCTGCGGCATCGTCGTCAAAGATCACGGCCTGGCCATAGCTGGACGCCCAGCCGGCGTCAGACAAAAACACCACTTCGCCCGACGCCAGATCATTGGCGGTCAGGGCCTTCAATTGCGCGCTCAAGCCTGGCCCTCCCTTGAAACCGTCCCCGTTTTCCGGATTCTGGCGTCGATCTCCTCGACCATCGCCAGTCCGGCCGTCTCGCCGATCACCAGAATAACGGGGCCAGACAGGCTCGCCACCGCCTCGGGCAGGGCCCCAAGCGTCGTGACGAGGCGCCGCTCATTCTCGCGACTGACATTTTCCACCACCGCAACCGGAGTCGATCTTGCCCGACCCGCCGCAATCAGGCGGGCGGCAATCGCGGGCGCTGTCGTCAGCCCCATATAGACCGCGACCGTGTGGTTGGGCCGGGCCAAAGCCGCCCAGTCCAGATCAGGCTCCCCGCCGCTGGCGGCGTGACCCGTGACGAAGGTGACCGACTGAGCCAGGCCGCGATGCGTCAGGGGCGCGCCAATGGCGGCGCTGGCCGCCAGGGCGGAACTCACGCCCGACGCCACATGGCAAGGCACGCCAGCCTCGCGCGCCGCCTGCATCTCCTCACCGCCGCGTCCGAACATGAACGGATCGCCGCCCTTCAGGCGCACGACGTTCAGGCCTTGCAGGGCGAGCGCGACGAGAAGCCGGTTCACCTCGTCCTGAGGCACGCTGTGATTGGATTTGCGTTTGCCGACATAGAGCCGGCGCGCGGAAGGGCCGATCAGGTCAAGGACCCCGTCGCCGACCAGCCGGTCATAGACGACGACATCGGCCTCCCCGAGCAGACGGGCCGCCTTCAGGGTCAAAAGTTCGGGATCGCCCGGACCTGCGCCCACCAGCCAGATGCACCCACCGGCCATGGCGCGGCCCGTCCCGCCGTCAAGAACGACAAGACCACCGTCGCGACCGTGTCCGCGAACCGCCATCAGATTTCCACACTCCACCATGGTGCGCACCCGTGAGTCCGGCGCGCGGGATTCTTCGACAATTTCGGAAGTGGGGATGGTCGGCAATGCCGCCATCCCCGCCAGTCCGACGCCGGAAAGGGCCGTTAGCGACGCCGGACAGTTGCTTTTTCCGCTCGGAAGCCTCACCTCGCAAGACAAGTCTTCTGCCCTAACCTTTAGGAAAACTGATGGACCGCCGCCGCCTGCCGCCTCTGAACGCGTTGCGCGCCTTCGAGACGGCCGCCAGACACATGAATTTCACCCGCGCCGCGGAAGAACTTTCCGTGACGCCGGGCGCTGTCAGCCAACAGATTCAAAACCTTGAGGACTATGTCGGCGCGTCTCTCTTCAAGCGCACCGCCAAGGGTCTCCTGCTGACAGACGCGGCCCAGACCGCCCTGCCCGCCCTGCGCGAAGCCTTTGACCGGCTGCAGGAGGCTGCAGAACTTCTGACAGCCAGTGTGGACGGGCGACGAGTGACCGTCACGGCTGCGCCAAGCTTCGCCGCCAAATGGCTGGTGCCGCGTCTGGGCCGCTTTGAAAGCGCCCATCCGGAAGTCGATGTGTGGCTGTCCGCCGGGATGGAGCTGGTGGACTTCAACTCGGGCGAAGTGGACATCGCCATCCGCTATGGTTCGGGCCGCTATGGCGGACTGGAGGTCCTGCGTCTGATGAGCGAGACCGTGATCCCGGTCGCTTCGCCCGAACTTCTGGCGGAACGCCCGCTCAACAGCCTGGACGATCTGGCGGCCCATACCCTGCTGCATGACGGCAGCCCCGACGCCGACGAGAGCTGCCCCGACTGGACCATGTGGCTGGCCGCACGCGGCGTGCGAACGATCGACGGCGGAAGGGGGCCGCGCTTCAACCAGTCCAGTCTGGTGATCGAAGCGGCGATGAACGGTCGTGGCGTGGCTCTGGCCAAGCGCGCGCTCGCCCAGGCCGATCTGGACGCCGGACGGCTGGTGACCGCGCTGGACATCGCCACCGCCGTGGACTTCGCCTATTATGTGGTCCACCCCAAGACCAAGGGCCGGTTGCCTCAGGTGAAGGCCTTTGTGAACTGGCTCAAGACCGAAGCCGACCTGCACGAGGCGAGCCTGAGAACCATGGATGTCGGCGCCGGCATCTGACCTGCGCTCGGCGCCCGTCAATGGACGAGTTGCATCGCCATCCATGGTCCTGTCACGCGAAATCGTCGCGGCGGCGCCAAGCTGAACCGCATGGCTTTTCAGGGTTAACGGCCTCATAATCTATTGATTCGCAACGAGCGGAGTTGAGGCGGTTGCGCGAACCCATGCGGAAAGCGGTGATGGTGGTGCTGGCGGCGGGATATCTCTTCCTGTCTCTGGCTCTGGCTGCGCTGTTCTGGCGCGCGGACGCCGGTTGGGGCGCAGGCGCGGCGGTTCTGGTCGGGGCCCTCGGTCTGGCCTTTGGGCTGCACAATTTCATCGCCCGCGGCATGTCGGTGTCCGACGTTCGACAGGAGCTGGAGGGATTGCGCGATGCGCACGGTCTCCTGGCGGATCAGCTGGAAGTGACCCAGGCCGCGATCGAGGCCCTGTCCGACAGTCTTCACAAGGAAACCGACGCACGCGCCAACGCCCTGACCACCGAGGTCAGGATGCTGGAAAACCTCGTCGCGCGTCTGGGCGAAACCCTGGAGGACGAGATGTCCTCCACCCACAAGCGTTTGCTGGTCGGCCACGCCGCGGACGGTCGCGACCGGCAGAGCACCGCCCTGCTTCATACGGTTCGCGAAGCGCTGGAGGATAACCGGGTCGACCTGTACCTGCAGCCGGTGGTCAACCTGCCGCAACGCCGCACCGTCTTCTATGAAAGCTTCACCCGCCTGCGCGACGCCAGCGGCCGGGTGATGATGCCCGCCGAATATCTGAAGGTGGCCGAGCCTGGCGGCCTGATCTCGGCGATAGACAATCTGTTGCTGTTTCGCTGCGTCCAGATCGTGCGCCGCCTGTCGCGTCAGGACCGCAAGGTCGGCATTTTCTGCAACATCTCGCTGGCCAGTCTGGGCGATGAGACCTTCTTCCCGCAGTTCCTTGAGTTTCTGGCCAAGAATCGCGACCTGTGCGGCGCTCTGATCTTCGAACTGGGTCAGTCCGCATTCGAGAGCCGCACCTCGGTGGAATCGCGCAATATGGGGCGGCTGGCCGATCTCGGCTTCCGCTTCTCTCTGGACAAGGTTTCGGACCTCGACTTCGACTTTGCCGATCTGCAGCGCTCAGACGTCAAATTCGTCAAGGTCGCCGCCAATACCCTGCTGGACCAACTGCTCGACGACGAGGGTCGGCGCCAGATACCGGCCTTGCGCGACCTGCACTATTCCGACTACGCCGCACTGACCCGTCGTTATGGCGTGGAACTGGTGGCGGAGAAGGTGGAGCACGAGCGTCAGGTGGTGGATATTCTGGAACTGGATGTCGGCTT
>CAIOJR010000041.1 GCA_903858685.1 uncultured Caulobacterales bacterium | reverse complement strand
GCCCAGAATCGCAAACGCCGCCATGATGAACAGCAGGCCCGCAATAATGCGCCCCGGCGCAAAGCCGATTGCACTGCAGCCGCGACCAATCAGCCCCAGCACGGCTTCGCCCCAGAAGCCGCCCAGCCCCGACGCCAGCGGCCATAAGGACGGCGGCGGCAGGACCGCCAAGCCCACCGACAGAAGGATGACGCCCAATAGACCCTGCCAGATGCGAAGCCGCACCATGGGTCCGTCCTGCGCCAGGTCACGGGCGCCCGCCTTGGCCAATCCGCCAAGGATGAAAACGCCAGCAAGCGTCCATGCGGCCAGACCCAGAGATTGGTTCGCCACGTCCGACAGGATAGCCCCTGCGCCGCCGAGTATATTATGCGCGGGCTCAGCCGTGGCGACATTCCAGCTCGGATCGCCCGGATGATAGGTCAACAGACTGAGCAGAAGGCCTGCACCCGTCATGAAGAGCGCGCCGCCGCGCAGCCGCGCAGTCACAGGCGCGCCCCAGACCAGGCCAAAGCCTGACCAGGTCCTCACAATGAAATGCGCCCGGGTTTCGGCCGCTGCGTTCGCCATCACCTGTCTCCGGCTCTTTTCGGGAGCTTGGTTGAAGAGCGATTAATCTCCCGAGGCCGGTTAACGTGGCGTTTACCAGCGACCCATGCTGGACGAAGGCGCAACAGAGGGCCACATAGTGTCTCATGAGGACAAGCATCGAACCCGATCTGGACTGTGATGTCGTGATTGCAGGCGCCGGCATGGCGGGAGCGACCATGGCGCTTGCGCTCGATCAGGCCGGTCTGAAAACCATCCTGGTGGATGTGGCCGCCGTCCTCGATCAACTGGAACCCAGCTTCGATGGTCGCGCTTCGGCTATCGCCTATTCGGCCCTGCGTCAGTGGCGCGCATTAGGTCTGGCCGAGGCCTTGGAAGGCGTCGCCCAACCGATCCGCCGCATCGTGGTGACCGACGGCCATGCGCCGGGGCCCGGCGGCGGTGCGGCGGTGACAGGACGCATGTGCATCCAGGCCAGTGATATCGAAGACGCCCATCGAGACGAGCCCTTGGGATGGATGTTGGAAAATCGCCATATCCGGATGGCGCTGGATGCGGCTCTGACGCGCTCCAATGTGACCTGTCTTCGTCCGGCCTCGATCGCTGCAGTTCAGTTTGAGACGAACCGTATTGAGGCGAGGCTGGAGGACGGACGCCGGGTGACGGCCCGCCTGGCCATCGGATCAGAGGGACGCAAGTCGCCTCTGCGGGTCGCAGCAGGCTTGGGCGCAAACGGCTGGTCCTACGGACAGACCGGCGTGGTTGCGACCGTTCAGCTGGATCGGCCGCACGATGGAACCGCCTGGCAGCATTTCATGCCGTCCGGACCCCTGGCCATCCTTCCCCTGACCCAGGACCGGGCGTCCCTGGTCTGGACGGAACGGACATCGCGGGCGGAAGCTCTGGTGACGATCAGCGACGCCGCTTTTGAATCCCTGCTGCGACGTCGATTCGGCGATGATATTGGCCAGCCCAGCCTGATCGGCGCGCGGTTCGCCTATCCCTTGTCCTTGCAGCTCTCACACTCATCCACGGCAAAGCGCCTGGCTCTGGTCGGCGATTCCGCTCACGGGGTGCACCCGATTTCTGGTCAAGGCCTTAATCTTGGCCTCAAGGACGTCGCCGCCCTGGCGCAGGTCCTCAGCGACGCGGCCAAGCTGGGCGAGGACATTGGATCACCCCTGGTGCTCGATCGTTACGCCCGCTGGCGCCGGTTCGATACAGCGGGCTCTATGCTGGCGTCCGACCTGTTCGCCAAATCCTTTTCCAACAACAATCCGTTGATGCGTCTCGCCCGCGATGCGGGTCTTGACGCCGTCAACGCCATGGCGCCGCTGCGCCGCCTGCTAGCCCGCGAAGCCGGCGGCGTGACGGGCGACGCGCCAGGCCTTTTGCTTGGTCAACCGCTAGACGAGGCTGCGCCGCCCGGCTGAAGGGTGAAATCAGCGCGCGCGACTGGCCCGGGCGCGTTGCCGTCTAGGTCGTGCAGTGGGCTGCTGTGGATCAGCGTCGCCTGCCTCCAGGACACTGACCAGGGCCTCCCTCAGATTGGCGATGCGCCTGGGGTCTTCCAGCTTGCCGCCATCGACTGGCGAGACATAAAAGGCGTCCACCGCGCGCTCGCCATAACAGTCGACATGGGCGGACTGGATGGAAAGTCCGGCTTCAGCCAGGGTTCGGGCCAGCGCCTCCAACAGGCCTGGCCGGTCCCTGCCGGTGACCTCCACAACGGTGGCGGCCTCGGAGGCTTCATTATCGACCGATGCCGCCGCGGTAACGGAAAAAGCCGCTGTCCGGCCGGGATCTCCGCGCCGGACAGATTCGATCTTTTGGGCATCTCCGCGTCCCACCGCCTCCAAGGCCTGAACCATTCGCTGTATGGCCTGGGGATGATCACAGCCAAAGGGACCGCCGGCGGCGTCCTGCACCAGGAACATGTCGAGCGCCTGCCCGGCGCTGGATGTGAACACGCGCGCGCCCACCACATTGGCGCCCATGCTCGCTATCACGCCCGCCAGATCGGCGAAAAGGCCCCGACGGTCGGCCGCGGCGACGGTCACTTCGGCCACCGGGGCGTCACGGCGGATCTCGGCGATCGCTGCGGCGCCGCCCTGGCTCGCCGCGCGACGAATGAGCTGGAAGTGCCGGGACTGCTCTTCCGGTCCAAAGGCGGTGAAATAGACATCTTCCATCTTCCGTGACCAGTCGGCCAGATCATCATGATCCGCGCCGGCCCAGGAGATCAGCCGTTCACGCGCCTCATCGGCAACAGCGCGACGCGCATGCTCTGCGGCGTCCGCCCCTCGACCGCCGCGGAACACTGCCTCCGAGGCGGCATAAAGCTCCCGCAGAAGCTGACCTTTCCAGCCGTTCCAGACGCCGGGTCCCACGGCCCGGATATCGGCGACCGTCAGAATGAGCAACATGCGCATTCGTTCCGGGTTTTGCACGATCTTCACGAAATCCGACACGGTGCGAGGATCGCCGACATCCCGCTTCTGGGCGAAATCGGACATGACGAGGTGATGTTCAACCAGCCAGGCCACCAGCTCAAGCCGAGCTTGGGGCAAACCCAGACGCTCGCAGGCCGAACGCGCCGCTCGGGCGCCCGCCAATTCCTGTCCGCCTTCGCCGCCCTTGCCCGTGTCATGCAGCAGCATGGCCAGAAAAAGCGCTTCAGTGTCACTGACCATGGGCGCGACCGAGACGGCCAGAGGGTGATCCTCCGCCAGGCGACCAGCCATCACATCGGCCATGACGCCAACCGCCCGCAGCGTATGTTCGTCCACCGTATAGGAATGGTACATGTTGAACTGCATCTGGGCCACCACCCGGCCGAACTCCGGCAGATAACGGCCAAGAAGCCCCGCCTCGTTCATCAGGGTGAGGGTCCGGTAGGTGTGGCGACCGCGCGCCAGAATGTCGAGAAACACCTCCGCCGCCAGAGGGTCACGGCGCAGTCGGGGCGTCACCAGATTCAAGGCCCGGCTGACGGCGGTGAAGGCGTCGGGATGCAGGTCGAGATTGGCGCGATCCGCGACCCGGAACAGACGCAGCAGATTCACTGCATCCTTCTCGAATATGTCGTCCGATTCGATGCTCAGTCGCCCGCCCTCGTTCACGAAGCCGGGGGCGACGACCTTGCGACCCGCCTTCAGACGGTTCGGCAGAAAGCGCGACAAGCCCTGTGGCCGCTTCTTGGCCTCCTCGGCTTCAAGCTTGGCGCAGAAGGCGCGGGTCAGGGCGCCGACCTCCTTGGCGATGAGGAAATAGCGCCGCATGAAGCGTTCGACACCCGTTTCGAGACTGACCCCTTCGCCGTCTTGCGCCATCTGGCCCAGATAGCCCATGCGCCGCGCGATTTCCGGTTGGAGATCGAAGGACAAACGCTCTTCGGCGCGGCCAGTGGCATAGTGGAGATGGGCGCGCACAGCCCAGAGGAAATCAAAGGCGCGGATGAACGCCTTCAATTCCCGGTGCGTGAATTCCTTCAGGCGGATGAACTCCGCCGGGCCGTCCGCGGGGTGGAGGTATTGTGCGATCCAGAACAGGGTGTTCAGGTCGCGCAGGCCGCCCTTGCCTTCCTTGACATTGGGCTCGACCATGTAACGCGAAGCTCCCGCCCGGGCGTGGCGATCATCGCGTTCCTTGAGCTTGGCGGCGACGAACTCGGCGCCCGTCCCATCACAGACCTCCTTGCGAAATCGCACCACCAGATCAGCCGCCAGGGCCTCGTCGCCAGTCAGATAGCGCGCTTCCAGAAGGGCGGTGCGAATCGTAAAGTCTTCCCGCGCCAGTCTCAGGCATTCATCCACCGTGCGGGATGCGTGTCCGACCTTCAGCCCCAGATCCCACAGGGCGTAGAGCATGAACTCGATCACGCTCTCCGCATGGGGCGTCGGCTTGTAGGGCCTTAGAAACAACAGATCGACATCTGAAAACGGCGCCATGGCGCCCCGGCCATAGCCGCCCACCGCCATCAAGGCCAGACGTTCGCCTTCGGTGGGATTTCGCGCGCGAAAGACGTGCACCGTCGTGAAGTCATAGAGTGCTGTGATCACCTCATCGACAACACGTGCGAGAATTTGCGCCGTTTCGATCCCGCTGGCGCCGTCCTCCAATCTTTCCTTGGCGATCATCCGCCCGCGAAACAGGGCCGCGCGCAACACTTCGAGGGCCCGTCGCCGCTGTTCCGCTTCATCCCCCAGAGCATCCAGTGCTGCGGCGCTGAGCTGGGCGCGCAGACGGTGGCCGTCGACGACATATTCGATACGGGTGGGGCGGAGACGACGAGCCATCCACGTGAAGTTAAGGCGCCTTGCGTCCAAGTCCAACAGGCCTGGCGCCCGGCCTAGTCCGTCTGAAGGGATTTCAGCCGATAAAGCGCCTCCAGCGCCTCTCTCGGCGACATTTGATCCGGATCGATCGCCTTCAGCTGAAGTTCGATTCGAGAGGGCTCGCGCGCGACAGGCGCGGGTCTTGCCGCGAACAGGGGCAGATCGTCCAGACGGGCAGGGGAGTTTGGTTCACTTTCGAGCCTGTCCAGGACGTCTCGCGCCCGGGCCACGACAGGGGCGGGCACACCCGCCAGTTTGGCCACCTGCACGCCATAGGAACGATCCGCCGCCCCCGGCGCCGCCTCGTGCAAAAACACCAGTTCGCCATTCCACTCCCGCGCACGCAGAGACAGATTGCCGACATGGGCGAGGCGTTCCTCCAACCGGGCCAGTTCGTGATAATGGGTGGCGAACAGGGTTCGGCTTCGATTGACGTCGTGCAGAGCCTCCGCCGCCGCCCAGGCAATGGCCAGACCGTCATAGGTCGCCGTTCCCCGTCCGATTTCGTCCAGGACGACCAGCGAACGCGGCGTCGACTGGGTCAGAATGGCGGCGGTTTCCACCATCTCCATCATGAAGGTCGACCGGCCACGCGCCAGATCATCTCCCGCGCCGACCCGACTGAACAGGCGGTCCACAACGCCAAGCCGCAGCCGTCGCGCCGGCACAAAGGAACCGGCCTGAGCCAGGACCACCAGCAGTGCATTCTGGCGCAAAAAGGTCGATTTGCCCGCCATGTTCGGACCGGTGACGATGGAAAGCCGCGGGGAGGCCTCTCCTGCGCCATCCAGTCGACAATCATTGGGGGTATAGGGCTGGCCGGCGCGGCGCACCGCCTGCTCCACCACCGGATGACGGGCGCCTTCGGCCTCGAAGATCAGGCTGTCGTCGATTTGCGGGCGAACACAACCGACCTCTTCGGCCCATTCCGCCAGGGCCGAGGCCACGTCCAGCGCGGCCAACGCGCGAGCCGCCTCACGAATGGGTTCCGCGAGATCCTCCGTGCGACGGCGAAGGTCCTCGAAGGTCTCCGCCTCCATTGCCCGCGCCCGATCCGCCGCCTGAGAGATGCGCGCGTCAAGATCGGCCAATTCCGTCGTGGTGAAACGGATCTGATTGGCGGTGGTCTGACGATGGATAAAGGTCGTGTTCCACGGCTCCCGCAGGAGCGGTTCGGCCTGTTTTGCGGTGGCGTCGACAAAATAGCCCAATACGGCGTTGTGACGAATCCGGATCGCCTGACCAGTTTCCTGCTGGAGCCTCGCTTCCAGCGCCGCGACGACGCGTCGGCTGTCGTCCCGCAGCGCCCGTGTCTGGTCGAGCTCGGGTCGATATCCCTTGGCGACAAATCCCCCGTCACGCGCCAGGGCGGGCAGGTCCTCGTCCAATGCCTGCTTCAGCACGTCCAGAAACGCGCCAACCTCGGGCTCCAGCGACAGGCTGAGGGAGTTGAGCGCATCGCTCACCTCGACCGGTATGGCGCGCAAAGGATCGACCAGCTGGATGAATCGGGCGCAGAGCCGCTCGCCCGCATCCAGTCCGGACCGGATCAGGCCCAGATCACGCGGGCCGCCCCGCCCCAGGGCCAGACGCGACAGACTGCGCGCCAGGTCGCCCGCCGATCTGAGATCGGCGCGAACATCTTCGCGCAGTCGCCGGTTCTCCATGAACAAGGCCACCGAATCGAGGCGCTCATTGATCGCATCAACCGTCATCAAGGGCCGGGCCAGCCGCTCCGCCAGGGTTCTGGCGCCCTGTGCGGTGACCGTGCGGTCTATGGCCCCCAGAAGCGATCCTTCGCGGCCGCCGCTGGTGGTGCGGTCGATTTCGAGGCTGGCCCGCGTCGCCGGGTCGATGGCGAGCGTCTGAGCGCCCAGGGCCCGCCTTGGCGCCGCCAAGGCGGGTATCCGACCCGCCTGGGTCAGATCCAGATGCGCTGCGATCAGCCCCAGCGCCACGACCTCCACTGTCGTCAGGCCGCCAAATCCATCCAGTGTATCGACACCGTACAGCCGCTTGACCCGCGCTTCGGAGGCGGACGGCTCGGCGAGCGCCTGTGGCATTGGTTGAACCAGACCGCCTCCGGCCTTCAGCGCTTCCGCCAGGCTCGAATCGGCGAAAGCGCGATCTGGAACAAGGATTTCCGTGGGTCTCAGACTGGCCAGCACAGGTGAAAGCCCGTCAGATTCGATCTGGAACGACCAGACCTCGCCTGTGGATAATTCCGCCGCAGCGACCGCGGCCTGGCCGGAGCGCACCGCCACGGCGGCCAGCCAGTTGGCGCCGCGCGCATCCAGCAGGCTGTCCTCCGTCAAGGTGCCTGGGGTCACCACCCGCACCACGTCGCGGCGAACAATCGACTTTGATCCCCGCTTGCGCGCTTCAGAGGGGTCTTCCATCTGCTCGCAGACCGCGACACGAAATCCACTGCGGATCAGCTTGGCGAGATAGGCTTCCGCCGCTTGAACGGGCACGCCCGCCATAGGGATGTCGTCACCGCCGTGCTTGCCACGGTAGGTCAGGGTGATGCCCAGCGCCTCGGCGGCCTTGCGCGCGTCGTCGAAGAACAGTTCGTAAAAATCGCCCATGCGAAAAAAGACCAGGGCGTCGGGATGGCGCGTCTTGGCCTCAAAATATTGCAGCATGACAGGCGTTGCGCCTGCCGCCTCTGGCGGCAGCGCGGGCGTGTCGCGCTCCATATTCAGCTCGATCGGGCCTTTCACCACTCTATCAGCGCGCCGCGCGGATCGCCTCGATCCGATCCCACATGATGGCGGTGGCGTCGACACCGGTAAATCGCTTCAACTGTTGCGCGCCCGTGGGAGAGGTGACGTTGATCTCGGTGAGGTAGTGCCCGATCACATCCACGCCAACGAAGATCAGGCCCTGCTTTTTCAGCGTTGGGCCGATGATGTCGCAAAGCTCGCGGTCCCGCGCCGTCAGCTCCACAGCTTCGGCCCGGCCGCCGACCCGCAGATTGGACCGGACCTGTCCCTGCGCCGGAATCCGGTTGATCGCGCCCACGGGCTCGCCGTCCACAATGAGGATGCGCTTGTCGCCTGCGGACACGGCGGGAAGGAAGGCCTGACAGATTACCGGCTCCCGCCCAATAGCGAAGTGGAGTTCCAGCATGGCTTCGAGATTGCCGTCATCATTCTTCAGGCGCGCCACGCCCGACCCGCCGCCGCCATAGAGGGGCTTCAGGATCATATCCGGATAGCGCTCGCGAAAATCGAGTATGGCCTCGATATCGCGGCTGATCAGGGTCGGCGGCTGCACGCCGGGAAAATGGGTGACAAGCAGCTTTTCCGGCGCATTGCGAACCGAGGCCGGATCGTTGACCACCAGGGTTGACGGATGAACATGCTCGAGAAAATGGGTGGCGGTGATATAGGCCATGTCAAAGGGCGGGTCCTGCCGCATCAGGACCACATCAATGTCCGCCAGATCTATGATCTCCAGATCACCTTCGATGGCGTGAGGACCATCGCCTTCGCGCACCTCCAGAGACCGACCGCGCGCGATCAGGCGACCATCCTCCAGTGCGAGCCGGTCCGGCTGGTAGGTCCAAAGCCTGTGTCCTCGCGCCTGGGCGTTCAGGGCCATCAGGAAGCTGGTGTCCGAGCGGGGATTGATGCCCGAAACGGGATCCATCTGAATGGCGACTTTCAGACCCATGGTTTCGGCTCCTGCACGACGGGCGGTGTTCATTTGTCCGTCAGACATCTAGGAGGGTTCGAGGCCAAGGGGAACAGGGCGAAGCGATATTCCGGCGAGCATCATTCACGGTCGCCAGACATCTGTCAGGTGTCGGGGCAGCCGCCCGGGCGCGAGAGCCACCAGATCAAGCCGCACGTCCAGATTTCGCCAGCCGGGCCTGCGCGCCGCAATCGCGCCGACCGCCAGCAACAGACGCCTCTGCTGGCGGGGCGTGACCGCCGTCAGGGCCTCATCAAGGGTCCTGCGCTGTTTGACCTCGACGCCCGCCAGAACATGGCCGCGCCGGATCAGCAGATCAATTTCAGCCTCCGGCGTCCGTGTTCGGAAGCCGACAATGCGCCAGCCATGCAACATCAGCCACAAGGCCGCGATCCATTCGGCGGTGCGTCCGTCATGTCTGGCCTTCAAGCCCCGCTGGCGACGCGCCGCCCTGGTCAATCCTTGGCCTCAGCCTTGAAGGCGAGGGCGCGCTGATAGAGATCGCGACGCTTCAACCCCAGCGCCTTGGCGACCTCCGCAGAGGCTTCGGCGGGCGACAGCCGCGTCAAGGCTTCCCTAAGGGCGGTGTCGGCGTCTTCCGGCGTCGCCGGCGCGTCGTCGCCCTGACCCACCAGGACGACAATTTCACCCTTGGGCGGGGCGCCGGAAAAATGCTGGGCCAGCTGCTTCAGCCCGCCCCGAACGACGGTCTCATGAAGCTTGGTCAATTCCCGGGCGACCACTGCAGGTCTGTCGCCAAAAGCCGTCAGCATCGCTTCAAGGCTCTCATGCAGACGCGGCCCGGTCTCATAAAGAATCAAGGTGGCGCGGATCGGCGCCAGTTCGTCCAGAAACGTCGCCCGTGCTTGGCTTTTCGACGGCGCAAAGCCTGCAAAAAGAAAACGGTCGCTCGGCAATCCCGACACAGCCAGCGCCGCCAGCATCGCTGAAGCGCCAGGCGCTGCAAAGACGGGCAGGCCGGCCTGAGCCGCGGCCTCTACCAGACGATATCCAGGATCAGACACCAGAGGGGTGCCCGCGTCGGAAATCAGGGCGATCCGGCGCCCCGCTGCGAGCGCTTCGAGGATCTGGGGACGCCGGCGCGCATCCGTGTGGTCGTCGTAACGCTCCACCTTGGGCTTGAGATCATAGGCCGACATCAGCTTGGCGGCGACCCGCGTATCCTCCGCCAGGACCAGATCTGCATTGGCCAGAATATCCACCGCCCGCAAGGTCATGTCGCGCAGATTGCCGATGGGCGTCGAGACCACATAGAGCCCGGGCGCGAGTGGCGCAGTGCTGGGGGTTGGAGGAATTGGCCGCATGGGCCGATATGAGCCGCTTTGAGGTCAAAGGCAAAGGGCGACGGTTTGTCTCATCCCTGTCCCTGGGCAGAACCGTCGCCATAGAGGCCTACCGCCTCCAGGCCCAGCATCGCGGCCTTGCGAGGCAAACCCCAGTGATAGCCCGTCAGCCGTCCATCCCGGGCGATGGCGCGGTGGCAGGGGATGAGCCAGGATATGGGATTGGCGCCGATGGCCGCTCCGGTCGCCCGGAACGCGCCAGGCCGCCCCGCCAGTCGCGCCACATCCCCATAGGTCGCTGTTGCGCCCGCAGGTATGGCGAGGAGCGCTTTCCAAACCTGCACATGGAAAGGCGGCCCGATGAGCACCAAAGGCAGGGGACCTGAGTGAGCATCGCCAAAAATCCGCTTCGCATAGTCGGCCGCAAGGTTGTCGTCATTGACCCATTGTGCAGCTGGCCAGCGTCTCGTCAGATCCTGCGCAGCCGTCGCATCGCCTGTGTCGCAAAAGCCCAGGCCCGCCAGTCCGCGATCCGTCATGGCGAAGACCCCCTCGCCAAATGGCGTGGCGGCCCTGCCCAGACGCATGGTCAGACCCTCGCCCCGCCGTCGCGCCTCGCCCGGGGTGACGTTTTCGTGGGCGATAAATAGGTCATGTAGCCGGGATGGGCCGGACAGTCCGGCTTCAAAGGCCGCATCCAATACGGTGGCGCCCGCATTCAATACACGGCGGGCTTCTGCGTGAGCTATAGCCGAAACGAACGTCTTCGGACTGACGCCTGCCCACCGCGTGAAGATTCGCTGAAAATGGTGAGGCGATAGTCCCGCCGCATGGGCCGCTGAATCCAGCGATGGATGATCTCGCCAGTGGTCTGCAAGCCAGGCCAGGACGGTTTCCATTCGCTGGAAATCCGCGGCACGTTCCGAAAACGCGGACTGAATCTCTAGGGTCTGGGTCATTGGCGGGCTCGGCTTCTGATCTCACACATTGCAACCTGTGATCAGAACCTACAGGGCGCACTCCGGAAAATCCGCCCGCTTCTTGCGGTCTGGAAAACATGCACGGCTCAGGCCTCGCCGAAATAGCGCTCGTTTCTGGCCTGACGGATCGCGGCCTGCAGATCTGAAGCCAAACGCAGGCGTCGGTCTGGTCCGAGGTCGGTCCCTATTCTCAATTCCCGACCCGACGAGGCCAGGCTCAACCGGGGCGCATCCTCGTCAGACGTATCGAGCAGCACCCGGGTAAAGACAGGGGCTGTCGACCAAACGGATCGCGCTACGCCGCCCTGACGGCGCAAGACCTCGACCGCATCACTGGACACGCGGAGCTGTTCATAATGCGTCTTGCGCCGGTGCTCGATGACCGCAAAGGCGACGCCGAGACCAACCAGGTCAAGCCCCACAAAGAACGGCACGGGGTAAGCCCCAATGATCAAGAGAAAAGCGATCGTCAGCCCGTTGAACGCGGCGATGACGCCGAAAACGATCCACATGCCGCGCCGCGACAGTGAACGGTTAGGCAAGAGGGGTTGATCGAGATATATCTTCCCGCCACCATCTGCATTGTCTTCCGACCTTGTCATGCGGGTGATATGGCGCGGCCCAACGCCGTCCGCCAGAGGGTTCTCAGAATGGATTGCACCATGACGGCTTCGACCCCTGCGATCGCCGAAATGTTCCGCAGATTCGAAGCGAAGGAACCCCATCCGCGCACGGAATTGCACTATCACAGTCCATATACCCTGGTCGTAGCGGTCGCCCTATCTGCTCAGGCGACCGATGTTTCCGTCAACAAGGCCACAAATCGTCTCTTCGCCATAGCCGACACGCCTCGCGCCATGCTTGATCTGGGTCTCGAGCGACTGACGGAGCTGATCAAGACCATCGGGCTCTATCGCAACAAGGCCAGAAACGTGATCGCCCTTTCGCAGATCATTCTCGATCTGCACGGGGGAGAAACGCCCCTCAACCGCGTCGCCCTGGAAGCCCTTCCTGGCGTTGGGCGCAAGACCGCCAGCGTTGTCCTCAACGAAATGGGGATAGAACCCGCCGTGGCGGTTGATACTCACGTATTTCGGGTGTCGCACCGTCTGGGTCTCGCCCGCGGCAAGACGCCCGAGGCCGTGGAGCTGGAGTTGAAAGCTGTCATCCCGGAGCCCTGGCTGACACGCGCCCACCATTGGCTCATTCTCCACGGACGCTATGTCTGTATCGCGCGCAAACCGAAATGCGATCTTTGCTTTCTCGCAGACCTTTGCCCTTCGCGCGGCCAGACATAGAGCAAAATCCGATAGGATTAGATCGGATTTTGCTCATAACCCTATATGATTAGAGCCTTTTTTGCGACGAACAGGTGTTCGCTTCGTTGGAAGACACCCGAGTTGTTCAACTCTCGCTCAGGCGGCGACAGACCTCGTCCAGCTGTTCCAGGGTCTTGTAACGGATACGCAACTCACCTTCGCCATTTCGGTCAAGAACCTCCACCTCAAGTCCGAGCGCTTCGGACAGGTCGTGTTCCAGGGCCGTCGTGTCCGCATCTCGACCTGTTGATCGTGACGACAGTCGCGGCCCTTTCGTTCCAGCCTTGGGCCGCTCAAGCGTTTTGCGGGCCATCTGCTCGGCCTGACGAACCGACAGACCGTGGCGAACGATAGACTCGGCAAGGGCGTCCGGATCGGGGGCGGTCGCAATAGCGCGAGCATGGCCTGTGCTGATCCGTCCCTCCGCCAGATGGTCGCGCACGCCTTCAGGCAGATTCAGCAGGCGCAACATGTTGGCCACGTGACTGCGGCTCTTGCCGACCGTGAGAGCCACCGCATCTTGCGTACGACCAAAGCGATCAATCAATACCTTGTAGCCCATGGCCTCTTCGAGCGGATTGAGGTCTGCCCGTTGGACGTTTTCGATTATGCCGATTTCCAGCACGTCGAGGTCATCGAACTCGCGCACCAGAATCGGAACGGTATGGAGCCCCGCGCGCTGAGCCGCACGCCACCGCCGCTCACCTGCCACAATCTGGAATTCGCCCGGCGCGCCTGGCGCCGGTCTCACCAGAATGGGCTGGAGAATTCCCTTCTCCCGAATCGAGTTGGACAACTCTTCCAGCTCATCTTCGTTGAAAACACGGCGCGGCTGGTCGGGATTGCGGCGCAGCAGCTCAATGGGCGTTTCGCGCGCGGTCAGGCCCTCCGCGACCACGATTTCCGGCTGCGCCGCCGCAAGGGCGGGATCGCTTTCTCCCAACAGGGCTGACAAGCCGCGCCCCAGCCCACGTCGTCCTGCAGGTTGCCCTGTCGTCGGTTCGGCCATCGTCCTTATCCTCAGGCGGCTTTTGCGCGGCGGTCACGCTCGCGGCCAACCAGTTCGCGGGCGAGTTTGAGATAGGCCTGGCTGCCTGCACATTTCAGGTCGTAGATCAGAGCCGGTTTTCCAAATGACGGCGCTTCAGAGATCCGCACGTTCCGGGGGATGACTGCCTTGTAGACCTTATCCCCGAAATGCTCGCGGACATCGGCCGCAACCTGTTCGGAGAGGCTGTTGCGTCGGTCAAACATTGTCAGCACCACACCCTGAATCTCGAGCTTGGGGTTGAGGCTGCCCCGCACCAGTTCGATCGTTCGCATCAGCTGCGTCAGACCTTCCAGGGCGAAAAACTCGCACTGCAGGGGAACCAGTACAGCGTCCGCAGCCGACATGGCGTTGACCGTCAAGAGATTCAGCGAAGGAGGGCAATCAATCAGGACATAGTTATAGCCGCTGACTGCAGCCGCCATGGCTTCGATCGCGTCGCGCAGGCGATAAGACCGGCGTGGCGCATTGCCAAGCTCCAGTTCGGCGCCCGACAGATCCGCATCGGATGGCGTCAGGTCCAGGCCGGGCACGGATGTTTTGACGATGGCGTCGGCCAGACCGGCTTCGCCCACCAGCACGTCATAAATGGTCTTGGCCCGATGCTCCCTTCGAACGCCCAACCCCGTCGAAGCGTTACCCTGAGGATCAATATCAATGATCAGGACCCTCTCCCCCACAGCGGCAAGCGCTGTTCCGAGATTGATGGCCGTTGTCGTCTTGCCCACGCCGCCCTTTTGATTGGCCACAGCCAGGACGCGGGGGGGATTGGGTAGGGTGGTGTTAGACACGGTTCAGCCTCTGGATCTTGAGTATCCGGCCCTCCCGATCGCTCTCACTGGGAATCAGTGTCGCATCGAAGGTCCAGGATTTGCGCGCCTCTCCGATTTCCGTTTCGACGTCTCGTCCCTTTAGGAACAAGCCGACGGTATGACCGCGGAGAACAGGATAAGCATACTGCAAAAGCTTAGGCAGTGGGGCCAGCGCGCGCGCCGTCACCACATCCACTGGGGATAAGTGAAGCGATTCGGCGCGAGCATTGTGGACTTGTGTGGGTAATTTCAATTCGGCCGAAACCACGCGTAAAAACCCGCAGCGCTTGGCCATACTTTCCACCAGATGCACGGTAGCGCCTGGTCTGTTTTTTAGCAGAATCGCCAGCACAAGACCTGGAAAACCAGCACCCGCTCCCAGGTCCACCCATGTTTTCGCATTGGGCGCGGTCCGCAATAGTTGGGCGCTGTCGAATGCATGGCGTCCCCAAAAGGTCGCCAGAGCCGACGGCCCGACCAGGTTCATCCGCTCATTCCAATCGCTGAGCAAAGACAGATAGGCGTCCATGTCCTGCATGGCCTGGTCGCACGCCCCCGTCTGCGAGACGAAGTCAGACCGGGAGAAGCCGGCGCCGCTGGCGGTAGGGCTCAGGTCGGGCGGAAAGTCAGGCTGCGTCATCGGTGTTTCTGCGAACATGAGCGAGAAGGGCAGTGAGTGCTCCGGCCGTCAGACCTTCAATTCGCCCGGCCTGACCCAGGGTCACAGGCTGCACCGCTGCGAGCTTTTCCCGCGCCTCATTGCTGAGACCGCCGATGGACTGGTAGTCAAGATCAGGGTCCAAACGCAGATTTTCATCCCGTCGGAACGCCGCCACATCGGCGGCCTGGCGGTCGAGATAGCCGGCATAGAGCGCATCGATCTCGACCTGCTCCCGCGCTTGCGGCGTCCAGTGCGCCAATTCCGGCCAGATCGCGATCAGGCGGTCCATGCTCACGTCATGCTGGGCGAGGAGTTGGAACACATTTCTACGCTGGCCATCTGCATTCAAGGCCAGGCCATATTGCGCGCCCTGTGATGGTGTCAGGGTGTGGGACTTGGCCTGGGTTCTGGCCTCATTCAGCGCCGCCGCCTTTTCAGCAAACACCCGCCACCGGTTGGAAGCCACGAGACCTATCGACTGGCCCTTGGCCGTGAGGCGCTGATCGGCATTGTCCGCCCTTAGCAACAATCGGAATTCAGCGCGGCTGGTGAACATCCGGTATGGCTCAGTGACACCGCGCGTGACCAGATCATCGATCATAACGCCGATATAGGCCTCGTCCCGCGCGAAAATGACCCCGTCCTGGCCGCCGGCCTTTCGCGCCGCATTCAATCCCGCCACCAAGCCTTGGGCTGCGGCTTCTTCATAGCCAGTCGTGCCATTGATCTGGCCTGCCAGAAACAGCCCCGGCAACCGCTTGACCTCCAATGTCGGGGCCAATTCCCTCGGGTCCACATAGTCGTATTCAATGGCGTATCCATACCGGAACACCTCGACCTGCTTCAGTCCCGGAATTGTGCGCAGGAACAGATCTTGCGTCTCTTCCGACACCGATGTTGAAATGCCGTTGGGGTATACGGTGGGGTCATCATAGCCTTCAGGCTCGAGAAATATCTGATGCGCCGATTTGTCCGCAAATCGAACCACCTTGTCTTCAATGGACGGGCAGTAGCGCGGCCCTACCCCGGTGACCTTACCGCCATAGACGGCGGATTCGCTCAGCCGATCCGCAATAATCCGATGCGTCTCCTGCGTTGTCCATGTCACTCCGCAGGCCAGTTGGGGCCGCTCAATTGTCTTGTTCAAAAACGAGAATGGGGTCGGCGGATCATCACCCTCCTGTCGGTCCAACGCTGCCCAATCTATCGTGCGGCCATCGAGCCGGGCGGGCGTTCCCGTTTTCAATCGGCCCATCATGAGGCCGGATGCGTAAAGTCTGTCTGACAAGCCGATCGACGGCGCCTCGCCGTCCCGCCCCGCCGATATCCGGACGTCGCCGCGATGAATGACACCTTTCAGGAAGGTTCCGGTGGTCAAGACCACGGCAGCCGCAGTGGCGGTTTCGCCATTATCAAACACGACACCTGTCACCCGGCCCTGATCCACAATCAGGTCGTCCACCGCGCTAGCGCGGAGCGAGAGATTGGGTGTTGCTCTCAGCTCTGCTTGCATGGCCTGTCGATACAGCTTCCGATCAATCTGCGCCCGGGGGCCGCGCACCGCCGGCCCCTTTGAGCGATTCAACATGCGGAACTGCAGGCCGGCCTGATCGGCCATTCGCCCCATAACTCCATCCAGGGCATCAATTTCCCGGACGAGGTGACCTTTGCCCAAGCCGCCAATTGCGGGATTGCACGACATTTCCCCAAGCGTTTCCAGCTTGTGGGTCACGAGAAGTGTTCTTGCGCCGATGCGTGCTGACGCCGCCGCCGCCTCGGCGCCTGCGTGGCCTCCGCCAATAATGATGACATCCCAGTGCATTGGGTTTTCGGCCGCCAAAAGAGAGAGTGAGTTCGGGCTGGTTTGTACCGACTGGATCTGACCGCGTCGAGCTTTTCATGGTTTCACGTGAAACACAGAAGGCGTTTACCACATTGCCCATATAGCTTCGACCGGGACATCTTCGGTATGGCCGGGTCAGACCGGGCTATACCATGTTTCACGTGGAACATCACACATGTCCCAAGCCCGACGACAGGCAATCCGCGAGCGTTTCACGTGAAACACTCACTTGCCGATGCAGAAACTAGCAAAGACCCGTTCCAGGACGTCCTCCGCACCGATGCGCCCCGAGAGGCGCTCAAGCGATCGACATGCGAGCCGAATATCCTCCCCGACCAATTCCGCCGCGCCTCCAAAATGGCTTATCGCCTGGTCGAGATGATACACAGCCGTTTCGAGCAGAACGCGATGCCGGGCCCTGGTTGACGCCGGGAAATCACTCCCACCAAGCACCTCGGCCGCAAACGCGCCGATACGATCCAAAAGCAAGTCAACGCCCGCACCCGTCAGGGCGGATACAGGGGACTGCGGGGCAGGGCCAATGTCCGCCTTGTTATATACGACCCAGTCGGAACCCAGGTCGTTAGGGCCGACACGCTCCTGACCAGGATCCGCCGTCAATTGCGACGCATCCCTGACCCAAATCCGCAAATCCGCCTGTTGCGCCCAGGCATGGGCGCGCCTGACGCCCTCCGCTTCAATCTCGTCCGTCGTATCCCGCTCACCAGCCGTGTCCGCGATGATCACATGATAACCGTTCAACATCATCCCGGCCTCAATAACGTCTCGTGTGGTTCCGGGGGTTGACGTTACAATTGCGGCGTCGCGACCGATCAGGCCGTTAAAGAGAC
Organism: uncultured Caulobacterales bacterium; assembly: GCA_903858685.1. GTDB lineage: Bacteria > Pseudomonadota > Alphaproteobacteria > Caulobacterales > Caulobacteraceae > CAIMFV01. Next base: position 38,597 of record CAIOJR010000041.1, on the reverse strand, counting down.
TGGATTTGCCCACATTCGGCGGTCCGATCAATGCGACGCGCAAGCCCTCTCTGATCCGTTCGCCTCGGCGGTCCGTGAGCGCCGACGCCAGATCAGCCCGAAGCGAGGCCAGAACCGCAAGTGCGCCATTAGCGACATCCGGCGGCAGGTCTTCATCAGGAAAATCAATGGCTGCCTCCATCAGAGCGAGGCTTTCAATCAGGGCGGCCCGCCAGACGGCGAACCGTTGATCCAGCGCCCCCGACATCTGTCCCAGCGCCTGAGCCCGCTGCGCACTGGTTTCGGAGTCAACCAGGTCGGCGATTCCTTCCGCCTCAGCCAGTGACATCTTGCCGTGCTCGAAAGCCCGCCTGGTAAACTCGCCCGGCATGGCCTGCCGGAGGCCCAAAGCCGCCAGGGCCTCCAAAACGCCTGTGACAACGGCGCGGCCGCCATGCAGGTGGAGCTCCGCTGCATCTTCCCCGGTAAAGCTCGCTGGACCCGCGAAATATAGCACCAGCGCCTCATCCAGCAGCCCCCCATCATTGTCAAACAGCTTGCGCAAACTTGCCTTGCGCTGCCCCGGACGAGAGCGATGGGTCAGGCGTTCAATGACAAGGCCTGAGTCTCGTCCGGATATGCGGACCACGCAGACCGCCGCGCGCCCAGATGCCGACGCCAGGGCATATATTGTATCGTTCATCGTTTTGGCGGGGTTCCGGACATGCTCGCGCTCGCAGCGGCCGTCATGAGTTTGCGGAATTGCTCCTGCGCCTGCCCGCCAAAAGCCATCCACGTTTTCATCAACTCGTCTGGCTGCAACATATTCATATTGCCTTCCATCCGCTTTTTCATCTCTTCCACCAGGTGCGCATTCAATCCCGAAACATCCGGCAGGCCCAGAAAGCTCCGCGCCTCTTCAGGCGTGCATTCGACTTCGATTTTCATCTTCATGGCAGACTCCCAAGGCCCTCGACATTAAGGTCCCGCTTAGCCAAATTTCCGATCGAGAACGAGCGTTCTTCGGCAGATCAAGGACAGCACTATGACCACTGAAACGGCGACGATCACAACACCAGACGGCTCCTTTTCCGCCTATGTGGCAAGACCGGCCCATCAGCCTGCGCCCGCAGTGGTGGTGATCCAGGAAATCTTCGGCGTCAACGCCGTAATGCGGGGCGTGGCGGATTGGCTCGCCAGCGCGGGCTATCTGGCGATCGTCCCAGATCTCTTCTGGCGCATTGAGCCCGGGATTGAGCTGACCGACCAAAGCGAAGGCGAATGGAAACGCGCATTTGAGCTCTTTAATGCCTTCGACGTCGACAAGGGCGTTTCAGATATCGCAGCGACGATAAGGCATATCCGCAAGGACATCGGGTGCACAGACAAGGTTGGCGCGGTCGGCTATTGCCTCGGCGGGCTCCTCGCTTTCCTGACGGCGATACGCACAGATGCGGACGCCAGTGTTGGCTATTATGGCGTCGGTCTGGACAAGCGGATAGTGGAATCGACCGGACTTGACCATCCGGTGCTGTTGCATATTGCCGAAGACGACCAGTTCACACCCGCGGCAGCGCGAGACCAGATCATCTCTGCACTATCGGCCAATCCCCAGGTTCAACTCGACATCTACCCAGGACGCGATCATGCTTTTGCACGCATTGGGGGTCAGCACTATCACGCCGCAGACGCCAAAAAGGCGAATGATGCGACCCTGGCGTTTTTTCAGAAGGAACTGAACTAATGCGCGCTGTCCAGATCAACACGACCGGTGGACCAGAAGTGCTTGAGCTTGCGCAACTGGAGCAAGCGCCGCCCGCCTCCGGTGAAATCTTGATTGCACATGATGCTATTGGGTTGAATTTTATCGACATCTATCAGCGCGAAGGCCTCTATCCTGTGCAACTGCCTGCCCGGTTGGGATTGGAAGCCGCGGGTAGAGTTCTGGCCGTAGGCGAGGATGTGACGCGATTCAGGACAGGCGATCGTGTTGTCTATTGCAGCAGCCCTGGGGCCTATGCAGAACAGAATGTGGTCAAGGCTGATCGTGCCGTATTGATCCCGGACGGTGTGTCTTCAGACATTGCCGCCGCATCGTTCCTCAAAGGCCTGACAGCCGAATTCCTCGCCCGACGCATCTGGCCCCTGACGGCGGGTGACACCGTTCTTGTCCACGCTGCGGCCGGGGGGGTCGGACTGATTTTATGTCAATGGCTGAACTGCCTTGGGATTCGGGTCATTGGCGCCGTAGGCTCTGAAGACAAAGCGTCTATTGCCGCAGGAAACGGCTGTACCGCCGTCATCAATTATCGGCGCGAAAATATTGCTGAACGCGTGCGAGATCTGACTGATGGGATGGGCGTCAAGGTCGCCTATGATTCCGTCGGCGCCACGACCTTCGAGGCCAGTCTCGCCAGTCTCCAGCGCCGGGGTATATTGATTTCCTTTGGCAACGCCTCCGGCCCCGCTCCGGCCATTGAACCTCTGCGCCTGTCGAGGGGCGGGTCGTTATTCCTGACACGACCGACATTGTTCGATTATGTAGCCAACACCGAAGAGCTTGACGCCGCCGCCCACGCCTTGTTCTCGATCATCCAGTCGGGAAAGGTCCAGGTGCAGATCGGCCAGCGTTTTACGCTTGACCGCATCTCCGACGCCCATATGGCCTTGGCGGCCAGAGAAACAACGGGCGCCACCATCATCACACTCTAGCATGCCGAGCGGGGGAGGGGGGGCTGAAATCCATCGCCCCCCACAAGGCCGGCCCCGCAAGGCCGGCTAGGTGTTCATGGACTGGAAGAAGTCCGCATTGTTCTTGGACTGGCGAAGCTTATCGAGCAGGAACTCAATCGCATCCTGTGCGCCCATCGGATTGAGAATCCGCCGCAAGACATATGTCTTTTGCAACTGATCCTTAGGCGACAGCAGTTCTTCCTTCCGCGTGCCCGATTTCAGAATATCCATAGCCGGGAAGACACGCTTGTCAGCAACCTTCCGGTCGAGGACGATTTCGGAATTGCCCGTGCCTTTGAATTCCTCAAAGATGACTTCATCCATCCGGCTGCCCGTATCGATGAGGGCGGTCGCGATAATCGTCAGAGAACCGCCCTCTTCAATATTGCGGGCGGCGCCAAAGAAACGCTTCGGCCGTTGAAGCGCGTTTGCGTCCACGCCCCCGGTCAGCACCTTGCCTGACGAAGGCACGACCGTGTTATAGGCACGACCCAGACGCGTGATCGAGTCGAGCAGGATCACGACGTCGCGCTTGTGCTCCACAAGACGCTTGGCTTTTTCTATGACCATTTCCGCCACCGCGACATGCCGGGTCGCCGGTTCATCGAAGGTCGAAGAGATCACCTCGCCCTTCACAGTGCGCTGCATGTCCGTAACCTCTTCCGGGCGCTCATCGATCAGAAGCACGATGAGGTAGGATTCGGGATGGTTCGCCGCTATGGATTTGGCGATGTTCTGAAGCATCACCGTCTTGCCTACCCGCGGCGGAGCCACGATCAGACAGCGTTGGCCCTTGCCAAGCGGCGACACAATATCGATCACTCGACCCGAGCGATCTTTCAGGGTCGGATCCTGAATCTCCATGAACAACCGCTCGTCAGGATAGAGCGGCGTCAAATTATCGAAATGGACCTTATGCCGGACATTCTCAGGGTTTTCGAAATTGACCTTGTCGACCTTTGTGATGGCGAAATACCGCTCCCCTTCGCGCGGCGCGCGGACAGGGCCATCCACCGTATCCCCAGTCCGTAACCCATATTTACGGATCATCGTGGGGGAGACGTAAATATCATCCGGTCCGGCCAGGTAATTTGCTTCCGGGCTGCGTAAAAACCCAAATCCGTCCTGCAATACTTCCAGAACACCAGAGCCTGAAATCTCAACGCCTTCTTCGGCCAGGGCCTTGAGAATTGCGAACATCATATCCTGCTTACGCATGGAATTGGCGTTTTCAATTTCAAGGCTTTCAGCGAAAGCAAGAAGGTCCGCTGGCGTCTTCTCTTTGAGCTCCTGAAGCGACATGCGCTCTACGCCCAAGGCGCCAGCCAGGCCAGCCTCGCCAGGAACGCTATTTTCAGCGTCGATTTCGATTTCAAGCTCGGTCGGGAATTCATCTGACATGATCGTCGCTCTCTAGACTATAGACACCCCATCGCCGCCAGACAGGCGCAATAGGCCGGTCGGCAATAAGGGGTGTGAAGGCGCATGAGACGCCATGGATTATCGTGGGGACCGTTGTCATGCGAGAACCGCACGCGGTCTGTTGACGCGCACTGCAGCGGCGAACCGCGCAAGCGACATCACCACAGCGGAACCATAATGCGAGCCCAGGGTCAAGCGATCTGACTGGGATCAGTCCAGGAACTTGGTAGTGACTGACAGAACGATCACCGTCGCCGCGACGAAAGGTAATTCGTTCGTCATCCGCCAGAACTTTTCAGAACGATTGTTCACACCGGCTGCGAACCTGCGGCGGGCTGATGACAAAAAGCCATGCCAGCCAAACAAAACGATCAGGGCGCCAAGCTTGGTCAGCATCCAGGGCTTCAGAAGAAAAGCCCATCCTCGCACGTGCCCATCTATCCAGACCAAACTTAAGCCGAACAGTAAAGCAGCAACCATTGCGGGATTCATGATGATCCGCAAAAGTTTCTCTTCCATCACCGTTAAGGTTTTGTCCAATTCCCCGCCCGGAATTGCCCGCGTATGATAGACAAACAACCGTGGAAGATAAAGCATCCCTGCCATCCAGGCGATGACGGAGAGAATATGCAATCCCCTGATCAGGTTATAATGGGCGATCAACGCTTCGCTCCAGATTGATACGCATTACATGTCCTTGGGCACTGACCCCATTTGTTATCGCAGACTTGAGACTGGAACGGTTCCATTCCTGGTGTTTTACGAAGCACATCGATCGTTGCTTCGCTCAAGGTGTCGATAAATCGATCCGTGACACCCAAAGCCGGTGCGCGCAAATAGGGGGAAACCCCAAGCCCGCGAGCAAGCTCAGCATATTCATGATCCAGCTCGACCAGGGTTTCCACATGTTCCGAGACGAAGGCGATGGGCGTCAACAAAACGCCCTTGCCATCTTTTCCCGCTGTCTGAATGGCCTCGATGGTCGAGGGGCCAATCCATTTCAGTGGGCCCACCCGGCTTTGATAACAAACCTGCCAATCCCAACTCGCTCCAAGCCTTTCGGCGACAGCCGCCGCAGTCTGTTCAATCTGGGCCTGATAGGGATCGCCGTCCAGAATGACTTTTTCGGGCAAACCATGGGCCGAAAAGAGTAGTCGGATATTAGGGGGCGACCCCGCCGCCTGCCAACAGTCCTGAATTCGCTTGGCGTGAGCCTCGATCAATCCTGACGAGGTCGGGTAGCAACAGACCGTATGAACTGACGCACCGCCATCATAGGCGCGGTTCCAGGCCTTCAACGAAGATCCGGTCGTGGTGGTGGAGAATTGCGGATAGAGCGGCAGCAGCACCACCTCTTCCGGATCAAACGCCTGCACCGCTTTAGCCGCCTGTTCGGTAAAGGGTTTCCAATAGCGCATGGCGACGAACACCTTGACGTGACGGTCTGGCAACCGCTGCGCCAACGACTCTTCCAAAGCTTCCGCTTGAGCAACCGTTTCGGGCAAGAGCGGCGATCCCCCGCCCATCAAATCATAGTTCTTGCGCGCTGATGGGGCCCGCATTGTGGAAATGAACGCCGCCAAGGGATATCGGATCGCCGCTGGCGCCCCGATAATCGCCTTGTCACGAAACAGGTTGAACAGAAACGGGCGCACCGCGTCTGGCCCATCAGGACCGCCTAGATTGAAGAGGACGACAGCCAGCTTACCGCGTTCGGTGCTCATCAAACCCCCCGCCCCGTGACACGAGCCAGAACCTGCTCGACATGAGCCATAGGCGTGTCTGGCAAAATGCCGTGTCCCAGATTGAAGATGTAGGGCCCCTGACCCCAGGCATCCAGGAGGCGCTCCACTTCGGCATCCAATTCCGGCCCTCCCGCCCGCAAGGCAAGCGGGTCAAGCGCACCCTGTATCGTTCGCAGCTTTTGAATGTCACGACCAAGCTGCAGCGGTGTGGACGTATCCAGCCCGACAGCCTGGACCTCGACACTCTGCGCATACAGGAGGGACAGACCGCCTCCGCCTCTCGGAAAACCAATGACGGGCACAGAAACACCCAATTCAACCAGTCGGGACACAAGCGCCTGATGAGGTGCAATGACCAGACGTCTGAACTGGCTTTCTGACAGTCCTTCAGCCCATGACTCAAAGATTTGCAAAGCCTGCGCGCCTGCCTTGACCTGCATCGCAAGATATTGGGCGGTCGATTCCACCAGAATGGCCAGAAGCTGATCCACATGCTGCGGATTTCGCCAGGCATAGGATCTGGCGTGCTCGCGATTGCTCGACCCTCGCTCTATCATATAGGTCAGAACCGTCCAGGGTGCGCCTGCAAAGCCGATCAGAGCGCGATTGGGTTCAAGTTTCGCCCGAACCCTGGACAGGGTTTCCCCCACTGCCGACAGGCGATCAGCGGCAAAGGGCACATTGGCTTCCAGAACCGAAATGTCGGGCAATTCCCCAAGCTTGGGCCCTTCCCCTGCCTCGAACCACACTTTTTGACCCAGAGCTTCCGGTATCAGCAAAATATCCGCAAAGACGATAGCCGCGCTGAACGGGAAACGCCGCATCGGTTGCAGGGTCGCTTCAGCCGCCATATCCGGGTTTAGGCAAAAGCTGATAAAATCCGGCGCTGTCGCTCGCAAAGCCCTGTATTCGGGCAGATAACGACCAGCCTGGCGCATGAACCAAACAGGGGGCGACGCTAGCCGCGCCCCTTTCAGCACACGCAAAAAATCGGGCTCAGTCAATGAGGTCTGGGCAGGGGCGGAATGAGGCGTATCAGCTGTCATGAGACCGCATAAACGACGAACGCGTCCCAGGCTCAAGAGGAAGATCAGATTCTGTTCCAGCTCCCTGAAAAGCCTCTTTCTATCTCTCTCCTGAAAGGAAGATAAATTAGGTTTGTGGAGGCTTGTAGAGCCGGTGAGGTCGGGGACACTCGCTCACCACCCCAAGGGCCGCGACCATCTATTAACAGCTTGTTAACTATATGGCGGAGCTGGACTCCCATTGATCCCGCCGTGTTAACCATTTGTTAAGCTCCTGAGCTCGTTAAGGGTTTTTTAACGATGTCCTGTGGGTCCATCCCGATGGGCGCGGCCCACGAACCTTGTTTTCCTTGACCGGTGAAAAAGTCTGTTTCACACGGCGCCGAAGCGTGGACAAAATGGTGAATCCTCCCCCCTAACCCCCCGCGACCCTTGGCAAACCGGATCAGAACGCGTTTCCTCCTCATTGATCCCCAGGTTCGGCCAATGTCATTCACCGGATCATCCACCGTTTTGTGCTTCAGGACTTCCCTGTCCCACGAAAGGCATTTGAAGACTTGAGAGAGGTACAGCCCCGACCATGGTCACAGCCCATCGTCTCGCAACCTATTTTCATGTGCATCTGGTCTCGGACTCTACCGGCGAAACCCTGAACGCCATTTCCAAAGCGGTGGTCGCGCGATTTGATAATGTCCTGCCGATCGAGCACATCTATCCGCTTGTCCGGTCCACCCGCCAGCTGGAACGGGTGATGCGCGAGATCGAAGACGCGCCCGGCGTCGTGATCCATACGATTGTCGACCGGGAGCTCAGATCATTGCTTGAAGACGGTTGCCGGTCCTTCATGGCGCCATGCATAGCCGCGCTGGATCCGCTGACCGCGGCGCTGGGCCGGTATTTGGGGGCTCAGCTGACCACCAGGGTCGGGGCTCAGCACGCCATGGATACAGACTACTTCAATCGTATAGAGGCCCTGAACTTCGCAATCGGCCATGATGACGGCCAGGGCGGACAGAACCTTGAAAGTGCGGACGTTATCCTTGTCGGCGTCAGCCGGACATCCAAGACGCCCACCAGCATTTATCTGGCGCATCGGGGCGTTCGATCCGCCAATGTCCCCCTGGTCCCTGGCGCGACCTTGCCGGACGCGCTGTTCCGCCGCGACGGCCCCCTCATTGTTGGTCTGATCCTTTCGCCGGACCGTTTGATCCAGATTCGTCGTAACCGGTTGTTATCCTTGAATGAGGCGCGTGAGAGCGCCTATGTGGATGCCGACGCCGTACGCGAAGAGATTGTTCAGGCCCGTCGACTGTTTGACCGTCAGGGCTGGCCGGTCATTGATGTGAGCCGGCGTTCGGTGGAAGAGACGGCTGCTGCCGTGATCAATCTGATGAACGCTCGACAGGCGGCCCGTCTGGAAGCGCCACAACCTTGAAACTGGACGCCATGTTACTGACCCTCGCTTCTACAAGTGCAGCCAGACGCGCGCTGCTCGCAGCCGCGGGCCTCGCGGTCGATATGGTCGCATCGGGGATCGACGAGGCGTCCGTCAAGCCCGCGCTTCTGGCCGGCGGTCTCAGCCCGCGTGAAGTGGCTGACGCGCTGGCCGAACTGAAGGCGTCGAAATTGTCCGGCTCCAGACCCGGACTGGTCATCGGAGCGGACCAAACCCTCGATCTGGATGGAAAACTGGTCGATAAGGCGGACGATCTCAAGGTGTTGCGCGAAACCCTGCGCCAGATGCGCGGGCGAACACATCAGCTTCATTCCGCCCTGGTCATTTCCGAAAAGGGCCAACCCGTCTGGCGAGTTCTGAAAACAGCCCGTCTGACGGTTCGACCGTTTTCGGACGACTGGCTAGACGATTATATAGCTTCGTGTGGCGAAACCGTGCTCTGCGCAGTGGGCGGCTATCATCTGGAAGGGCTGGGCGTGCAACTTTTCAGCGCCATTGATGGCGACTATTTCACCATACTGGGTTTGCCCCTTGTGGAGCTTCTTGACTATCTGCGGATCCGGGGCGCTGTCGCCTCGTGACCTCTGCAAGCAGGCTTTTAACCGGCGCCGCCAGGACAGCCGGCGTCGTGGGACACCCGATACGTCATTCTCTCAGCCCCAGACTTCATGGCGCCTGGATTGATCATCTGGGTCTGGACGCCGCCTATGTGCCCTTGCGCGTCACCGAGGGTGGATTTGAGCGTCTTGTCGACGGACTCAAGGGGGGCGTGTTTGCAGGCCTGAACGTCACCTTGCCGTTCAAGGAGCGCGCCCTGGTCCTGGCCGATGAGGCGGATGAGGCGGCGCGTCGCGCTGGAGCGGCCAATCTCTTGGTCTTTTCCCCGGATGAACGGATCATGGCGAAAAACACCGACGGACTCGGGCTGTTCTATGCCTTTCAGCAACAAACCCCTCATTGGCGAGCCGATCAGGGGCCGGTGGTTGTTCTGGGGGCCGGCGGTGCGGCGCGCGGCGCGGTCGCCGCCTTGATGGCCGGTGGCGCGAAAGATGTTCGCGTGCTCAACCGAACGCTCAGTCGAGCCGAAGCGATCGCGGCAGACCTGGGGTGTTCCGCCTTTGGCTGGGACCAGACGGAACGGGCGTTTGACGGCGTGGCGACCTTGGTGAACGCCACATCGGGCGGGTTGAGCGGCGGCGACGCCCTGCCCACGCCGCCGCCGGCGACATGTGCCGGGGCTGTGGCGATGGACATGGTCTACACGCCGCTGAAAACGGCCTTTCTTCAAAGCTGCGAGCATCTGGGATATGCGCCGGTAGATGGGCTGGACATGCTGATCGGACAGGCGCGACCAAGTTTTGCAGCGTTTTATGGAGTCAGTCCGCCGGAAGCGGTCGATAGTCGCGCAATCCTGTTAGCTGCGCTGGCTGGACAGGTTTGAGGAGGCGCGGGACGAATGATCAAGGGCTACAAGGCGGTCACAAGATGCGATTGATCGGGCTGACCGGATCCATCGGAATGGGCAAATCCACGACGGCCGCTCTGTTTGCAGAAGCCGGCGCGCCCGTTTATGATGCTGACGCTGCGGTTCACAAACTCTATGCGCCCGGCGGCGCGGCTGTCGGACCTGTCGGCGCGGCTTTTCCTGGCGTCGTCATCGACGGCGCCATTGACCGAAGCCGTCTAAGCGCCAAGGTTCTGGGTGACCCTGCTGCGTTGAAACAACTGGAAGCCGTGGTTCATCCAATACTAGGCGCCGACAGAATGGCCTTTTTCCAGGCGGCGCGGGAAGGCGGCGCCGACTTGGCGGTGCTGGACGTTCCACTCCTGTTCGAGACGGGCGGGGATGCCGCGCTCGACGCGATCGTCGTCGTGTCAGCCCCGCCCGCTTTGCAAAGAGAGCGGGTATTGGCCCGACCGGACATGGCGCCTGAAAAGCTCGACGCCATACTGGCCCGACAGCTTCCTGACGCCGAAAAGCGCGCGCGGGCCGATTTTGTGGTCGATACAAGCCATGGCATCGACCATGCGCGCGAACAGGTCAGAGACATATTGGCCACGCTTTCAGATCCCGGCTGGACCTCGCGCCGCCCCGGAAAATCCTGATATGTCAGGCGGTCGTGTCGCTGGACGCAAAGTTCGAACAGGTTAAGACTTGAGCCATGACCCGCGAAATATGTCTCGACACCGAAACGACTGGCCTTGATCCAAAAACCGGTCACAGGTTGGTCGAAATCGCCTGTATCGAAATAGAGGACTTCATCCCGACCGGGCGAAGCTTCCACCGCTATATCAATCCAGACCGCGACATAGATCCCGAAGCCGAAAAGGTTCACGGAATTTCTCGCAAGATGTTGGCGGACAAGCCACGCTTTGCAGATCCCGATGTTGCAGCGGCCTTTCTCGACTTTATCGGGGAGGCGAACCTGGTGGCGCACAATGCGCCGTTTGACCGGGGGTTCATCAACGCCGAATTGCTGAAGATCGGAAAGGCGCCGATCCCGGACAGTCGCTGGACCTGCACCTATGACCTGGCCAAGTCGCGCTTTCCCGGCGCCTATAATTCCCTCGACGCCCTGTGCAAAAGATTCAAGATCAGTCTGGCCGAACGGGAAAAACACGGCGCGCTGATTGATACCCGCCTCTTGTCCATGGTCTATCTGGAACTGCGCGGCGGAAAAGAACGAGCGCTCGACCTTGCCCCGTCTTCAGCAGAGCAGGACAGGGGCCCGGTCCGGATAAACGCCCCGGACGCACGCGCCTATGGACCGCGTCCGAAACCGCTTACGCCGCGTCTCAGCGCGGCCGAACTGGAGACGCACGCCGCCTTTATCGCCAAACAGCTGAAAGACAAGGCGATCTGGAACAGTCTCGACAGCTAGCTCGTGGAGCACGGAGGCCGCAACCGCCGCACCCCCGGCTTTTACATCCCGATGGACGTCAGGCGTTTCCTACGATCGGCTGGTCCATTCCGCCGTCGCGAGCAGCGCGCTGACTGGCGTAAACGGTGGCGAAGTCGATCGGCTCCAGCAGAAACGGCGGGAAACCGCCGTCAGACACCGCGTCCGCAATGATCTTGCGCGCGAACGGAAACAGATAGCGCGGGCATTCGATCAGAAGGACCGGTTCGATATGTTCCTCCGGCACGCCGTCGATCTGGAACAGACCACCATAGACGAGTTCGATCTGAAAGGCGGTCTGGCCTTCCGATTGAGCCGCCGCGCTCAGCTTCAAATCCACCTCGAACAGGCCATCCGTGCGACCCCGCGCGGCCATTTCCACGCCCAGTTCAATCTGAGGCTGGGCTGTAGAGCGCAGGCTGTCTGGAGCGCGCGGGTTTTCAAACGAGAAATCGCGGGTGAACTGCGCCAGAATACGGATCTGGGATTGGGACGGCGTGATTTGGCCGCTCTGATCGACGTCTGTCATGACAAGTCTTCGCATCAGGCTGGAGTTTGCACCCCGGCCCGGGTTAAGGAAGGCAGTGCGCTATCATGGGCCGCCACCGGGTGCAACGGCTGGCGGTTTTTACGCGCATCCGTACAGACGGACCTGACTCGCAGGCAAGACAAGCCTATATTACTTCCCAGCCCTACGGATCGCCCGCAGGGCGCCTTGGCAAAATGGCGCGTGACGACCTTGCAGATACTTGGACTGGTGTTCTTCGCCGCCCTGGCGGGCGTGGTGCTGTTCAACCTTTATGCGGTTCTCGGCAAGCGCGTCGGCCGACAGCCCGAGGATGCGCTGGCCAGCGCTGTCTCACGCCGTGCGATAGAAGCGACCCCGCCTGCGACAGATGGAGCAGAGGGTGTGGCCCTGTCTGGATTGGCCGCCGTGCGAGCTCAGGATCCGGGCTTCGAAATCGACAGCTTTCTGGCGGGGGCCCGAACGGCGTATGAGACGATTGTGAAGGCTTTCGCTGCGAATGATCGCCAAACCCTGAAAAGCCTGACCGACCCTCATGTGTTTTCAACCTTTGAAACCGCCATCGCGGAACGTGAAAAGGCTGGATTGCTAGAGAAGGTGGAGTTCATCAACCCCGCCCGGGCCGACCTCGAAAGCGCCGAGGTCAGCGAAGACAGGGCCATTATGAGAGTGCGATTTCTGTCAGAATTCCGCAGCACCTCCAAGGCGGCTCAGATCGACGGCGCGCCAGAGCCGGCGCCAGATGAACGTAGAGCCGCCGAAGTCTGGACCTTTGAGCGACCTTCGGCCAGTCGGGACCCGAACTGGATCCTGTCGAGGGTCGAGGCGGCCCAGGCATGATCGAGGCCGGTCGGATCGGGGCAGCCTTATCCGGCCAGGCCCAGAACGGCGCTTCGAACCATTCGGGCGCTGACGGTTCCGTCCGGCTGGGGGCAAAAGCGCGAAGCATGGGCGCGGTCCTTGGGCTTGCGCTTCTGGCGGCCTGCGCCACGTCCCCGCGTTACAGCCCACGACCCTATCCCACCTACCCGACCCGTCCCAGTCCGGCCCAGGAAGCGCCGCGCCCATCCCCCCGCGGAACCGCAGACGAGGCGTGCTGAACTTCTTCCGCTCTCCGCGCTGGAGGGCTGGGCTGATGATGATCATGCAGCAGCCCTTTCGGCGTTTCGGGCGGGATGTGTCGCGTCGCACCAACGAGAATTGCGCCCGGCCTGTGATGCCGCCCGCGCCATGGGAAACCTGGATGAAGCGTCCGCAAGGCGATTTTTTGAGCGCCAGTTCAGGGTTGCGCCCTTACCGGGCGAGGGTGTCCTGACGGGTTATTTTGCGCCTGTCTATTCAGCGCGCCGAGAGCGGGGGGGCGTCTTTACCGCACCAGTCAGACCACCGCCATCACCTGACATCTATGTTCAGGCGCCAGACTCCACAGTCGCGACGACGCAGCCAGCAGCAGACCTTTCGCCCTCGCCTGAGCGCGCCGCGACAATGACCGCCTCGGTGGTTGACCCAACCCAACCCGCTGTCATTGATATCTCCACCCTGATTGACCAGACAGGGACAGTCAGAACCGATCCGGTGACCGATCTGTTGGGGCGGCCTGATCCCGTCGCAAACGCGCCGCCGCCGCCGCTAGATTCCACGGTGGGACCGCCCCCGCCGCCGCTTCGCATCCGACTGGCTCAGGCGGATCGGGCGCTGATCAGTTCGGCGCCGGCGTCTGACGCCATCGCATGGATGCGGCCAGAGGATCTGTTCTTCATGCAGATTCAAGGGTCCGGTCTCTTGGTCTTTGAAGACGGCCGCCGTCTGCGCGCCGCCTATGCGGGCGATAATGGAAAGCCCTTTATCGGCATAGCGCGAACCATGGTGCGCGATGGCCAACTCGCCTCGACAGGGGTGTCCGGAGACGCAATCCGCGACTGGCTGGCCAGGCACGCGGGACCGGAAGCCGACGCCGTGATGGCGAAAAACCCTCGCTATGTGTTTTTCCGTTTGAAAACGGATGATGGCCGTGAGCCGGCAGGTGCGGCGGGCATATCCCTGCCGCCGGGCCGGGCTATAGCCTTGGACAACAGCCGCCACACCTATGGAGAACTCTACTGGCTCGACGCCGAAGCGCCCGTTCTGGCCGGGGCCGCGCGGCGATATCGTCGGCTGGTTGTGGCGCTGGATACAGGCGGCGCCATTCGTGGAGAGATCCGTGCAGATCTCTATTTCGGCACCGGCGAGGCCGCCGGCCGCGAAGCTGGCCACGTTCGTCATATTCTTCACATGGCGAGGTTGGTGCCCATTGATCCCGAGACAGCGGAGGCCGGGGATGAGACGCCCGTTGCACTCGGAAGACGTTAGGCTTTGGGCATTGATCACCGCCACCGTCCGACCGGCCAAGGGTCGCGAAGCGCCTGTTGCAAATTTTGCTGCGCCGGAAGTCCAGAGACCGGCCTCCGCCGATTTTCATCGTGGCGCCCTGCATGTGCCGCCCGAGCCCTCCCTGCCCGCGCGCCTTCACCAGCATCACCTCCATCCAGACCCGATTGAGCCGCGACGAAAGCGGCGGATTGTTCGGGATCGAGAGGCGATCAGCGCTCGACTGGACCTGCATGGTCTGGATCAGGATCGCGCGCGGATCGCCGTGCACGGCTTTATCCAAAGGGCGCATGCGGACGGCGCCCGCGCCGTCCTGATCATTACGGGCAAGGGCGCCTTGGGGGATGGTGTCTTGCGCCGCCGAACGCCTGATTGGCTGGCCGAGCCCGTCATCCGCCCGCTGATTGCAGGCCTGTCCCAGGCCGAGCGTCATCATGGGGGCGAGGGCGCGCTCTATGTCGCCCTGAAGCGCACGCCGCGCAGCTGATTTTTCCAAGCGGATAGACGAATTCATGAGCCGGATCGCCAGCCATTTCACCACCATCGCCGTCACAGCGCTCGCAATTGTCGGTTCGGCCCACGCCAGTGCGCTTCAGATCCCGGTCAAGGCGCAATTATCGACGCTAATCGCCGACTATGAACATTTTGAAGCGCAGGATGATCCCCTGACCGCGTCGGACGAGGGCGACCAGACCGCATTATCGAGATTGCCCGATGTGAGTCCGACCGCGGACCAGCGCCGGGTGGACGCTCTGTCCGGTTTTCGCCGCCGATTGGAGAATCTGCGAGCCGCCAAGCTTGACGCAAATGATACGCTCAATCGCGACCTTTTGCTGCGCGCTGTGACGGATGATCTGTCGAGCCTGGATTTTGATGAACGTCGTGAACCCTTTACCGCCTATTGGAGTTTCTCAAGCTTCGGGCCGAGCTTAGGGCGAAGAACCGTTATCCGGTCCTTCGCCGAGGCGGACGCCTATATGGCGCGCCTTCGCGCCTTGCCTGCCTATTATGATCAGGAAATGGCCAATGGCCGACGCGGTCTCGCCACGGGTTTCGTCCAACCACGGCTTGTGGTCGAGGTCGCGATCCGCACGGCGAAAAAGGAAGCCGGACAAGATGCCCGGACCAGTATGATCACCGCGCCTTTCGAACATCTGCCCGCTTCAATATCTCCGGAAAGGCAGGCCGCACTCAAGGCGGAAGCCTTGGCGCTGCTGAAGACGCAGATCATACCCGCTCAACAACGCATCGTGCGGTTTCTGGAAGACGAATATCTGCCGCGCGCCCGTGTCAGTCTCGCGGCGCGCGACCTGCCGGATGGCGACCATTACTACGCCGCCAAGGTGCGCCAATACACCACCACGAACCTGACGCCGGATCAGGTTCACCAGATTGGACTGGATGAGGTGAAGCGTATCCGCATCGAGATGGACAAGATCATCGTCCAGACGGGTTTTAAAGGAGACTTCTCTCAGTTTATCGCCTTTCTGCGGACCGACCCGCAATTCTATCCGAAGAGCCGCGAGGCTTTGCTTGATCGCTATCGCGTGATCGCCAAGCGAATTGACCCGGAATTGCCCCGCCTGTTCGCCACCCTGCCTCGTCTGACCTACGGCGTGCAGCCAATACCTTCAGAAACCGAGGAAGGACAGACAACCGCCTATTATGAAGAGGGCAGTCCCAACCGCGGCATAGCCGGAACCTTTGCGGTCAACCTTAGTCATCTGGATCAGAGACCGCTGTACGAAGCGCCGACATTGGCGCTCCATGAATCCGTCCCAGGGCATCATTTGCAGATATCGTTGGCCCAGGAACAGGGCGATGTTCCGGCGTTTCGACGACACCTCCAGTTTACCGCCTTTGTCGAGGGCTGGGGGTTGTATGCGGAGCAGTTGGGTGGAGAGATCGGACTCTACGCCACCTCCTATGAGCAATTTGGCCAGTTGTCCTACGAGATGTGGCGGGCATGTCGGCTGGTGGCCGACACCGGCATCCACTGGCTGCGATGGACCAGAGACCAGGCCCGCGCCTGTTTTCTCCAGAACTCGTCCCTGTCTGAGCATAATATCGACACCGAAGTGGACCGCTATATTTCATGGCCCGGCCAGGCGCTTGGCTACAAGATTGGCGAATTGAAAATCATGCAGCTTCGCCGCCGGGCCGAGGCCAGTCTTGGCGACCACTTTGACATACGTCGTTTTCATGATGCCGTCCTGTCAGGCGGCGCCATGCCTCTTGATGTGCTGGAGACGCGCATTGACGCCTGGATCGAGACGGAAAAGACGCGAACGGGGAGGGAGGGCGCCCATATTCCCTCCGACGCATCGTGATCCCTGTCGGCTTTGGCGTCATGCTTGATGAAACCGAAGTGGAAGAGCGCTTCTATCGGGCAGGCGGACCGGGCGGCCAGAACGTCAACAAGGTCTCCACTGCGGTGCAGTTGAGGTATGACGCGCTCAACGCCTCAACCTTGCCTGAGGCTGTAAAGCAGCGTCTGTTGAAATTGGCGGGCCGACGCGCGACCAATGAGGGCGTCATCCTGATCGCGGCTCAAAGATTTCGTAGTCAGGAGCGCAATCGCGAAGACGGCATGGCGCGGCTTGTGGCCCTGATCCGTGAAGCCGCTCAGCCGCCGCCGCCGACCCGGCGTCCCACACGACCGACCGGCGCTTCCAAGCGCCGTCGGCTTGACGAAAAAACCCGGCGTGGGGAAATCAAGAGCGGCCGTGGCCGGCCCGATGATGCTGACGGATAGTCAGAGCATCGCATCATAGTCAGAATTTCAAGATTTCCGACGCATCCTCGCCTAAAGAAACTCCTGAACGGCGCGCGGCCCTTTGCCGGCGCCTCAACATAGTGATCATCATCCCGTGGCGCCTGAAGCCCCCTTACCCGCAATGCCGCAGGGCGGCTACGAACTCACCATTGTGGTGCCCGCCTTCAATGAACGCGACAACATAGGGCCTCTTGTGGAGAAACTTGACCTCGCGCTTCAGGGCGTGCGGTGGCAAGCCATCTATGTTGATGACAACAGCCCAGATGGAACCTCCGAAGCTGTAAAATCCCTGGCTCAACACGATCCACGCATATCCTGTCTGCGTCGTGTCGGCCGCCGCGGTCTGGCTGGTGCTATTCTGGAAGGCGCCATGGCCAGCGCCGCGCCCTATGTCGCCGTCATCGACGCTGATCTTCAGCATGATGAGACCTTGTTGCGTCCGATGCTGGACGCCCTTCGGCAGGGGCGCGCCGATCTGGTGATCGCCAGTCGCTATGTCGGGACGGGCGGGGCCGATACCGGTTTCAACGCCTTAAGAGCGGCGGGCAGTCGTTTCGCCACCCGTCTGGCCAGATTGGTCCTGAAAAGCGACGTGACGGATCCTGTCAGCGGGTTCTTCATGCTGCGTCGTCCCGTGATCGATCAGGCGGCGCCGCTGCTCTCGACCCAGGGGTTCAAGCTGCTTTTCGATCTGATTTCGGCCATGGCGGGAAAGCTGACCATATTGGAGCTGCCCTATACTTTTCGCGAACGTCAGGCCGGGGTGAGCAAACTCGATAGCCGGGTAGTGATTGATTATCTGGGCCTAATCCTGTCGCGGGCCAGCAGCAATCTTGTTTCACCACGCCTTTTACTGTTTGGCCTGGTGGGGGCAAGCGGCGTCGCTCTGCATCTGGCGGTTCTTCAGGTCCTGCCGCACAGCATTACCTTTCTCCCTGCACAGTTCATCGCCGCCCTGGCTGCCATGACGTCCAATTTCTTCATCAATAATGCGGTCACCTATCGCGATCGTCGAAAGCGCGGTCTTGGACTGATCACGGGATATGTGCAGTTCTGCGCGCTCTGCTCTGTGGGGTTTATGGCTAATCTCGCCGTGGCCAACCAGTTGGAGCAGTGGTTGGGCGGCCGCTTCGTCGCGGGCGGTGTCGGCGCTGTCTTCGGCGCGGTCTGGAACTATGTCACGACGGCCCTGGCTGTCTGGTAGATCTAGACAGCGCAGGCGGACAGAGCTCCCGCTGCTATGATCCGCTCCTCGTCTGTGGGGATGACAAAGGCCAAGATAGGGCTGTCTGGGGAGGAGATCCGCCATTCCCGTTGATCCGGCGACTCGTTGGCAGGGCTGAGATACAGCCCCATCCAGCCCAGATAGGCGCAGATCTTGCGCCGGATGATGGCCGCGTTTTCACCAATGCCGGCGCTGAAGACCAGCCCGTCCAGTCCGCCAATGGTAATGGCCAGCGAACCAATCTCGCGCGCCGCGCGGTAACAGAAAAGCTCGATGGCCGCCGATGCGCGCGGTGCCTTGCTCGCCAGAAGGGTGCGGACGTCGCCGCTCACCCCCGATACGCCAAGGAGCCCGGACTGATAATAGAGGAGTTTTGTAATGTCGGACGGGTTCATTCCTTCAGCCGACATCAGATGCAACACCACGCCAGGATCCACTGAACCGCTTCGGGTGGACATCACAAGCCCGTCCAATGCAGTGAATCCCATGGTGGTGTCGCAGCTTTGCCCGTCCACCGTCGCGCAAAGGCTGGCGCCCGCGCCCAGATGGGCGAAAATGATACGTCTTGACGCCAGATCGTGGTCGATCGCACGAAGTCTCCGGGTCAACCAGGTATAGGACAGGCCGTGAAACCCGTATTTATGGATCCCCTTGTCTTCAAGCGCAAAAGGTAGCCCGTAGCGTCGAACAAGAGGGCAGATAGTCTGATGAAAAGCGGTGTCAAATACGCCGATCTGGGGCGCCTCGGGCCTTGCCGCCATCGCCGCCCGCGCCGCGGAAAGGTTATGAGGTTGGTGCAGGGGCGCCAGGGCGTCCAACCCTTCCAGCTGCGCCATGACGGCGGGGGTCAATCGGGCGGGAGCTGAAAACAGGTCGCCTCCATGAACGATTCGGTGTCCGCATGCGACCAGCCGGTCTGATCCCAGATGCGCGTCGCAGAAGTCAAATACTGCTTCGAGAAATTCTTCATGAGGCAAGCTGGCGCCATCCTGCCAACGCTTGTCTCCAATGAGATGTCCGTCTGCGTCGCGCGCCGTCAAACGCGGCGCCTCGCCCAGGCCTTCCACCTGACCGCGCGCGCGCAACTTCAGGGTCTCGGGCGTATGGTCAGATGCGGCCTCGAACAGGGCGAATTTCAGGCTGGAAGACCCGGCATTGAGGGTCAGGACCGCCTCCGCCATCAGACGTTGCTCAGGCAGGACGCATGATCGCGGCCATTGCGAGCGCGAGTCATCAATACCGCCACGGCGCAGGATGTGATGCGCGTTTCCGGAGAATCCGCTCGACTGGTTAGGATGATCGGCGCCCGCGCGCCCAGTACGACGCCGGCTGCGTCCGCCCCCGCCAGATAGATCAACATTTTGGCCAGAATGTTGCCCGCCACCAGATCAGGAACCACTAGAATATCAGCTTTGCCGGCCACTGCAGAAACAATCCCTTTTTCTGCAGCGGCGTCCAGATTGACAGCATTGTCAAAAGCCAGGGGGCCGTCAACCAGGCCGCCTGTAATCTGACCGCGATCCGCCATCTTGCAAAGCGCCGCCGCATCGAGCGTGGATTGAAGCTTCGGGTTGATCGTTTCGACAGCGGACAGGATCGCCGTCAAGGGCCGGGCTATGCCCACGACCTGAGCCAGATCTATGGCGTTTTGCACAATGTCACGCTTGTCCATCAGGGTGGGCGCAATATTGATCGCCGCATCCGTGATCAGCAGTGGTCGCGGATAGGATGGCGCACTGATCAGATAGACGTGGCTTATCCGCCGTTCGGTCCGTAAACCCAGCTGGGCGTCCATGACAGCGCTCATCATCTCGTCCGTATGGAGCGAGCCCTTCATCAACAGCGTCGCTTCACCGGCGCGAACCAATTCGACTGCGCGCGCGGCGCTGGCGTGGCTGTGGGGGGTGAATTCCAGACGATATTTCGAGAGATCCGCGCCAATCTCCTGGGCCGCCTTGCGAAGTTTCGCCTCGGGCCCGACCAGGATCGGGTTGACAAGGCCCGCTTCCGCCGCCTCCAGCGCGGCCCTGAGCGCATTGGCGTCGCAGGGGTGGCACACCGCAGTGGGCTCCGGTGCATGGCCGAGGGCCTGACCGGACAGGGCACGCCTGGCGAGGTCGTCGCGCCAGGCGTGACGACCATCCACAGCCATAGAGGCCTCAGCCATATCCGGTCTCCGATTTCACAAAGGCCGCAGGACGCCGTCGATCAGTGACTGAGCAGACAAGGCAGGGGCGCGCCCTCGACCAGATCCTGCGTCACCCCGCCGAGCACCCATTCGCGCATCCGGGAGTGGGCATAGGCGCCGGCGACGACCAGATCGGCTCCGAGCATGGCGACTTCGCGCAGCAGCTCTTCACTCACACGGCCCTCGGTATGTTTCACGACATGGGACACGCCCTTGATATGGTGGCGCGCGAGATGTCTGACCACGGACTCGGTGCGCAGAACCGCATCGTCCCTGTCGTCAGCGGCGCAGATCTCCAGCACCACGACTTCCTGCGCGCCGGCAAGCAAGGGCAGGGCGTCGCCCAAGGCCCGGCGCGCCTCACGGCTATCCTTCCAAGCCAGAACGACCTTGCCGATTCGCAGCGTTTTTGGATCCGGCGGGATGACCAGCAGGGGCCGTCCCGCCTCCATCAACAGGTCAGATGCAAAGGCGATGGCGGCCGAGCCGAGCGCGTTTTCGTGCCGGGTCGCGATCACCAGATCCGCACCGCGGGATAGTCGCGAAACCACTTCGACGGGATCGTCCACCGCGCTATGCCATTCGCCCGTCACCTTTGTGGCGACGAGGGTTTCGACAAACAGGGTGTGAGCGGCCTCTATCTCCAGGTCAATCTCATCCCGAACCGCCTGAACGGCGGCCCCGTCCACAAAACCGAAAGCGCCCGCCGAGGTCACATAGGGCATGAACGCCTGAACGCCGACGCCGATCAGGTCGGCGTCAAGGCTTTTGGCCAGATCCGCGGCGAATTTCAGGCGTGCGGGCCCAGAACCGGCGGCGTGAACCTGTGTAAGTATTGAACGGATAGCCATAGCGATCCTCCCTCGTCTGTCACAGTGCGACGATGCGTTTGCCAATGCGCCAGCCCTGGCGCGACGTTATGCACAATCAACAGGCGATCAAAACCCGTTGAAGACTTGCCAGATTGCCCCGCGACCCATTCGCCGCAAGGCGGGCTCTCAGGCTCTCAGGCTCTCAGGCTCTCAGGCTCTCAGGCTCTCAGGCTCTCAGGCGCTCAGCCGGGCAAGGGCCCCACGATTCTTGACATGGACCCGACGGCAGCCGCTCAATGAGATGACGCCATCGGACTGAAGCTGGGTGAAGGTCCGAGACACCGTCTCGATGGTCAGCCCCAGATAGTCGGCCATGTCCTGTCGGGACATGGGCAAGGCGATTTCACTGGCCTTGGGCTCGCGTTCTCCCAGGGCGGAGAGGAAGCTGGCCACCCTTTCGCAGGCGCTCTTGCGGCCCAGCAACATGAGGTGAGTCTGGGCGCGCTCCAGCTCGCGCGCGGTTTCAGCCCATAGGGCGCGACCGACCGCGGGCGTGCGGGCCGCCAAAGAAAAGAGGTTCGCGCGGCGAAAGACCATGACTTCGGTCTTGCAGATGGCTTCGGCGCTCAGGCGATGCTCCGCACCGGCCTCAAGGCCGAACAGGTCTCCGGCCAGATGGAAGTCGCCGATCTGGCGACGGCCATCGCTCAGAAGCTTGTAGGTGCGAACCGCGCCGGATACGACGCGATAGACGAAATCCGCCGCTTCACTCTCGCCGAAAATCTCG
The DNA here is from genome assembly GCA_903858685.1 of uncultured Caulobacterales bacterium. Lineage (GTDB taxonomy): Bacteria > Pseudomonadota > Alphaproteobacteria > Caulobacterales > Caulobacteraceae > CAIMFV01. Next base: position 16,656 of record CAIOJR010000041.1, on the reverse strand, counting down.
GCATCGCGATCGAAGGTCATGCGCGCGCCCATCATTTCCATGGCTTCCACGCCATCGTCGATGCTGGTCACGGTCGTTTGCGTTGGCGCAATGCCGATGCTGCGCTTTGCAGTACGGATGTCAAACATGATGGCGTTGCTGGCGAGTTGAGCGGACATTTGACATCCCTTCGTCTGACGCTGCGACTGAAAACGGTCTGCGAACCAACAGGGTTCGAACCGGCTGCGTCTGTGGGTTAATACTTCGCTCCAGAAGCGCCTTTGCGCCATTTCGGTGAAACCCCTACGTAGTTTAACGGAGGGCGGATTCCCCAAAAGCAGCAGTTTTGTTAAGCGCCAACCTTCGCTAGGCTGGGCGAATGGCGCGGATCGTCTCCTCTTTCTTACAACCGGTCGTCCAGGGCGCGATTCAGTTTGTCGCCCTGGTGGATGCGCGGCTTATCCGCTCAGAGCGGTTACGTTATCTGCTCAGCCTTTTGCCGCTATGGAGCGGCTTTGGCCGGGTTGTTGTTCCGGCGACCGTGTGGGGGGGCACGCCCTTTCTCCTTCTCACGCCGTCAGTATTGCTGGCGGGCGCCATGGGCGGCATGGGCCCCGGGGTTTGTGCGACCGCCATCGGTCTGGTCTGCGGCTATGTCATGCTGGCCCGGGCTGACGCCGCCGGGTGGCAGGCGCTGATCTTCATGGCGATCGGATTCGGCGCGGCCGCCTTTGGCGAGATCCTGCGCCGCAGCCGACTTCAGGCGGTGGCCCACATGGCCGCTGTCGTGGCGCGGGAGGCGCGCCTGCGCTCAATCCTGGATACGGTGCCGGACGCCATGCTGGTGATCGATGAGCTGGGCGTCATCCAGGCCTTTTCAAAAACGGCGGAGCGGTTGTTCGGCTATCGCGCGGACGAGGTGTTCGGCTGCAATGTCAGTCTGCTGATGCCTAGTCCCTATCGGGGTCAACATGACGGTTATCTTGATCGTTACAGGCAGACTGGCGAACGACGCATCATCGGGATTGGCCGGATTGTGGTGGCTGAGCGCAAGGACGGCTCGACCTTCCCCATCGAGCTGGCGGTGGGCGAGGCGCCCAATGGCGATGGGCGCCGCATGTACACAGGTTTCATCCGCGATCTGTCGGAGCGGCAAAGCACAGAGGCCCGTCTGCAGGAGCTGCAGTCGGAACTGGTGCATATGTCGCGGCTGACCGCCCTTGGCGAAATGTCGTCAGCCCTGGCGCATGAATTGAATCAGCCGCTTTCGGCCATCGCCAACTATCTGAAGGGCATCCGCCGTTTGCTGGAGCCCACAGCCGGCGATCCGTCTCAGGCCAAGGTGCAGGATGCGCTCAATCGTGCGACGGAACAGGCGCTGCGCGCGGGCGAAGTCATTCGCCGCCTCAGAGACTTTGTGCGCCGTGGAGAGACAGAACGGCGGATCGAAAGCCTGGCCAAGATCGTTGAGGAGGCGAGCGCGCTCGCCTTTGTCGGCGCCAAGGAGCACGGCGTGCGAACTGTGTTTCGCCTGGACTCCGATTGTGATTCGGTCTTGGCGGATCGCGTCCAGGTGCAGCAGGTCCTGATCAATCTGATGCGTAACGCCGTGGAAGCCATGGCCGGCGAACCCCGGCGGGAACTGACCCTGACCAGCGGGATTTATCACGAGCCGAAGTCTGGCGAGCTGATGACCTTGCTGACGGTGCAGGACACCGGCCCTGGTCTTGCGGAACAGATTGCCGCCCAGCTCTTTCAGCCCTTTGTCACGACCAAGGCGTCGGGCATGGGCGTTGGCCTGTCGATCTGCCGGACCATTATCGAAGCCCATGGAGGCCGGATCTGGGCGGAGCCCAATCCCGAAGGCGGGACGATATTTCGCTTCACGCTGCGACTTGCGACGGATGAAGAGGATGACGGGAATTGACCTTGCGAGACGGCGCTTCCTTCGTGAACGGTCCTGCTCCGCGTGACGGCCAGGTGCATCTTGTCGATGATGATGACGCCGTGCGCGATTCCATCGCCTTTTTGCTGGAAAGCGCAGGATTTGACGTCTGCGCCTATGAAACGCCGTTGCAGGTGCTCCAATGCCTGGCCGACGGCCAGTCCATGTCTTGCCTCATCACCGATGTGAGAATGCCTGAAATGGACGGGCTGGAACTGGTGCGCCGCATCCGTGAGATCGACGCAGCTCTCCCGATTATCGTCATAACAGGTCATGGAGACGTGCCCTTGGCGGTCCGGGCCATGAAGTCGGGCGCTGCGGATTTCATTGAGAAGCCGTTTGAAGAGGAAACCCTGCTTGGCGCTGTGCGAACGGCTTTGGCTCATGCGCCGGCCATAGGCGGTGAAAAGGCGCCGAATGGAGAGAAAACGGCCATCCGCGCCCGACTGGAACAGCTTTCCGCCCGAGAACGGGAGGTGTTGCAAGGGCTGGTCGACGGGCACCCCAACAAGATCATCGCCTATCATCTGGGCATCTCTCCGCGGACCGTGGAGGTGTATCGGGCCAAGGCCATGACCAAGATGGGCGCGGGGAGTTTTGCGGAACTCGTCAGAATGGCCATGCTGGCGGACATCGCGTTTGCACCCAGTGTATCTCGGCCAGAGGACGTGGATTCTGGACCGGACAAATACAGGCCTTGAGATGAATCAAGGCGGGTGAACCGCGAAATCGTCCAGTAGCCCATCAAGCCGCGGCGACCTGGCTATCGGGCAGAAGCGCGGTATACACAAAAGGCGCCGCCATTGACGCGTTTTCCGTCCTCCGTCCTTGAAGGGGATTCCGTCCTTCTGACGCCCGTCGTGGCCGTTGTGGACGACGATCTGGCTGTCGTTCGATCACTGGAGTTTTCACTGGGCGTTGAAGGCTATGTTGTGCAGTCCTTCCATACCGCATGGGCCTTTCTGGACCATTCCGAGAAGGCGGCAGGCCACGTCAAGGCGGGCTGTCTGGTTGTCGACTACAAACTGCCTGGCATGAGCGGCATCGAAATGATCGACGAATTGATAAGCCGCGGCGCTATTCCACCAACCGTCTTGATCACCAGCAACCCTGATCAACGCTGTCGCCTCTGGGCCAGCCAGACGGGCGTGCCCCTGGTGGAAAAGCCATTGCTGGATGAAACGCTCACAGATCGGATCAGAGCAGCCTTCGCAGCCTGATCCAGCCATGGCGCCGGACTTGCGACCTCAAGGATACAACGTGCCAAAGCGGTACGGCCTTGAGGAAGACAGACGATGGAAATCCTGCTCGACACTGGACCCCGCCCCGGCCGTCGTAACCAAAAGGCCCAGCCGGCTGTTCGTGTCTCGAGCGTTGTCGCCGCTGTCGGCGCAATGGCGTTCGGCTTTGCGGGGTCCCTTTTCGGCCTTGCTCCGGCAATCTCCAATCAAAGATAGGCTTTGCAAACGATATCTGCGACGACTTCCCGTCGCGCTAGTGCAACGCTCACTCTATAAGGTCGCGTGATGCAAGGAGCCAATGAAGCCAAAACAACCGTCAATGAGTGGTGTGGCTGGTTCTGAAAACTGTAAGGGGACTAACACATGAATCTGGCTGCACTTAATGCGGTCGCCGAGAAGATGGTGGCGCCTGGTCGCGGTATTCTGGCGGCGGATGAATCGACGGGCACGATCAAGAAGCGCTTTGACGCTATCGGCGTTGAAAATACCGAACAAAACCGCCGCGACTATCGCGAACTCATGTTTCGCGCCAAGGACGCAATGTCCTATGTGTCTGGCGTCATCCTCTATGACGAGACCATCTGGCAAAACGCTGCTGACGGCACGCCCTTGGTAGACCTGCTCAACGCCGCTGACGTTGTGCCGGGCATCAAGGTGGACGAGGGTGTTCAGCCGCTTCCCGGTTTCCCAAACGAGACGATCACCGCCGGCCTGGACAATCTCGCAACGCGTCTGGTGAAATATTATGAGCGCGGTGCGCGCTTCGCCAAGTGGCGCGCTGTGATCGATACCGGCAGCGGCATTCCGACGCCTGGTGCGGTGAAGGCCAATGCTCACGCCCTGGCCCGTTATGCCGCCCTGTGTCAGGCTCACCAGATCGTGCCCATTGTGGAGCCGGAAATCCTCATGGACGGCGATCACGACATTGCACGCTGCGACGAGGCGACGCGTTTTGTGCTGCATACGGTGTTTGACGAATTGTATGAGCAGCGTGTGGCGCTTGAAGGTATTGTCCTGAAGCCGAACATGGTCATTTCGGGCAAGCAATCGCCGGTCCAGGCCAGTGTTCAGCAGGTTGCGGAACGGACCGTCGCCGTGCTCAAGGAGATTGTGCCTTCGGCTGTTCCCGGGATCGCCTACTTGTCGGGCGGCCAGACGGACGAGCAGGCGACGGCACATCTGGACGCCATGAACCGGATCGGCGGCTTCCCCTGGAAGATGACGTTTTCCTATGGCCGTGCGCTTCAGGCGGCGCCGCAAAAGGCGTGGTCCGGCAAGGCGGAAAACACCCGCGCTGCGCAGGCCGCTTTCACCCATCGGGCCCGTATGAACAGTCTCGCCAGCCTTGGTCAGTGGGAAAGCGAACTGGAAAAGACTGTCTGATCCGGCCTTGGCCGCCTGAAAGAGAAAAGGGACGCCCCGGCAGGAGCGTCCCTTTTGTTGGGCGTCAGAGCCAGATCAGATGAGACCAAAGCACCAGACCAGAACCGCCTTTTGTGCATGAATGCGGTTTTCGGCCTCATCAACGACAACCGATTGCGGGCCGTCCATGACCTGGTCCGTAACCTCTTCGCCGCGATGAGCCGGCAGGCAATGCAGGAACAGAGCGCCAGGCGCCGCCAGGCCCATCAGGGCGTCGTCCACCTGATAGGGCTCGAAGGCCGCCAGACGCTCATGGTGATCCGTGTCGCCCATGGACACCCAGGTGTCGGTAAAAATGGCGTCCACGCCCTTGACGGCCGCGACCGGATCGTGGCCGACCGTGACGTCGCCCTGGCTGCTTCTCGCCAGGTCCATCAGGTTGGGGTGATAGTCCGCCGGGCAGGCGACGCGAAGGCTAAAGCCCAGTTGGCCGCTGGCATGGATGAGACTGGCGCAGACATTGTTGCCGTCGCCCACCCAGGCGAAGGTCTTGCCCGCCACGTCGCCACGCTGCTCTTCGATCGTCTGGAGGTCCGCCAATATCTGGCAGGGATGGCTACGGTCGGTCAGGCCGTTGATCACCGGAACGACTGAGGCCTGGGCGAATCGCTCGACATCTTCATGGCGATTCGCACGGATCATCACCGCATCGACCATGCGCGACAGCACGCGCGCCGTATCCTCGACGGGCTCGCCGCGGCCCAGTTGCATATCACCTGCATTGGCGATGATACTCGCCCCGCCGAGTTGGCGGATGGCGGCGTCGAACGAGAAGCGCGTGCGGGTGGAGTTCTTTTCAAACACCATGGCCAGTACGTGGCCTGCCAATGGCGCATCGGCGTCGATACGGCCCTTGGGCCAACCCGCCCGCGCCGCCTTGCGCCTGTGCGCCTCGTCAAGGATAAGCCTCAGTTCCCCCGCTTCGAGCCGCCATAGATCCAGAAAATGCTTGGTCTGGCTGGCCGGTGTCATTGCGGTGACGCCTTTTGCATTTCTGTCCGGGCGGTTTCACAGGCGCGCTCTATCTTCTCGATGGCTTCGTGAGCTTCCGCCTGGGTGATGATCAATGGCGGCAGCAGCCGCACGCAATTGTCCCCGCCGCCAGCGATGAGGAGCTTTTCGTCCCGCGCCCAGACCATGAAATGGCGATTATTGGGGACAAGCTTGATGCCGATCAGAAGCCCGCGTCCGCGGATATCCACGATGACGTCCGGATAGCGCGCTTTCAGCCCCTCAAGCTGCTGGGCGAAATAGCCTGCCACCTCGCGGACATGAGCGAGCGTTTCGGGCTTGGACAATTCGTCGAATGCCTCCAGGGCCACCGCCATGGCGAAGGGATTGCCGCCATAGGTCGATCCATGCACGCCGGTGGTCATGCCCTTGGCCGCTTCAGCGGTGGCCAGACAGGCGCCGACGGGGAAGCCGTTTCCCAGCGCCTTGGCCAGGGCCATGATGTCCGGTTGCGCCTCTCTCGCCCACTCGTGGGCGAACAGCTGTCCGGTGCGGCCCAGACCACATTGAACCTCATCAAAGATCAACAGCACGCCATGCTCGGTGCACAGGTCGCGCAGGCCGCGCAGACAATGGTCCGGCACAGCGCGTGCGCCGCCTTCGCCCTGGACGGGCTCGATCAGCACGGCGGCGGTGGTGGGCGCGGCGATGGCGGCCTTGAGCGCGTCATGATCGCCGAATTTCACCTGAACATAGCCCGGCAGGCGCGGGCCGAAGCCCTCGACATAGCTGGGATTGCCCGCGGCATTGATGGTGGCGTAGGTGCGGCCATGGAAAGAGCCGTCAAAGCCGATGACGTCTATCCGCTCCGGCTGGCCATTGGCGTGATGATATTTGCGCGCGGTTTTCAGGGCGCACTCCAGAGCTTCGGCTCCGGAATTGGTGAAGAAGGCCACATCAGCGAAGGATGCGTCCGTCAGCCGCTTGGCCAGCGCTTCTTGTTCCTTGATGCGGAAGACATTCGAGACGTGCCACAGCTTTTCGGCTTGCCGTTTGACAGCGTCCACCAGACGCGGATGGGCGTGGCCCAAACCGCAGGTGGCGATGCCGGCCATGCAGTCCAGATATTCCACGCCCTCTTCCGTGTAGAGGCGCACGCCGCGGCCTCGGTCGAACGCAACCGGCGCGCGGTTGTAAACGCCCATCAGATGGTCAGCGGGGACCTGAGCGGCGACGTTCGACATGGTGGGCTCCCAAATGCAAAAGCCCCGGCGCGCCGGGCGACGTCGGGGCGTTACAGAAGTCGCTCTTCTCACGCCGGAAAGCCTGAATTGTCAACACCATGGACGCGCTGCACCCGATTGCCGCTTGGTGGAAACGCGCATCTGTTGCCTTAAGGGAACCATCCTTGGCCTTGCCCCGGACGCAGCCCTGAGCCAAACACCATTCATGGGAACCGAAAACCATCAGACACGGCCCGGGCGACGCGGGCTTCCGCCGCGACTCGTGCTCGGACTTGGCCTGGCCATCGGGCTGGACACCGCCGTGCAGACCATATGGAAGCGGGCGGCCCAGAGCCTGCCCGTCACCGCCCCGGTCGACCCGCTTGGGGCCATGATCGCGGCGGCGCACCAGCCCTTGTTTATCGCCGTCGGCGTCATGATCGCGGCCCAGATGGCGAACTGGCTCAAGGTGCTGGATGATGCGGACGTCTCCTACGCCTTGCCGATCACCGCCCTGAGCTACCTGTCCGTGGCGGCTGTCTCTGCGCTCTGGCTGCATGAGGCCCTTACGCCCGGGCGCCTGGCCGGGATGGCGCTGATCCTGATCGGCGTCGTCCTTGTAGCCCGGACCGAGCATAACACCCTTAACCCCTCATGACCCGCACCGCCCTGGGACTGACCCTGATTGTGCTGTGCGCCGTGATCGAAGGCCTGGCCCAGATCGCCTGGAAGACATCTTCCCGCCACCCGGACCGCAAGGTCTTTTGGATCGCGGCGGGCGCCGTCGCCTATGGCCTAGAGATCTTCCTCTACACCTTTGCCCTGACGGTGGTGGATGTGAGCATCGCCTTCGCCATGGGCAGCCTCAGTTTTGTCGCGGTGGCCCTGTTTTCACGCCTATTTCTCGGCGAACGGATTTCCCTGTTGCGCGGCGCGGGACTTGTTCTGATCCTGTGCGGCGTGGCCTTCATGGGGGAGCAGGCTTGAGCTATCAGGTTCAGATTGTCGACGGGGCCGCCCAGGCGCCAGACGCCTTGTGGGACTCAGGCTTTGCGCCGCCGCTGGAAGGTCGCTGGTGGTATGAAACCATGGAACGGTCCGGACTGGAGGACCAGTTCCGTTTTTTCTACGCCTTGATCGAGCGGGATGGGGCGGCAGTTGGGCTTGCGCCACTGTTCGTCGCAGACGTGCCGATCGAACTGGTGGTGCCGGAAGAGCTCATGCCCCTGTTCCGCATCGCCGGACGCGTCCTGCCGTCGCTGCTTGTGCAACGAACCCTGTTTGTCGGATCTCCCTGTTCCGATGAAGGCTCCGTAGCCGTCGCCGCTGGCGAGGATAGAGCGGCCGTCTTTCTCGCCCTGGGTCGCGCCCTGGACGTCATAGCCCGAAAGCACCGGGCCTGGATGATCGCCTGGAAGGATTTCATCGACCGCGACGCCGCCGACCTGGCCAGGGTCGTGTCAGAGGCGGGCTTCTTTCCGGCGGTGAGCTATCCCGGCACGGAGATCGACTTCATCTCGTCAGGCAAGGAAGACTATTTTGCGCGGATGAAGCCGTCGCACCGTCAGCAGCTTCGACGCAAGCTCCGTCGCAGTGTGGAACAGGCGCCGCTGGACATCAGCGTGATCCAGACCCCTCCATCCCAGGTCATGGATGAGGTGCTTGGCCTGTTCATGCAGACCTATGAGCGCGCCGCCACCCGCTTCGAGCGGCTGGATCGGCGCTTCTTTGACGAGATCGCGAAATATGAGGGAAGCTGGTTCATCCTGTTGCGTCATCGCGACGATGGCCGACTGGTCGCCTTCATGCTCTGTTTTCTGCAGGGCGATCAGGTGATCAACAAGTTCATCGGGCTGGATTATGGGCGGCCAAAGGACTGGATGCTCTATTTCCGCCTGTGGGACGCCTGTGTCGACTGGTGCCTGTCGCGGGGTGTTCGTCGTCTGCAAAGCGGCCAGACGGGCTATCGGGTAAAGATCGAACTGGGCAATCGTCTGATTCCCCTGACCAATTACGGGCGTCATCGCAACCCTCTGGTCAATTTCGTCTACGCCATGGTCGGCAAGACGATCAGCTGGGCGACCCTGGACCCTGAACTGGCGCGTCATCTGGAGTCGCATCCGGACAATGCCAGCGCAGCACCCGCCGCCTGGACGGATGGGAAAGGCTAGGGCCGTCGGTTTGGTCGATAGGTTTTGCGCCTTGAATAGACCTAACCTATATAACCATCATGTTGATCCCCACGCTGCGCCAACTTCAGTACCTCAAGCTTCTTGCCGAGCATGGCTCATTCAGTCGCGCCGCAGAGGCCGCCCACGTGACCCAGCCGACCCTGTCAGCCGGTGTCGCTGAGCTTGAAAAGGTTCTTGGCTCGCCGGTCGTGGACCGCGGCCGGGCGGGCGTGATCCTGACGGCCGTCGGGGAAGAGGCGGTGGCGCGGGCCAGCGATATACTGGCGCGCGCCGAGGACCTGGTGCAGGTCGCGCGCAGCGCAGGCCAGCCCTTGTCCGGGCGTTTTCGTCTGGGTGTCATTCCCACCATAGCGCCGTTTCTTCTACCGAGGGTTCTGCCTGAACTGCGTCACAGGTTTCCCTCTCTTCGACTGTTCCTGCGCGAAGATCTGACGGGCCGTCTGATCGCCGCCCTGAAGAGCGGAGCGCTGGATGCAGCCCTGATCGCTCTGCCCTATGACCTGCAGGGAATCGATTATGCGGATGTGTTCGTCGATCCCTTTTTTGCGGTGGCCCCGGCCAATCACGCAATCGCGCGCCTGACGCGCGTGGAGTCCTCTGTGCTTGATCGCGACGACCTGATCCTTCTGGAAGATGGTCACTGCATGCGTGACCACGCCCTGTCGGCCTGCAGCCTGGATGGGAATAGATCATCCGGGTCGGAGGGCGGGTTCGCCGCCACCTCTCTGCATACGCTGGTGCAGATGGTAGGGTCCGGTCTGGGCGTCTCCCTTCTGCCGGCCATGGCGGTCGAAGCCGGCCTGGCGGATGCGGCGCCGGTCGTGGTGCGTCCCCTGTCTGACGGCGCGCCGAGCCGTGAAGTGGTGGTGGCGTGGCGCGCGGGGTCCAGCCGGGGCGCTGAGGCAAAGCTTCTGGCGCAGACCCTGCAGCAGGCTCCGCCGCGGGCGGGGCGCTAGGCTCAATCTTTCTGTCCGTTTGCCCAATCGGCGGCGGATGCGTATGAAGGCGGCCATGACGGTTTCACCCGATAGTTCAGATCATGACGACGCGCCCATTGTGGCCGCGCTGCCCGGTGGTTTTGGCCGCCAGAAGCCTGGCTGGTTCCAGCGTCTGTCCCAGGGACTGGGCAAATCTTCTGCGCGACTGGCTGAACAGGTCGCCAGCGTCCTGACCAAGAAGCGTCTGGATCAAAAAGATCTGGATGATCTGGAAGACATGCTGATCGAGGCCGATATCGGCGCCGCCGCCGCCGCCCGCATCACCGCCGCCTTCGCTCGCGCCCGGTTCGAGCGCGAAGCCGACGAGGCGGAGGTCAAGGAATGTCTCGCCGACGCGATTGCATCGGAACTGCGCCCACATGAAGCGCGCTTTGAGCCGCTGGGCGGCGCAAAGCCCTATGTGGTTCTGTTTGTCGGGGTCAATGGGTCGGGCAAGACAACCACCCTTGGCAAGATCGCTGCAGACCTGCACGGTCGCGGCGCCCGGGTTCTGATCGCGGCGGGCGATACGTTCCGCGCGGCGGCGATTGAGCAGCTTCAGGTCTGGGCGGATCGTTCCTGCGCCGCCTTCATATCTCGCCCGCCCGGCGCCGATGCGGCGGGACTGGCCTTTGATGCTGTCGCCAGGGCGCGGGCGGAAGACTTCGACGTGGTGCTGATCGATACGGCGGGACGCCTTCAGAACAAGTCCGGTCTGATGGATGAACTGGCCAAGGTCGTGCGTGTGCTGAAAAAGATGGACCCAAGCCTGCCGCACGAGACCCTCCTGGTGCTCGACGCCACGGTCGGACGAAATGCGCTCAGCCAGGCTGAAATCTTCGGCCGAACCGCAGGCGTGACGGGTCTGGTCATGACCAAGCTTGACGGCACCGCGCGCGGCGGCGTGCTGCTGGCGGCGGCTGAAGCCGGCGGCGTGCCCATAAAGCTGGTCGGCGTCGGAGAGGGGATCGACGACCTGCAACCCTTTGACGCCACCGCCTTCGCCCGGTCTCTGGTGGGGCTGGACGAAACCGTCGCCTGATATATTCCTTGTATCGAGGGTTGGCCGCAAGGGGCGCGCCCTCCAGATTGGATCGTGATTCATGTCGCAAGCCGCGTCCCCGCCGCCACACACGGCCCACAAGCTGGACAGCTTCCAGATGGCGGTGGACTATGTCGGGATCATAGCCTTTGGCGTGGCCTTTCTGGTGACACGTCAAATTCTGGTGGCGACCTTCGCCCTGGTGGTCGGGGCGGTGATTGGCCTTGCCATGTCGCTGATGATCCGGCGCCGCATTGCGCCGCTGCCCGCCATCTATGGCGGTGCGGCGCTGGTCTTTGGAACCCTGACCCTGGTGTTTCATGATCCGACAATCGTAAAGATGAAGACCACGATCATCGACGCCGTGCTGGGTCTTGTGATGCTGGGCGGGTTGGTGCGGGGCAAAAGCCCGATCAAGTTGCTGATCGGTGATGCGCTGCCCTTGACGGACAGGGGCTGGCGTAAACTTACGCTACGGTTTGGCTTGTTCTTTTTGATTCTGGCCGCGCTCAACGAGTTCATCTGGCGCACCCAATCCACTGAGGTATGGGTGGCTTTCCGCGTGCCGGGTCTGGTCGGTTTGACCCTGGTGTTCGCTATGGCGCAGACGCCATTATTCATGCGCGAGGCGGCTCTGGTCCACGCGCAATCTCATCCAGAACCGAAGATCGAACCCGAAGAATCGTGATTTTGTTCGGCGCCCCCCGGGAAAATTCTGTCGTCAAACCGACACTGATTGCCGCTACATAGGGGGTGATCGGAAGGAAACCGCCAAAGCGGCAGGTTGATCCGTCTGTACGCAAGGGGGCCTGATGCCTAAGTCCGCGAAGATTGCGGTGGCCAGTCTGGACCGTTCTCCCAGCCATCTTCTGCACCGTGCATTGCAATTGGCGCTGGACATCTATGGAGAAGAGACCGGCTCCGGCGTCGTGACGCAAAGACAATATGCGGTCCTTGCAGCGGTCAGCGCCCATGAGGGACTGACCCAGACCGATCTGGTTCGCGCGACCGGGATCGATCGCTCCACCCTGGCCGACATGATCGCGCGCATGATCGCCAAGGATTATCTGGTTCGGGAGAGATCGGCCACGGACGGACGGGCCAACACGGTCCGGCTGACAGACATAGGCCGCGCAGTGCTGGAGGCTGTAGAGCCGCAGGTGTCCGCCGCTGATCAACGGATCCTGGCGCTTCTCTCCTCGTCCAAGCGCGACGCCTTCATCAACCAGCTGCGGGATCTGGCCAAGGCCGGAGAGAAGTCTCTGGTTGGCTCCGATGAGGCCGCCAAACCGGAAAAGAAAAAGAAGTCGGCCGCCGAAAAGGTTCGCGACGAAAAGGCCAAGTCTGACCGGAAGAAAGACAAGAAGGCCCAGAAACAGAAAAAGAAGCACCCCGAACCCGGCTGATCCGAGTCCAGGGCGTTTCGTCGTTCACGGTCTTGCGAGATGCTATTTCTTCAAGAGGTCCCGAATTTCCGTCAGCAAGGTCTCTGACGGCGTGGGGCCAGGCGCGGGCGCGGCTGTGGCGGCCTCGGTCTTGCGCAGGCTGTTGGCCATCTTCACCACGGCGAAGATAACCGCCGCCACGATCAGGAATTGAATGAGTGTGTTGAGGAAGGCGCCGTAGGAAATGGCGGTTTCAGCCGATTTCTTGATGGGATCAGCGGCCTTCAGAACAAGCTTGAGCTGGGAGAAGTCCACGCCCCCGGTCAGGACCCCGATCGGCGGCATGATCACCTGATCCACCAGACTTGTGACGATCTTCCCGAAGGCCCCGCCGATGATCACGCCTACGGCCAGATCGAGCACGTTGCCTTTGGCGATGAATTCCCGGAATTCGCTGAAAATAGACATATGGGACCTGCTCCAACCTTTGATGGGCGCCAGACATTACTGGTTGCAACAGGTTGAAACGTATTAACTACGCGCGTCAACCGCTGGTCTGGCGGCCTGGCCGATCAGGCGTCGCCCGATGCGTTCAGACGTTCTCTCAGTTCCTTGCCGCTCTTGAAGAACGGTACGGCCTTGGCGCGGACATCCACCGACTCCCCGGTCCGGGGGTTGCGCCCGGCCCGGGCGGGACGCGCGCGAACCGAAAAGGCGCCAAAGCCCCGAAGCTCCACCCGGCCGCCGTCCACCAAAGCATCCGTCATTTGATCAAACACGACCCCGACGACACGTTCGACATCCTTTTGCGTCAGATGTGGATTTTCCGCCGCCAATTTGGCGATCAGTTCCGACTTGATCATCTATTTGACCCCGATGGCTGGGCGCGAGTGGCCCGGTCAACATCCCCAACAGCGGCGGACAATTGCCGAAACATTCGGCTTGTTCAAGGGGTTATGCACAGACTCATTGAGCCTCGGATACGAAAAGGCCCGTGCAGGGGTCTCCTGCACGGGCCTTTGGCCGACTGCCTATTCTCGAGGCAGGCGAATATTACTCCTTGGAGGCCTTCTCTCGAAGCGCCGCACCAAGGATGTCGCCGAGCGACGCGCCGGAGTCCGACGAGCCGAACTGTTCGATCGCGGCCTTGTCTTCCGCCATTTCCAGAGCCTTGACCGACAGGGAGACGCGACGTGCGGCCTTGTCGATATTGGTGATCTGGGCGTCGAGACGATCGCCGACAGCGAAACGTTCAGGGCGCTGTTCCGAACGGTCGCGAGACAGGTCGGACTTGCGGATAAAGGCGGACATCGGCGCCGCTTCGTCGCCGAACTTCACTTCCACGCCGCCGGTCGTGACTTCCGCCACGGTGACGGTGACGGTCTGACCCTTGCGGTAGGAGTCGCCCGCCATCGGATCGCCCGCCAGCTGCTTGATGCCCAGCGAGATGCGCTCTTTTTCCACATCCACGTCCAGGACCTTGGCCTTCACCAGTTCGCCACGATGGTAGCGCTGCACGGCTTCTTCGCCGGCGATGCTCCAGTCGATGTCGGACAGATGGACCATCCCGTCGATGTCGTTTTCCAGGCCGATGAACAGACCGAACTCGGTGGTGTTCTTGACTTCACCTTCAACGGTGGAGCCGATCGGGTGCTTGGAGACGAAGTCCTCCCACGGGTTGGGCAGAGCCTGCTTGAGGCCCAGCGACACGCGGCGCTTGGACGGATCGACGTCCAGCACGACCACGTCGACCTCTTGGGAGGTCGAAACGATCTTGCCCGGATGGACGTTCTTCTTGGTCCAGGACATTTCCGAGACGTGAACCAGACCCTCAACGCCCGGTTCCAGCTCCACAAAGGCGCCGTAATCGGTGATGTTGGTGATGCGGCCCGTGAACTTGGCGCCGGCGGGGTACTTGGCTTCCACGCCGTCCCAGGGGTCGGACTGGAGCTGCTTCATGCCCAGCGAGATGCGTTGGGTGTCAGGATTGATCTTGATGATCTGCACCTTCACGGTGTCGCCGACAGCCAGAACCTGGCTGGGGTGGGACACGCGCTTCCAGCTCATATCGGTGACATGCAGTAGGCCGTCTATGCCGCCCAGGTCCACGAACGCGCCGTAATCGGTGATGTTCTTGACCACGCCTTCGCGGATTTCACCCTCGGCGAGTTGCGACACCAGTTCGGTGCGTTGCTCAGCGCGAGCTTCTTCCAGGATGGCGCGACGCGACACGACGATATTGCCGCGGGGGCGGTCCATCTTCAGGATGGCGAAGGGCTGTTCCTTGCCCATCAGCGGGCCGACATCGCGCACGGGGCGGATATCGACCTGGCTGCCGGGGAGGAAGGCCGAGGCGCCGCCCAGATCGACGGTGAAGCCGCCCTTCACGCGGCCCACAATGGCGCCCATGACCGGCTCCTGGCGGGCATAGACGCCCTCCAGACGGGTCCAGGCTTCTTCGCGCTTGGCTTTTTCGCGGCTGATGACCGCTTCCCCGGCCGCGTTTTCAACGCGCTCCAGATAGACTTCCACAGTGTCGCCAAGCTTGGGGAGCGGCTTGCCCTCCATATTGGCGAACTCCTTCATCGGCACGCGGCCCTCGGTCTTCAGACCGACGTCCACAACGACAAAGTCCTTTTCAATGGCGACGACATGGCCGTGCACGACTGTGCCTTCCATGATGTCGCGCCCGCCGAAGGACTCGTCGAGCAGTGCGGCGAAATCGTCGCGGGATGGGTTCAAGCTGGCGTCATCAGCCATGGTGTCTCCAGACAGAAACGGACAACGGGCTCTGTTGCGCAGCGCCAAGCGGGTCCGGATTAAGGGTTGAAGCCGAAAACACGCAGGCGCGCGCCGACCGCAAGGTCGCGCCGCCCGTCGCATCCGTATGAAAATCGCCCACAGCTCGTCCGAGGAAACGGCGCGTTGGATTTGACTATCGGGACGAACCCGACGCGTCGCGCGCCTTCTCGACGATGCGGCGGGCCGCATCGGCTGCGGCTTCTATAGTCAAATGGGTGGTGTCAAGCAAGACCGCGTCTTGCGCCGGCCTTAAGGGAGCGGCGTCACGACCGCGATCCCGGGCGTCGCGCTGGCCGATGTCGGCCAGAACCTCTTCAAAGCTCACCACATGGCCCAGACCCAGATGCTGTTTCCAGCGCCGGTCCGCGCGCACCTCCGGCGAGGCGGTAACGAACAGCTTGGCTGTGGCGAAGGGGGCGATCACCGTGCCGATGTCACGACCGTCCAGCACGGCGCCGCCGGGCTGGCGGGCAAAGTTCTGTTGCAGGGTTTTCAGGGCCGCGCGCACGCCAGTATGCGCGGCGACAAGGCTGGCCGCCTCGCCTACCCCATGCGCCCTGATCGCGGCCTCATCCGCCTCGCCGGGACGCAGGCCTTGCGCCACCTGGGTTGCAAGCGCAGCGTCAGCCGGATCGCCGCCAACGCCCAGGACGCCCAGTCCGACCGCGCGATACAGGGCGCCGGTGTCCAGATAGGGCAGGCGAAACGCGCGCGCGAGGCCCGATGCGATCGTGCCCTTTCCCGAGGCCGCCGGTCCATCAACGGCGATGATCAGACCCGAAGATGGGGCGTCAGGGCGTGCTGTCATCGCCTAGGCCTCCGTGATCAGGCCGCCCAGACCGCCCATCAGGTCCGCGAAGCCGGGGAAGCTGGTGGCGATCATGTCCGGCTCGTCCACCGTCACGCCGCCCTGAGAGGCCAGGCCCAGGACCAGATGCGACATGGCGATGCGGTGGTCGCCTTTGGTGGTCACGACCGCGCCGCCCGCCGGCGCGGCGCCCAGACCCTGGACAGTCATCCCTTCGGCCTGTTCATCCACCATGACGCCACAGGCTCTCAGGCCGGCGGCGGTCAGGGCGATCCGATCGCTTTCCTTTACGCGCAGCTCGCCAATGCCGTCCATGACTGTGCGGCCGTGAGCAAAGGCGGCGGCGATCGCCAGGATCGGATATTCGTCGATCATCGACGGCGCCCGCGCCGCAGGCGCCACTACGCCATGGAGTTGGGAGTAGCGGGCGATCAGGTCGCCGACCGGTTCGCCCCCTTCGTCGCGCGCATTGACGATCATCAGGTCTGCGCCCATCTCCTTCAGGGTCTCGAACAGCCCCGTACGCAAAGGGTTTAGCAGCACGCCTTCCACCGTGACCTCCGAACCGGGGGTGATCAGCGCCGCCACGATCGGAAAGGCCGCCGAAGACGGGTCGCCGGGCACGCGCACCGGCGCCGCGCTCAGAGGCTGGCCGCCCATCAGGCGGATATGACGACCATCAGCCTCAT